>CAYUPJ010000186.1:0-8523 GCA_964446635.1 uncultured Anaerolineae bacterium
AATTGTTGTAGTGGTTGACATTTTGAGCAAAAAGGGTATGATTATCGGCAAGGAGGTGACCAATGCCTAGAATCGCCAAATTTTTCGTTGCCATCGTCGGCTTTAGTATCGCCTTTCTGGGCCTGCTGGCCGGAGCGTTTTATCTTTTCTCCCCCTTCATCATGGGAGAGGTAATTGACCTGGTGAGTTCAACGCTGAGCGCTTCCTTTGCCGCTTTGGGTGTGGGGTTGGGCTTGCCGCTGGCCTGGCAGGGTTTGAACTCGCTGCGGGGCGTTCCCTCGCGACTCTTCCGCCCTAGATCCGCCTGGGTGCTGGTTGCTGTTTTCGTCATGGTCTTGATCCTCGGCCAAGTGATCCTAGCCTTTGACCTCCTGCCTGCGCTGACCTTTCCCCCCTTCTTCGTCTTGGGTGCTGTCTTGCCCCCCCTGTTCCTCCTGGCCTTTGTTAGCCGTAGACTGGCCCAGGGCGACATCGGCTGGCGGGAGGTGGTGCTGCAACTGGCCAGCGGTGCTTTTCTCGCTACCTTCGCGGCTTTCAGCTCAGAGGCTGTGCTGGGCTTGCTCTCAATGGTGGTTGTATTCACCCTAGTGGCTCTCACACCAGGTGGTGCTGTATGGTTTCAGGAACTACCGGTTCACCTACAAGATCCCAGTTGGCTTCAAAACCCAAACAACGCCTATGGCCTTTTGACCTCCCCACCGATCCTCATCACCCTGGCTGTAACCGTGCTGGTCATTGCTCCCCTGACCGAGGAGCTGTTTAAGTCGTTAGGTGTGGTTTTCATGAGCTATCGCCGGCCCAGCAAGGCTCGGGCATTTCTCTGGGGCCTGGCTGGCGGCGCCGGCTTCGCCCTGGCCGAGGCGCTCTTTAGTGGCAACCTCTCCTTGGAGGACTGGGGCCGGGTGACGGCCTTGCGCGTTGGGGCGACGGCCATGCACTGTCTGGGCGGCGGACTGATGGGCTTGGGCTGGTATTCCCTCTTCGCCACCCGACGACCCTGGCATCTCTTAGGCGCTTACGCAGCCAGTGTCGGTCTGCACTCTCTCTGGAATGTGGCCTCTTTCGGTATGGTCGTTCTATCCTTCTCTTCTATGGCCTCGGCCACCGATGAAGTCGGTCTGGCTCTTAGAGGTTTGGTTCTGCTAGGTCTAATGGTCTTTCTCTCATTGATGGCACTCTTGGCGATCTTTTTCATCTTTTATCTCACCCGATGGCTACAGGCTCAGATGTCATCGGAACAGTCATCAGAGTGAAAGGTCCAAATGCATCGTATCCTGCCCGTTATGCGGAAGGAATTCATTCATATCTTTCGCGACCCCCGTACCCTGGCGGTGATGTTTCTCATTCCGGTGATCCAGTTGATCCTGCTAGGCTATGCGGCTACTACCGATGTGGACCACATCTCGACCGCCGTTTTTGACCAGGATCGCACAGCTCAAAGCAGGGAGCTTATTGAAACCTACCAGGCCTCAGGCTACTTTGACATCAACTACTACGTTGCCAGCGAGGAAGCCCTGGCTCGCCTCATTGATGGCGGGAAAGCGCGTGCAGGGCTGCTCATCCCCCTGGGCTACAGCAGAGACCTAGCGCGCGAGGGAACCGCTCAGGTGAGTGTGGTCATAGACGGGTCGGATCCCAACATCGCCAACACCGCTCTCTCCGCGGCCACGGCGGTGGGTCAGGCCAAGTCCGTCGAGATCGTACAACAGATGCTGGGAATAGACCCTGAGGAACAGCCGGGCCTGGAGGTGCGCCCTCGGGTCTGGTACAACCCAGAGCTAGAGAGTGCCAACTTCATGATCCCTGGGCTCATCGGATCCATCCTGCAGTTCCTGACCACCTTCCTCACCTCCATGGCCATCGTGCGGGAGCGAGAGAGGGGCACCATCGAGCAACTCATCGTCACCCCTCTCAAATCGTACGAGCTGGTCGTCGGTAAATTGCTGCCCTATGTGTTCATCGCTTTCTGGGACACTTTGGAGGTCCTGGCCATCGGGTCGTTCTGGTTCGGA
Organism: uncultured Anaerolineae bacterium; assembly: GCA_964446635.1. Taxonomy (GTDB): domain Bacteria; phylum Chloroflexota; class Anaerolineae; order VGOG01; family VGOG01; genus CAYUPJ01. Next base: position 2,013 of record CAYUPJ010000186.1, read on the forward strand.
GTACCGATCCGGGGCAGCATCCCCCTTCTCCTGGCCCTTTCGGTTCTGGCCCTGATGACCTCTCTAGGGCTGGGGCTGTTCATTTCCACCGTCTCCAACACCCAACAGGAATCCATGCTCCTCAGCTATTTCATCATGTTCCCTTCCATATTCCTTTCAGGCTTCATGTTCCCTATCGCTGCTATGCCCAAGGTGTTGCAATACCTGAGCTACGTTATCCCTCTAACCTACTTCCTGGTCATTGTCCGAGGCATCATTCTGAAAGGGATTGGCCTGGAGCTGCTGACGGAACAGGCGATAGCCATGGCCATCTTTGGTGTGGTCATCCTGGCTTTGGCGGCGGCACGTTTTCGTAAGCGGCTGGAATAGCCAATACCCAATATCTAATATCCGATAGCTGATGGATAGACGTTGGGTATTGGGTATTAGATATTGGATATTCGATATTGGGGGCAAACATGACAGCAGATGAGATTTTGGTTCTGTTGCAACAGGGGAAGGGACAGGAGATAGAACTTATACCCGAACGGACCTCGGCTCACAAATTGGCGGAATCCCTCATGGCCCTGGCCAACGCCAGCGGCGGCACGGTTCTGGTGGGCGTTGACCCCAGATCGGCCAGGGTGCAGGGACTGAAGAACGCCGAGGCGGCCCGCGACGGGGCTCTGGAGGCAGCCCTCCTCACCGATCCTCCTCTCATCATCCCCTTGCCTGAGGTGGTAACCTTAGACGGCAAAGATGTCTTGGTTATCACCATCCCTCCAGGGCTGCCCCACGTCTATAGCCTGCAGGGAAAGTACCTGATCCGCGTTGGCTCTCAGAACAAACCTCTGTCCACTGAAACGCTGCGTCGGCTGATTATCGAACGGGGTGAGGTGAGCTTCGAATCCCTGATCCCACCTGGCGCGACCCTCGACGACTTAGATTGGGACAAGGCGGGGAAATACGTGACTTCCCTGGAGGGGCTGAGCACAGCTACCACTGAGGAGGCCCTGCACAGCCGTGGCTGCCTGGTGACGCCCCCCCTTCCTCCCCCCCAAAGCGGTGTCCTGAGCTTGTCGAAGGGTGGGGGGGGAAAGAGGGGGGGCTATCGGCCCACCAACGCCGGCATCCTTTTGTTTGGCATCCAGCCCGAGCGCTTTGTGAAGTCCAGCGAGATCATCGTGGCCCGCTACCCCGGACGGGAGATGAGCGATGCCTTCGTGCGAGAGGACATCAGGGGAACTCTGCCTGATCAGATTCGCCGCGCCGAGGCCTTCCTGGTGAGTAACATGAAGCGCGGGGTTCGCCTAGTGAGCCTGGAGCGGGAGGAGCAGGTGGAGTATCCCACCAAGGCAGTGCGCGAGGCCATCGTGAACGCCGTGGCCCACCGCGACTACAGCATCCGTGGCGACGAGATCCGTATCTTCATGTTCAGCGACCGCATCGAGTTTTACAGCCCAGGCCGCCTACCCGGCCACGTAACCGTGAACAACATCGTCGAGGAGCGGTTCTCGCGCAACGAGGTCATCGTCCAGGTGTTGGCCGACATGGGTTTCATCGAGCATCTGGGCTATGGGATTGACCGCATGATCAAACTGATGCGGGATTACGGGCTGCCGGCCCCGCGTTTCCAGGAGACAGCGGGCGGATTCCGCGTCACCCTCTACGGGCACGGAGATGGTCTGGTAAGCGAAGAAATAGATCGAGGGCGTTGGGCCCACCTGGACCTGAACGAGCGCCAGGAGAAGGCCCTGGCCTACCTGCTGGAAAAAGAGCGCATCACCAACCGCGAGTATCAGGAACTCTGTCCTGATGTCAGTCCAGAGACCATTCGCCGAGACCTGGCCGACCTGGTGAACAAGAACATGCTGCTGCAGATAGGGAGAAAACGGGCCACATATTACATTTTCAAGTAGTAAAGGTGCAACGCACTTCGAAAAGTGCGTTGCACCTGATATCCCACAAATATCCCACATATCCCACAATTTGACGTTGATATCCCACAAATATCCCACGAATCCCACAGAAAAACTGGGACCTGGCAAAGACCAGTCCGTTCAATCCTGACAGTCCGTTGTTCCCCCCTCAGCCATGGCCTCCAGTACCTCCACCAACTCTTTCCGCCAGATATTTTCCTTCCCATGAAGCGGCAGCCAGATCTGGCGCTGGCTCACGCGGGCTCGGCCGATTAGACGTATCTGCAACTGCTTACGGGCCGCGTCGTCCAAAGGCGCGCCGCGAAGGACAATCTGCCCCTTCTCCGTGGAGATGCCCTGCACACCGGCCCTGAGAGCCAGTACCTTCAGGCGCAGTTGATAGAGCAAGTTGGCTACGGCCACAGGCAAGGTTCCGAAGCGGTCCGTCAGCTCGCGTTCCATGTCCTCAATCTCATCCATTGTGACCAGACCGGCCATGCGGCGGTAGAGCCGCAGACGTAGAGACGAATCGGGCACATAATCGTTAGGAATGAAGGCAGGCAAGGGCAAATCAATGGAGACCGAGGGCGCTAAGGGATCTAACCAGGCTGAAGGTATCTCCCCCTCAGGCTCCTCTCTGAGCTCCCGCACTGCCTGAGCCAGCAGGCGGCAGTAGAGGTCGAAGCCCACGGCGGCGATGTGGCCATGCTGCCGAGTCCCTAGCAAGTCCCCAGCTCCACGAATCTCCAGATCGCGCATGGCGATGCTGAACCCGGCTCCCAGCTCGCTGGCCTCCAGGATGGTCTGCAGGCGCTGGTGGGCTGTCTCGGTCAGGCGGAGGGGATGGTCGTACAGGAAGTAGGCGTAGGCTCGGCGAGCACTCCGTCCCACCCGGCCGCGCAACTGGTAAAGATCAGCCAGGCCGAACTGATTGGCGCGGTTGACGATGAGGGTGTTGACGTTGGGGATGTCCAGGCCGCTCTCGATGATGGAGGTGCAGACCAGGATGTCTATTTTGCCGGCGGCGAAATCCAGCATCACCCGCTCCAACTCCGCCTCAGGCATCTGACCGTGACCGATGGCCAAGGTGGCTTCGGGCACGATGTGCTCCAACCGCCGGGCGACCAGATGGATGCTTTGTACGCGGTTGTGCACGAAATAGACCTGCCCACCTCGGTCCAGCTCTTGCAAGATGGCCTTGCGGATGAGGGTCTCGTCATATTCGCCTACGTGGGTCTTTACGGGAAGCCGCTCTTCTGGTGGGGTATCAATGGTGCTCATGTCCCGCACGCCCGTCAGCGACATGTAGAGGGTGCGGGGGATGGGGGTGGCGGTGAGGGTGAGGACATCCACCTCCTTGCGCATCTGCTTGAGCTCCTCCTTGTGGGTCACGCCGAAGCGCTGCTCTTCATCTATGACCAGGAGACCCAGGTCTTTGAAGGCCACGTCCTTTTGAATCAGACGATGGGTGCCAATGACGATGTCCGTCAACCCCGCCTTGAGCCTATTCAGGATCTCCTGCTGCTCTCCTCGCGATCTGAAGCGCGAGAGCATCTCCACTTCGACCGGAAAGGGCTTGAGCCGTTCCTTAAAGGTCATGTAGTGCTGCTGCGCCAGTACGGTGGTGGGCACCAGGACGGCCACCTGCTTGTGGTCCATCACCGCCTTGAACGCCGCCCGCAGGGCGACCTCGGTCTTGCCGTAGCCCACATCGCCGCAGACGAGGCGGTCCATGGGCTTTGCTTGCTCCATGTCCGCTTTGATCTCCTCAATGGCCCGCAGTTGGTCTTCTGTCTCGATGTAGGGGAACGATGCCTCCAGTTCAGCTTGCCAGGGGTGGTCAGTGGAAAAGGCGTGGCCGGGTACGACCCCCCGGGCTGCGTACAGCTCCAGTAGTTCCCGCGCGATATCCGCCACCGCCCGCTTGGCCTGGGCCTTGACCTGGGCCCAATGGGCTGTGCCCAGGCGGTGTAGGGCCGGAGGGCGGTCACTTGTCCCCACGTAGCGGCTGAGGCGATCCGCCTGATGAATAGGCACGTACAGCCTGTCTCCCCCGTCGTATTCGACCTCCAGGTATTCTCGTTTCACCCCCCCCTTCATCCCCCCCAAAGTTGGGGGGGATGAAGGGGGGGCAAGGGTCAGCTCAAGCAAGCCATGGAAGAGGCCGATGCCATGCTCGATGTGCACCACGTAGTCGCCGGGCGACATATCAGCGAAAAATGCCTCTGGAGTCACTGCCCGCGGTTGGCGCACCCGACGGGGCAGGGGCCTCGACCAGCCGAAGATCTCTGCGTCTGTCATCAAGCACACCGTTGTTTGCTGTCCCTCCCTTCCATCCCCCCCAACCCTTCGACCTTGCTCAGGGCAAGCTTGGGGGGGAAAGAGGGGGGGAAGCAGCGTCCAGCCTTCGGCCAGGGTGCCCTGCACGATAGTCAGGCTGTGCAGTGAGGGCTGTTCAGTGATTCCTTCCATAGGGGTGATGTAAGTTTCTCGGTCTGCCCAGAGCGCGGCCAGGCGCTGAGCCTGGCGGCTGACTACCACAATCCGCTGACCCTCGTGGAGCATCCGGTGCCAGTCATCCAGCACCTGCTTGAGCCGGCCGCCGTAGCGAGGGCCTGGGACAAAGAGTCGGCTCAGCGGGTGTTCCTCTCCCCCATTGTATCCCAGCACCAAGGGATGCCTGTCCAACAGTGCCTCCTGTAACTCGTCCCAAGTGAAGTAAGGGATGGGGAAGCCATTGGGCAATTCACCCGCTTGGAGTAAGTTATTCTCCAGTTCCAGGGCGCCAGCCTCCAGGTCAGCCATAGTTGCTTCCAATTCGATCAGATCATCAATGACCAATATCCCGTCAGCAGGTAGAAAATCTATGAGGTTCCCCGGCTGGGAGTAAAGGTAAGGAATGTAGAACTCGATGCCTCTGAAATGTTGTCCTTCCCCCAGAGCTTCCAGGTTGCCCTCGAATTCGGCCGCCGCTGACTCGTGACAGGCCGAGAGGTCCAACTGGGTTGCTCGCTTGACTGCCAACGGGCCATGTTTGGGCAGAGCTTCGCTGGCCGGGACCAGGGTGAACGAGGATACCCTCTCCAGAGAGCGCTGGGTATCCGGCTCGAAGAGGCGCAGGGACTCGACCTCGTCCCCGAAGAGTTCGATGCGCACCGGCCAGGCGCTGTGGGGAGAGAAGACGTCAATGATCCCTCCGCGTCGGCTGAAAGTGCCCGGCTCATCAACGAGGCTCGCCGGCTCGTAGCCCAGGGAGACCCAGTCGGCCAACATTTTTTCCAGGGAGACCTGCTGGCCCTCTTGTAGGGTATATACGCCAGCCTGGAATTCACGCGCAGGTATGGTTCTCTGCATCAAAGCGCGGGCTGAGGTGATGATGACAGGGGCGCTCTTTCCCCCCACTTGGGTTTCGATACGCCTTCGGCTACTCAACCCAAGCAGCAGCGTTGCCAGGACCTGGATACGTTGCTGGATAGTCTCGATGTCCCAGGCGACGTGTTCATAAGGCAGGGCGTTGGGCTCAGGAAAAAGCAGAACGCTCTCGAGCCTGGCTGACCAGAGACGCAATTGGCTATGGAATTGGTTGGCCTGCTCCGGCCGGGCCGTGACCACGAGCAGGGGCCTGTCCAGGTCTTGCTGCAGGGCAGCGATGAGATAGGACCGCGCTGCGGATAGCAAGCTGAGGGTTAAGGGGGTAGAAGGTAGGGATCGCTGAGCCGAACCCTGGGCCCTCAAGCCCTCGATCAGCTCTCGATAGCTGGGTATGTCTTCGATAAGAGAAAGCAGGCCCGACAAATTCAGTTCGTTCACCCAGATTCTCTCCAAACACCTCTAGGGGCCGATCGCAGCGACCCGCCCCTGAATACAAGCAATGAGTTTACAACTCTTTATTTTACCACGAAGTCAGTTGAACACCAAACTAGGAACTCGTGTTGTACTGGTTCATAGCAGCTTCAATGCCTTCGGCCAACCAGAGCTCCACAGCGGAAACGACTCTCTCGTAGACATCCTCTATGGCGATCCGCTCGTCGGGTGCAAAGTCGCTTAGCACGTAATCTGCGGGGTCGCCACGGGTTGGGCGGCCTATCCCCACCCGCAAGCGGGGAAAGCCATTGGTGCCCAGGTGCTCAATGATCGAGCGCATCCCTCTGTGCCCTCCGGATCCACCCTCAGGACGCAGACGGATTTTGCCCACGGGCAGGTCCAGGTCATCATAGATGACCAGAATGTTCTCAGGGGGCACCCTGTAGAAGCGAGCCAATCGCCCCACCGCCTCGCCACTCAGGTTCACGAAAGTCTGGGGCTTGGCCAGGATGACTTTCAGGCCGGACATCTCGCCCTGAGCCAACAGAGTTCTGTGCTTTTGCCTGTTGAACGATAAACCCCAGGCTTTGGCCAGGCGATCAAGGCACTGAAAACCAACGTTGTGTCTGTTGCGGGCATATTTCCGGCCAGGGTTGCCTAAACCAACGACGAGTCTTTCTATGCCAGACTCGCCTCCTCGCCACAAACGTCTGAAAACTTGAGTCATCCACCCATCCCATCAAACCCAGAATCTGCCAGGCCGGATTGTCCAGAAGTGTCTTCCGCTTGCTGCTAATTGTACTCGAATT
>CAYUPJ010000187.1:0-8485 GCA_964446635.1 uncultured Anaerolineae bacterium
GCCGGCAGGGCGGAGAACACCAGACGGCAGTTGAGGCCAGGCTCACATTCCTGAACGACCACCTCTTTGACGAGAGCAGGCATTTCTTCCGACACGACCCAGTGGCAGGCCTCGCCGTAGGGTATCCCTTCTGAACGCTCCGAGGCAGCCAGTGCGGATATCTCGAACCAGGGGTGATCGGCCAGCAATTGCACGAACCGCTGCCCCACCATGCCTGTGGCTCCCAGAATTCCAACTTGGATCCTGTCCATGTTTTCTAACATCCGGACCTCCCCAACCCAAACTCCTGGTGGATGTATCGCACCGCCTTCTCCATGTCTGCCTCGTCCACCACGAAGGAGATGTTGTACTCCGATGAACCCTGGGCAATAGAGATCACGTTGATACCGTGCTTTCCCAGAGCACCAAAGACCTTGGCCGCGATCCCCGGCGTCCCCTTCATCCCGGCCCCCACTGCGGCCACGATGGCCACTCCCTTCTGGGCCCAGATGCGGTCCACGTTACGGCGGGCCAACTCCAGCTCGAAGGTCGCCTCCAGCGCCTTCAGAGCCCGCTCCACAGCCTCCTGCTGGATAACGAAGCAGATGTTCTGCTCTGAGGAGGATTGGGAGATCATCAGCACACTGATACCCTCCTGGGCCACAGCGGTGAAGACCCTGGCGGCGATGCCTGGCACCCCCAGCATCCCTCTTCCCTCCACCGTGACGAGGCTCAGGCCCTTGATGGCGGTGATGCCCTTAACCGTAAGCTCGCTGGGCTTTACCTCGGCAACGATCAAAGTGCCTCCCCTCCTTTCATCCCCCCCGCCTGCGGGGGGGAAAGAGGGGGGGTTGAAGGTGTTGACAATGCGCAAGGGAATGCCTCGCTCCACTGCTGGCAGGATAGTTTTGGGATGGATCACCTTGGCCCCGAAGTAGGATAGCTCCGCCGCCTCGGCGTAGGAGATCTCAGGCAGGGTGCGGGCCTCAGGCACCACTCGTGGGTCGGCGGTCATCACCCCGTCCACGTCGGTCCAGATCCAGACCTCGTCGCTATCCAGGCAAGCGCCCAGGATGGCGGCGGTATAGTCGCTCCCCCCGCGCCCCAGAGTGGTGGTCACCCCGTCTTTGGTAGCAGCGATGAAACCTGTCACCACGGGCGTCACCCCTTCGGCCAGGAGGGGCAGGAGCCGGGCCTGGGCTGCCTCCCTGGTCTCCTCCATGAGGGGCGTGGCTGAGCCGTGTTGGCCATTGGTGACGATGGCCTCGGTGGCCTCCACCGCGGTAGCCCTCTCCCCTCTGTCTCTCAGGGCCGCTGCCAGAATGTGCGCCATCAACCTCTCCCCCAGGGAGGCCACAGCATCGGAGCCTCTGGGCGTGAGCTCCCCCATGATGTGAATGCTGCGACAGAGGTTCTCGAAATCGGATAGCAGGGCCTCGACCTCCTCCCTCAACTGCAGCCGAGCCTCTTCGTAGTGAATGACCTCGGTCATGGCCAGGCGATGGCGATCCGAGAGGTGCCAGCGCGCCCGGCGGAAGGTCTCAGCATCCCCCTGGGCGGCGGAAGTGGCCGCAGAGAGCAGGGTGTCGGTGACCCCGCTCATCGCCGAGACCACCACCACGACCTGCCCCTTGTCCTTCAGGGTTTGGATGACGATGTCCACTGCCCTGTTGATAGCCTCCCCATTGCCAAGGGAGGTGCCCCCGAACTTCATCACAATCATAAGCTTCCCTCCAATGCTTTCTGCACCGCCTCCAGCGTCGGCTCGATACCTTCTCTTGTCGCCCGATAACGCCCACCTCGACCAGCTTCTTGGTTCCGGCCACGGCCGCTGCCGAAAATGACGTGAAGCCGCCTGTACTTCGACAGACGGCTTCGTCGTTGGGACTGCGATGTCCCGGCTTTTGTCCTACCACGAAGACACCAAGATCACAAAATGGCGGCGCCATGCGCCAGCATGGACGCATGCTTCAGCCTGGCGACGAATCGAACCCGTAGCAGGGGGCATCTTCACGGAACAGGAGGTACTGGTGACTGTGGTCGCTATACTCAACCAGTTGTCGTTCGGCGAGTATTCGTGCCGCGTCACATTCCTTACCAAGCACCCGTGCGAGAGTCGCCAAGTCCAGTAAGTTCAGAAGTCGAGCCGTGATTGGGCGCTTCGAATCCCAGAAAACGAAGGCCGACCAAAACTCAATAGCAGGATCTGACTGGACGAGGTGGTAAAGTAGCTCGGACTCCTCCTTAGACTGGCATGGGAAAAAGTAGCAAGTGTCGTCGAGAACTACCGCGCGATTCTGGAAGGGAGAAACTCGAACGAAACCGAGCTTCTTGTACAAACCCGAGATAGCAACCTTCCAAGACGCGAAAGAATACGGTCCGACCCCGAAGACCGAAAATCGAGGGCGCGTCTTATAGATAGAGCTTGCTCTTCTGTCGAGTAGCCTTGAGTGTGCCTCAAGGTACCGCCATGTCTTTGGCGCATCTCTCTGCAGACGGACAGTGTTCTCATCCATGGTGCGCTGTGGAACGAGCATCCAAAGTCTTGACTGCCTGTTGGCGGCGAGGTCGGAGCTCTTGAGCATGGGAAAGAGATATTCGTCCTCCACGTCCACTAGTTCACCCAGGGCATTAAAAAACCTGCCACTGTGCGGACGCAGTTCAAAAACCTTGCTGCAATCATGCTTGATACCCGACCGCCAACCGCTCAGGCCGGGCGCCGCGAGGTTGCGCCACCGTTCGTATGCGTTGGTGTTAGCCACCAGCATTCCATCCCGCAGACCGAACACGCTGATCGGCTGCTGATCGCGTAACGAGCCGTAGTCGGAACATTCCTTCGTTCTGCCAATGGCATCTGTACGGACCAAGAGAAGACAGGCGTCAACCGCTGCCCCGAAATAGCGCTTCGCGTCGACTCTGTAGAGGGCTGCTGACGCAATCGGCACGGACTTCTGCCACGCGAATGTGAGAACCTTCCGAGCCACCGAGGTTTTGCAGAGAACGGCAAGCATTCCGCTTCTACCCTGAAGCCACTCGATGTTCTTCCGCAGCATCCATTCCGAGATGTCGAAGTTGCTGGTGCCGGTAAGCGCATTGATACCGCGCAAGTTGTCAATATTCGATTTGGACGGCAGGTTACTGCTTCCGAGGGCTCCAAGTTGCGCGTTCGTGACCCACGGTGGATTGCCAAGAATCAGGATGGGTTGAGGCAGTTCTGCCACAATCTCGGTCCAGTTCGTTTGGAAGAAATCACAGTGGCGAATTTCGACGTTAGCATTGGAGGAGACAGCTCTCACTGCTGCCCGTGCTTTCTCAACATAGCCCTGGTTCAAGTCAAACCCCAGAACTCGTGAGACGTTTGGAAACGTCTCCAGCGCCGCTTGGACAAAAGCCCCCGTCCCACACGTTGGCTCGAGAACGCAAGTCGGTCGGAATCCTGTCCGAGCGATCAGTGAGCACACTTCACGCGCCAAGTTGATTGGTGTTTGAAAGTCGCCGAACTCGGCTCTCGTTCGCTTATCGGCACACATAGCTACTTAAGCCTTTCGACTCCGGGCACTGAGCCTGCCTTCTCTATCACTCGGCTATATTGAAGCCGCCACTGAAGGGCGTTTGAGATGGTCAGATAGCCGATCTCGGGCGACCTCTCGAGCAGTTCATCAGCGATGTTTGAAGCCTCAATGTCGTCCATCCAGAGCATTCGCTCCTGCATGAAAGCCAAAAGGTCATCCTTGTTGCCCTCGTTTTCAAGAATTCGTCTCAGTCCTGTAGTAGTTTGAAAATCCGCTGTCCGCTTTTCTTCTACAAAGATCGTGTGAAGTATGTTGAGGTTGCCAGTGGAAGTCGCTGGGTCATCGGTCTTGTCATATACGAAGACCAACAGTGAATACCCGAGGCCGTAGATCTTCTGTCTCGCGGACTTGAACGGGCATGAGGACTGCGGCTGCCTAATGCTGGTGACTTTCATGTCGACGCCTAGCTCGGGGAAGTCAATTCCCTTCGCAGAGCTGCCCTCCTCGAAATCGTACCTCTGGTGGAGATACGCGCGGAACTTGTGCTCAAAATATGTGCCGACGGCTTTACCGTCAGTGACCCCATACAACGACGGTTCTTGATGTGTTGACTCCAGCTCGGCGAATGTCCGAGCCTCCGTCTTGAGTGCTTCAAGCGTTAGTTTTGGTTTCATCGAAGTGGATAAGATCATCCGTGTCTTCGTGGCTTGTTGGTTACTTGTACTGATCCAAGAAAGCCCTCATCTCCGGGTCGTCGGCAAACTCATCGGTCAGAAGCACAACTTGCCCCTGGTGGCCAGCCACCTTGCCCTGGCTGTCTATCTCTAGCCTGACTACGCCGATTTGCTGACCCTGGTGGCCAGCCTGAGCGATCACGGTGCGGCTCGTTTCGATCCACAAGGGCGGATCCAGGACATCCTGGGACTTGCCTCCAACGATGAGGTCAATACCCTTCACCTCGTTGGCTATCTGCAAATCCACCTCCGTGCCCACGTGGGAGAGGACGATGATGACGTCGGCTTGTTTGCTGACCTCGTCCATGAGACCCTGGAGCGCTTCCAGTGAGTTGCGCACCACGATGGCTCCGCCAGCTGCCTGAACCGCTTCCTCGTTCGTCAGGCCGATGATGGCTACTCTGTGATCCCCTATCTCCTTGACAACGTAGGGCGTAGCGAACAACTGATCCGTCCCCGAAATCACCACGTTAGCCGAGAGGATGGGGAACTCGGCCTCCTCCATGCGCTGACGCAGCACATCCAGGCCCAGCCAGAAGTCCTCGCTGCCCAGAGCCATGGCGTCATAACCCAGCAGATTCATGGCCTCCACGACGGCCTTGCCCTGCGTTTGTTGGACCAAAGGCTGATTGCCAAACAGCGTGTTTCCAGCATCCAACAACAAAACGGTCTCCGAAACCTTTCGTTCCTCTTTGATCTTTGTGGCCCGCCGGGCCAGCCCCCCTTTGGGGGGCCTTCAACCACAGGGGTCGGTGTAGCCCATGGTGTCGTTGGTGTGCAGAACGGTCAACTCCAGAGGCCGCGGTACAGGAGTTGGAGTGGGCACGGGTGTGGGAGTCTTAGTCGGGGAGGGGGCGGGCGTGTTCGTGGGCGCAGGCATGGGTGTGTTCGTTGGTGCAGGTGAGGGGTTCGAGGTTGGATTGGGTGTGGGTGAGCTGCAACCAAACAGAGCCAAACCCATGGCTGCCAGTGCAACAAGCACAACGAGCTTGACTCTACGCATAATCTCCTCCGGATGCGTCGAAAAATTAGAGTGCGGCCTTAAGGCCGCCGCGTAATAGTATAGTCCACTAGGGGCAAAATGTCAAAGTCTTATTTGACCAGATGGTGAATAGATGATAGAATATAGAAGACCTTATCTGGGAATTGGCATCTTCGGTTATTTTTGTCCCCGCGCGACTGGCGGGCCAAGCTGACAGGAGGAGGTGAAATGAAGAAGTTATCCATGATCTTGTTCGTGGTTATCGCTCTGGTAGCTCTAAACTCTCCTAGCTCGGTCTTAGCTGATGAGCCTGGTATTTGGAGAAAGACAGACGAAGTGAACGAAATCACGCCGGCTCTGACGGAGGGAACGGCAACCTTCGAGGATGATGAGGGTAGCGAGTTTGTTCACGAGATTCAACAGTGGGGTGCATTTGGAAGCCAAACCTTCGTCACCGCCCAAGATGCACTCAATTGGGTCCACGGTAACATCAACCCCGTAACGGATGAGATGAACTACGGCGTTGCCGAGGCGTGGGCTAACCCAGAGCAAACCTTACATCAGGGCAGTGGAGATTCCGAAGACCTGGCCTTCTTGCTTGCCTCTTTACTGAAGTGGTATACAAATGAGGTAAATATCGGTGAAGGCGATTTGGTCTACGCTGTGTGCGGCTTCCTGCCACCCCCCGTGGACGGGTTCCATGCTTGGGTCTTCTGGTATGATGCCGATCTCAATAATTGGCACCAACTTGACCCAACCATTCCTGCAATGAACGGCCTACTTTACCCTGCGCTAGGCACGCTTTGGCTTGATGATGAGCACGTTTTTGGTTTCCTTCCGGGATATTATCCTGGACCGTTCCCCCCCGTGGCAGGATACGACAGGGACGATTTTGCCAGGATTGCTGAAGGTGGTTTTGGCGACCCGATGAACAACTATGCTTGGTCTATGACCTACTTCAATGGCGACCTATACGTGGGAACGGGTCGTAATATCCCCTACATGGTAGGTCAGGCATTGAAAGCAACTGGCATTATCCCGCCGGACTTTAAATTTGAATACATAACACACCCTCGAGAACCAATACAATCGCAGGAATGGGCCGAGGATATGAGGGCAGAGATCTGGCGTTACGGCTCCTGGGAGCGGGTTTATCAGTCTCCGGTGATAGGTGGGCCGCTGTTTGTCCCCAGGGAGTGGGGATTCAGGCAAATGGTCACCTTCGAAGGGAAGATTTATGCTGCAAGTGGAGGGGGCTTCCTCCCAGGTAGCCTGCTCTTGAAGTCCGCCGATGGCACCACCTGGGAACAGGTGGTAACACCGCCTGAGATGGGGACAGATTCCCGAGCGATGTTAGTGCACAACGGAAAACTTTACGTAGGCACAGGCTATGAAGGAAGAGCTGAGGTCTGGGCATTCCCATCCAATCCTGACGCCTGGGAGAAGGTAGCGGACTTCAGCTCAGTTGACCCGGCAAATACGGCTGTGGAGTCCCTGGAAAGCTTCAATGGGCATTTGTATGCCGGGACGCAAAACATACAAAGCGGCTATCAGGTATTTAGAAGTAATGCCCAGAGCCCGAATGATCCTGCATTAGGCGCGTGGACTCAAATCGTTAATAATGGCGCTGGGGACATGATGAACTACTGGGCTGGGACCATGGAGGTCTTCAACAATAAATTATATGTAGGTTCGATGTCTCTGCCTTTGATAGTTGATGGTCCTGTGGAACTTGGGCCTCCCAAGGGATTTGAGTTGATTCGAATTAATCCAGATGATAGCTGGGAGTTGGTTGTAGGAGATTATGTTCCTTGGATCCCACCTGCTGGTCCAACATTCCGCTTGCCTAGAAGCGGGTGGCCGGGCGGCTTCGGTAACTTCTTCAACTTCTACTGCTGGTCCCTACAAGAAGATAACGGCGTTCTTTACCTGGGAACCTTTGATGCCAGCTCGTTCTTGCGATTCCTGCCAGTGGAAGACCTTGCCGAGTTCCTCGAGTTAACTCCAGAGCAACAAGAGCAAATCGTTATCTCCCTTCAACAGGTCATCGGCCTGCTTGAAGAGCTTGGGGTGAACGAAGACTACATAGAGCCATTCCGTCGCTTGCTGGACGCCTTCGAAAGCGAGCCCATTGACTGGGAGGAAGTATGGCAGGTGTTCACCGACTATTTTGCTGGGGGGGACCTGTGGAAAACCGAGGATGGTATTCGTTGGGAGCCAGTGACGCTGAACGGCTTCGATAATCCGGATAATTATGGCGTGAGGAATATGGTTCACGTCAACCCTCTCTTCGTCGGGATGGCAAACCCATTTGCCGGCCTTGAGATACTGCAAGCGCCCCCACCTCCACCACCAGAAGCTAAATCAACTGACGAAGTCGGGGTTGGTAAGGATGAGTACACGACGGATGAGGCTGTTTACGGAACCGGCAGCGGTTTTTCGGCGTTCAGCTTTGTAGACGTGTACATCGTCGGGGATCTTGCTTGGACCGACGGCATGGCCATCCCGCCTGACGTCTCCAGCGACGGGATGAACACCGTGCCCACCGACGCCGCCGGAAACCTTGGATCCACAAACGTGTGGCCGCCACCGCTCACGCCTGGGGAATACGACATGGTCTTCGATGCGAATCGAAATGGGGTGTATGACGCAGCCATAGATGTAGTGGATCACCCGGCTCATCCAGGATTCACCGTGGTATCAGATACTGATGGCGATGGCGTCCCTGACGATGAGGACAACTGCCCGAACGTTCCCAACGCTGATCAGGCCGACGGTGACAACGATGGGGTGGGCGACGTCTGCCCTCGCCTCACGGTAAACAAAGCCGGGGGCGGGACCGGGACGGTGGTCAGCGACCCCGCCGGGATCTCTTGCGGTTTGGACTGCACAAGCAACTACTTCGAGGACACGGTCGTCACCCTGACAGCCCACCCCGGTGTCAAATCCTTCTTTGTTGGTTGGAGCGGGGACTGCTCCGGCACAGGGCTCACCACCACAGTCACCATGGACGGCGACAAGATCTGCACCGCCACCTTCGGCTATCCCATCGGCGGCATCGTCGTGCCGGTGAACAAGCTAGGGCTACTGGCCCCGTGGCTGGGGCTGGCAGCACTGGCTACGCTCGCCGCTCTCACGGTTGTGCTGGTCAGGAGGCGCAGGCGCTAGAAACTCATGCCCAAAAAGCCTTTTTGCACTTTAATGAGTGGAAACATCAACATTAGTCTGTACTTTCGCGTAAACGCACTGGCCAAATTGCGAATTATGTGCTATCCTCT
>CAYUPJ010000188.1:0-4412 GCA_964446635.1 uncultured Anaerolineae bacterium
ATCTTCGAGCCTTTTTTACCGGCGGACACGTCCATCTACATAGCTTCCATAATCCGTGCCTAGCGGGGTGATCTCCTTGGTCTCAGGATCAAAGAGGTTGCCAGTCGGATAGCGCGTGTCGCTCAAGCTGTACCAGGCCCAGCGCTGCACCAGCCTGTTGCCATCGGCGGGGCAGCCCAGGCGATCGTCTGTAGCCATCAGGAAGTAGTCAAAGCTCTCAACCATAAAATCCCGCACCATTTCGTACGGGAAACCATAGTCCTCAGGCATCAGGATGCCATACTCCGAAACGATCAGCGGTTTGTCTCTTTCCCCCCTTTCCTTCATCCAGCGGCGGAAATCCACGATTTGCTGCTTGAATATCTCTAAATCACCGTGGTCCTGGATCTCGTAGAGAAAGCCCTTCGTAGCCGATATGCCCGGAGGAATGTCCACTCCCCATGAGCCCTGCTCCTCGCGTAGGATGAAGGCATGGATGTTCCAAACGTCCACCGGCATCTTCTGGCCATACAGGCTCTGATAGGTCTCCAGAATTCTGTCCAGATACTCGAGGCGCAAGGGCGTCGGCTGGGAGATGCCACCGATGGCCACTCGACAAGAGGGGTCCCTGGCCTTCAGGAAGGTGTACAGTTCGTGATAGACTTGGGCGTATTCGGTTGGGGTGGCGTTGTCTTGCCATACGACGTCGGGTTCGTTGCCGATGATCCAGAGGGAACCGGGGTTCGCGTCGGCTGCTGCTCCGATGGTATCTATGTCTGGCGCATAGCTCCCACCAGGAACGCGGATCATCTGCACGAACTCTATGCCGTTGGGGTGAGGAGGGTTGGGATGTACCCACCAGTTCACGTACCAGCCGGCGCCAAGACGCCCCACGTCATACTGGTCTATCGGTGGCAAAGCTACGCCTACGCCGAAGCGTTGGCGAATTGGGAAAAGCAATGCTCCCTCAGCGCTGCTGGGAGTGGGGGAAGCGAGTACAGCCTGCGGCTCCGGGGATGGTTGGGACGTGGACACGAGGGGCTTCGGAGGAAGGGTTGGAATCAATCTCTCGACCACTGTGGGCGTTGCCTGTGGAGTGGCTGGCGTGGTCACCTGACGGCTCTGCGGGGTTGCCTCTTCCGGTCTTTGACCTTCTGGGGTGCCCACGGGCAGACCGGTCACTGCGCCCCAATTCCTGATGATTAGAAATGCTCCGACGAGGATCATAACGGCTGCCAAAACGTTTCTCGCCGTGAAGAAATCGTCGAGCCGCTTCATGATCCCCTCCCCTTGGGCTTCAGAAAGAACAGTATCATACCCGCGACCATCAGGACAACTCCGGCAGCTAACCAGCGGACTGACCCAGAGCCCGTCGCCCCTGCCTGAGGCAATGGCGTCGGAGTCCAGGTCGGCATCGTTGTGGGCAGCGATGGGGCGGTTGTCGTGGTGGTCATGATGGGACTGGGAGAAGGGGTGGCTGTTGGGCTGGGCGTGTTGGTCAGTGTGGCTGTAAGAGAGGGTGTGGGCAGTTGTGGTGTGTCCGTGGGTGTCGGCCGTTCCTCAGTGGGCTGCGGCACAGTTGGCGACGGTTGAGGCGTAGCCGATGGTTCCTGGTTTACGACGGAAATGGGCGCGCTGGTGGGCGTCGTCGATGGCTGGGGTGTGGACGATGGCCCTTGGGTGGGCGTGGGAGTTGGCGTGGGCAATTCCCCAGTTGGCGACGGTTGAGACGTAGGTGTCGGAATGGGGGTGAAGGTGGCCGTGGGCACCGTCTGGCGGTGAGCATCCTGGCCCGGCGCCGCCCAAACTCCAGATCCAAAGGATAGCAAGCCGATGACCACCAGCCCCATGATGGCGAAGACCAAAGAGCTACAGCAGGGTCCTGATGGTTCACTTCGACTGGGCTCAGTACAAGCGACGGGCTCACCACGAAGGTTTATCGAAGGGAAGGGTCTACGTCTTTCCAAGGGTTTCCTGCACGTCGGCACTATATAGCTGCGCGGTAGAATTCCAGAAACAACTCCGTAGTTACGTAAGCTCGCCCCTTGACCACAGGACCTTCTGACTGCAAAGCGACTCGTTCGATCGCTTCTACCGTCGCCAGAGCGCGGAGCAGCTCAGAAGCAAAACTCCTCACATCCATTGAAGCCTCACAGACTCATGGTGACGCTGCAACGTTACGGCCTGCTCCCACTCCCAGAAATCCTTCTCCACCTCGTAGGAGTACGCATCTTCCGCCAGGGTTCCCTCAGCGCATTTCCGGGAAAACTCCTCAAAAGACATGCCCCACTTTGTTTCGAAGGTCGCGATACGTTCCTCCAGAATCTTGCCTTTGAGTTCAAGATACTCAGAAAGCACTTTTCGCAGCGCCATCCCGATATCTGGAATCTCCACGAGCTCTGTCAGCAAAGCACCCAATCGAGGAGGCATTGAGACGGCGAAGGCAGTCCGCACATTCTCTTCCTCTTCTCCTTTGGTTTCTATTCCCATTCGACTTTCCTCCTAACTCCATTTCTCTCTCCCTGGGGGTATTGAGGAGTATAGCTGACCGTCCTTGTTTTGTCAAACCCCGGCCAGGGCCTGGAGTGCAACTCCAGGCCCTCAGGGACGACCTCATGCCCGGAAAAAGGTCAAAAGAGCTGTTGCCGACCTACTTAGTGGAAAGTGACTTCTAACTGCCTATCCGTAGCCAGGCTCAGTTGAAATCGAAGGGTGTTCCCCTCTACCACGCTCGGTGGCGGCTCCGCCGCCAACAGTTCCGCACCTGGGGGGAGCTCCACAGTGACCTGGACAGGGAGGGCCATGGTACCGGCCTGCTTTTGGATGAGCAGGCTGTAGCGATAGGCATCGCCTGTGCTATCCAAGATGTCAGGGGGTAGCTCGTAGGCAAAGCGAACTTCCTTGCTCTCCTGAGGAGGCACGACGAAGAAGGTCCCGAAGACCTGTTTGCCCTTCTCCGCCGGGCCGATGTCGGGTTCTCCTGTCCCTTCGCCAGCGCCGCTCAACTGCCTGTAGAGGCTGCCAGAAGGCAAGGGGTTCCTGGTGGCCTCGATCAGCTCAGCGCCTTCGGGAACGTAGAGGCGCAGGTAATCCCAATAGCACCGGTTCATCATGCCCTCGTAGGTCAAATCATACCGCGCCTCCTGTACGCATTCCTCCAGTTCCCTGGTGCTCCTGTTGTGATAGGTGAGGGTCGCCACGGCGTGGACGGTGCCCGCCTCGTCCATGGTCACCCGATAGTGGAGGGCCTGGTCCACGTTGGGGTTGACCTTGTTGAAGCCCATGTTGGTGTCAACGACCATTAAGTAGTCGCCATCGGTGGTCAGAATGGCCCCATCCCAGCCTGCCTCTCGTAGAAGCTCGGCCACCGCCGCATCATCGAACCAGATGAGGATGTGTTTCTCCTCCACGCCGCGCCAGATGGCCTTGGCCAGTGCCATCGCTTCGGCCGGGGCGATCCCGCCCTCCAATTTGGCCATGGTCGCCTTCAGGAGCGCCCCCATGAAGTCCTTGCGATGAGCCCACCAGTCCCCCGCGCCCTCCTCCAACGTCCCCGCCCCCAGAGGCGAGGCCCAATATTGCCGTGCTAACGGGATCACATTGTCGGCAGTGACCGACTCCTCGTACCCCTCCAGACGAAAGGGACCCAAAGCCCCCACCACCAGGCGCACCGCCTGCTGATCCAGGGCGATGACCCCATCCACTGCTACTCCCTGGTCTTGCTCGTAGATCTGGGCAGTTGTCTGGGCTGTGGTAGGGAAGTCGGGCGACCAGTTAGCGTCCCGCAGCAGCCAGATCTGGGCCCACATGTAGCGGTAGAGGGGCAGGGGAGGCTCGGCGTGAGGCTGCGACAGGTCGTCTACAGCGTAGCTATCCTGAAAGTTCAGCTCCTCGATCCGCCCTTGGTCCACGCGCAGGAGCCCTGCTCCGCTGATGAAACCACCCGTGGCCCTGATCTCGTCATCGTTCTGAGCCAGGATCAGGTACGACTTGGGCTCCGAAGCCCCCAGGAGCTCCGGGGCTAGCAGAACCCCCTGGAGGGCGAGTTGCAGGGGAGGCAGATAGTTGTCCAGACGATCCACGAGGGTAGCCAGGCGAGGCGACAGTTTGCTTTTATCTATCCCCGCCCGCGCCTGGGCCGCCTGGGTCAGCCTCGTCTGGGCCTCAGCCAACTTTGGCTGTTGGGCCGCCAAGATAGGCACGATTACTTCGACGGAGCTCATCTCGCCTGCCCCTTGAGTGGGAGGGTTGTCCTCTGAAAACAGGTCCAGCAGGGGCTGGAGGCCTTCGAGGGCCGTCCCCCCCGCAGCCGTGACCCCAATAGCGATTTCGAGAAGCTGGGGTGCGGCCTGGATATCTTTGCCCACCACAGGGACCCAGCCCAGGTATCGGCACAGGGGCAAGAGGGGGCCCAACTCGGCCTGGAGGGCCCT
>CAYUPJ010000188.1:4512-8407 GCA_964446635.1 uncultured Anaerolineae bacterium
AGCCCAGGTATCGGCACAGGGGCAAGAGGGGGCCCAACTCGGCCTGGAGGGCCCTAAAGTCTGCCTCGGCCTGGGCCAGCTCCTCTCCGATGACCTTCAAGTCCTCCAGCTTCGGGCTGGCCAGAAAGCCTTCTTGCGCCCTGGCCTCCAGCACCCACAGATGACGCCGGGTGGAAACCAAAAGATCCTTCACCCGCATGGCCTTCGAATAACCGACCAAGACGATAACCAAGAGGCAAACGATCAATATCAGGCCAATTATGACCAATGATTTTCGTCGATCCGATTTCTTCTGGGCTTCCATCCTACTCCTCGAGTAAATAGAGTGATCCCTGACGTGAAAAGGAGTATAGGGTCAACAGGCTGGGGTCATTGTCCGTCAAGTAGATGGGGTGGTCGGCGCGGTTCCTTTCAATCAGGTGGGTGAGGACATCCACGCCACCGTTGGGGATGAAGACCTGGGGGTGTAGCTGGCGCACGTTGTCCCTGTACCAGGGGTATTCCAGTAGCGTCTTGTTGAGAACGACGACATCCGGCCGCTCGCCAATCACATAGGAGAAGTACCAGAGGGTGAAGGTGTGGGGGTCAGTGTCGGCGATGACGATGGCCGAGGGCTCAAGGACTTCCAAGGCTTTCTCCCCGTATGCGTACGCTGTCCGATCCTTCGACAGATCGAGGGGTGAGAAGTTTTGCCATAGAGATACGAGAGGCAGGCAAAGAAACAGTAACGTAAAGCGTGAAACGTAAAACGTGAAACGTAAGGGGTGAAACCATGCCCTGAGCCGAAGCCCTGAGCCTGTCGAAGGGACAGCCAAAGGGGTGAGCCCTCCCCCATCCTGCACCTGTCGCTTGCACTGAGCCCAGTCGAAGTGAAGGGCAGCCAGCAGGTAATGGATTCCCACGCCAAGCCAGGTGGCGAAAACCAGATACGAGGGGATCAGGTAGACGTAGGAGTCAGTGGTATTGTAGCATAAGGCGTAGACCACCACGGCGCTAAAGGCCAGCAGCGAGAAGATGGAGAAGACGCGATCCTTGTTCAGGCAGTGCCACAGGCCGATGAGCCCAAGGAGCAATCCCCACCATCCAAACTGTTGAACCAACAGGCTGGCCCAGGCGGAGGCTCGCGCCGGGATAAAAGAGGTGGGCAGGGCGAAAAGAAACCTTCGATACAGCTCGCCGGAGACCGTCCAGAGGAAGCCCGACCAGGTGTGGGGATCGCCCCAATTCACGAGTGGATGTTGCATGGCGCGCAGGGGCAGGAAGAGGTAGATGGAAAGGCCCAGAAGGAACGACAGCCCAGCGGCCAGTACATCCTTGAGCTTCATCGTGCTGTATCGCCTCCCCTCTACGAGCAAAAACAGCATCGCCGGACCCAGCAGAAGCATGGAGGGGTGATTGCCCAGGCTGAGACCATACGTGAACGCAGCCAGTCGCAACCAGGTGGTGGAATTTCCACCGTTTGCCGCTGTTTGCTGTCTACCACCTCTCCACTTCAAGAGCAGATAAGATACCAGGGCTACCAAGAAGGCGTTCAGTGTGTAGACTTCGGCGATGGTGGCCTGGGACCAGAAGGTGGGGGAAAAGGCGAAGGAGAGGGCAGCAGCGCCAGCGGCGATCTGGGAAGTGCGCGCTCCGATATCCGCTCTCTCTGAAAGGGAACGACACAGCCCCAAGGTAGTCAGATAGACCAGGGGGACAGTGGCGGCAGCGAAGAAGGCGGACATCAGATTGACCCGATAGGCGATGTCGCCGACAGGCAAGAGAGTGAACAGCTTGCCGAGCATGACGTACACGGGATAGCCAGGAGGATGAGCGACGCCCAGGGTGTAGACTGCCGTGATGAGGTCTCCGCCATCGGCGCCGTCGTTTCGCCAGGTGATGGTGGGAGCCAGGGTCAGGAAGTATATCGTGAGGGCGATCAGGAACAGGACGATGGGAACGCCGATGCGTGCTCGCTCGAAGATCCTTTTGGTCATGAGCTAGTACTTCTTTGTGATCAAAGGCAAGTAGACCCTTGTCATTGGCATGGGTGTATGAGTTGGTGTGGGACTCGGGGTGCGGGTGGGTGTGTTAGTTGACGTTGAAGTAGGTGTGTTTGTGACTGTAGGTGTTTGTGTTGGGGTCGGCGTGAGGGTCTCTGGTGTTCGTGTAGGCGTATGAGTCGCTGTGTGGGTAGGCGTGTCAGTGGGCGTGGATGTAGGTGTGTCGGTCGGGATAGGTGTGGCCGTGCTGGTTGGTGTTGCGGTGTGGGTTGGTGTACTGGTCGGTGTCGCGGTAGCGGTTGGGGTAGGGGTGGGCGTATTGGTGGGCGTCGGGGTGATGGTAGGCGTCGGCGTATTGGTTGGCGTGTCGGTCGGCGTTGGGGTGATGGTTGGCGTTGGTGTATTGCTGGGTGTTGAGGTGATGGTTGGCGTTGAGGTATGGGTAGGCGTGGGCGTGATCGTTCGCGTGTTGGTCGGCGTGGGGGTGGGCGTGCGGGTGGGGGTGGAAGTGCTGGTCGGCGTGGACATTGGCTGCTGGATGACTATCGTGCCATCGGTTGTGTTGCCCAGAACCGAAGAACCCCCGAAGTAGGCGTCGGTGAGACCAGTGAAGGCCAACGTCGTCCCGGCCGTGACAGCCTTGGCCTTCAACGAAATGGAACACAGGTGGAAGGTGCTGCTGGGCGGCGTCTGCGAGAAACTGGCGCCTCGGCTATGGGTCAGGGTGCCGCTCGCGTTGTTCCAGGTATTATACAACTCGAACTCCAGACCCGAAGTGTCACCAGTGACGGACAGCACCTCCAGGTAGGTGGGGTCGAAGGTCAGGTCGGCGTCCACAGCGTCCACCTGCTGGCCGTTGGGGTAGACGTAGATGTCCAGGGCGAAGGTGTCGTTTACCCCGACTGTCCTCGACGAAGGGACTACGGCGATGTCCACCGACGCGGCCTGGAGCGACGGGGGCTGGACTTCCAGTGGGAAAACTCCCAGCGTGCCGCCTGGGGGGGACGGACGCTCTGCGGCGACCCACCTCTCATCGCTGACCTTTGTGCCCGTGATGGCCGAAGAGGCCCCGCCCCCGACCACAAGACAAAGAGCCAGCCAGGAAACCAGCAGGGTTCGAAACGTCCATCTCCCTATTTTCTTGTGTGGCCTCATTGTCCTATCCCTTCGTACCCGGATGACCTTTGTGCTGGCGTATAGGGACAGCCCGGCCTCCCACTACTACTCGGACATCCCCCGGAGCCTTCATTCAGGCCGCAGCCCAGCGGAAGCTGTGTTCTTGAACACCATCGGGAGGAAAACCTGCCCCCCAACAACCATCACCGTCCCGTCCGAAAAGGTGCCCAACAGACTCTTTCCTTCGAAATAGGCATCGGTGAGGTCCGTGAAGGCCAGCACCGTCCCCTCAGTGACCCCCCTGGCCCTGAGTTCTATCGAACACAGCCGGAACGTGCTGCTGGGCGGCGTGCCCTGCAGGATGCCCCGGCTGTGAGTCAGGGTGCCGACTACGTTGTCGAAGGCGCTAAATAGCTCAATCGGCAACGCCGAAGGATCACCCGTGATGGACAGTACCTCCAGGTAGGCGGGGTTGAAAGTCAGGTCGGCGTCCACCGCGTCCACCGGCTGGCCGTTGGGGTAGACGTAGATGTCCAGGCTGAAGGTCTCATTCAGAGCCGCCGTCTTCGATGAAGGGACCACAGCGATGTCCACCGACGCGGCCTGGAGCGACACGGTCTCCGCCTGTGCTGGGGCACCTGCCAGCACACCGCTCACTACCAGGCACAGAGCCAACAAAGAACACCTCACTGCCCAAAAGCCACGACATTGCAACCATCGTAACCGCATCTTGCTGCTCCTTTTAGACATTATTGGAAATAGGCAGCTGCCGGTGTTGACTTTGAGCGACATGCGGT
>CAYUPJ010000189.1:0-8406 GCA_964446635.1 uncultured Anaerolineae bacterium
ACACGCCGCTGCATAATTCTCGCACATAACGCAAATCTTGTAGGGTAATTCTATAAGCCACCCATGAGGACCTGTTGGGTATCTATGCACATTTTCTCTAATCTGGTATATGACGGCGAGAGCCAGAGGGCCGATTTCCTATCAACAAGCAAGAAACTCAATCCGAAGTTCACCAATAGATAGGGAAGAATAAGAATCCAGGCATTCCATATCCCTATTTCAAAAGCTGGTATAAGCGACATAATTTTCCTTCTTTTTGTTCATTTTCTAATTCCTCCATTCATAGATGGGTTGCTTCTATTTTTATTTTGCCCCGAAGTGAGCATTTCGTATAACTTACGTTCTACGAACCGAAATGTTCGTAAAGCATACGAATATATGTTGGATTCCCGTAACTTTTGTTTCGCTTTTGCACACCTCCTTTCTCCGCTATTCTTCCGAGGACAGACCGAACGTGTCGAGAGGACTGCGGATCTGCCCCATCGCTTTTTGACTGATGTGAGTATAGCGTTCAGTCGTACGGATGCTTCCGTGCCCTGGCAACTCCTGAATATAACGTATGTCCACTCTATAATTCCGCAAGTGCTGCCCGTAACTCTTCCGCGTGCCATAGGCCATGCCACGCAAAACCAGCTCATCGTCCACCGCCTTGATGATATGATTCTAGCATCACTTCGGCCCTCTGTCAAACCTAAAACTGAACTCCCCACCTTATGAGGATAAAAAGCGAACTCCCCTGGTTTTGACAATCAAACTGGGCGATGGCTTTTAAGGCCCTCTCTAGCTCTTTGCCTCAAACCCCGCTGGTGACCAGGGTTTTGATGTAGTTTTCCCGCGTCACATCTCGCTTTTCTAGCCCTCGGAACTTGGCGCTGACATTCCCTGCCGGCGATATGAGCTTGGCGGAGCCGTCCTTGCACATCTTAACTCTATCTTCTTGCTTCCTCTACACCGCCGTATGCAGTAGCTAATATCTTCCTGATCCCTTGCATGAATTCCCCAGGGGTCTGGATTGTCAATTTAGAGAAGGCAATCACCTCAGGCACCACGAAATGCTTGGTGTTCAGAGTAACCAGACGATCGGGCTTGGCCTCCATAGCAGCAGCTAGAATGGGGGCATCTTTGGCTTCTATCACTTCGGCACACTCTACAACCTTGTCTGGGGTCGGTTCACCGACTATCTCTAAGCCCAGGGATGCTATGACCTGGCGATAGAAGGGCAGGGCCTTCGGTGCTTTGCGCGATAGGTTGCGCTCCGCCTCCTCCAAAACCTGCAGTGAAACTACAACCCTGATGAGTCCGATTTCGGCTAGAACGATGATTGCTCGGCTGGCTCCCGTGGCCGAAGCGGCAGCCGCAAATAAAACGCTGGCATCGAGAAACACTCTGGGGCGTTTCATTCCCTGTCGCCGTACCTCTCATCGTATATTTCTTGCCTGACCTCATCGAGGCCTTCGAGCAGATCATCCAAGGTCACCCCTTCCTCTTCAAAAACCTGCCTCATCCCTTCCAGGGCCTCTAGACTAACCAAACGTTTGGGATAGAGGAGAAGAAAGGTATCGAGTTGGACGACGGTATAGGCTCCTCCCTCATCGAGCCCCAGGATCGCTCTGAATTCTTCCGGTATGGCGATGGGCTCATATTTGCCCACAACAACTGTCCTGGTTACCAAACTAGTTCGAATTTCCATAGATGACATTTTGACCTCCTATCAGTGTGGTCACAACGCTAAACCGACGGCGAGCGTCCTCTGTTTCCCTTAGCTTTACCCACCCGCTCCAGCAGCTCCTGGGCGCTGCGGCGGGTCACTTTGGTGGCGATGCCCAACATGCTGGCTAGCTCCTCGACTCGGTCTTCCTCGGTCAACTGCTGTACCGTGGTCAGGGTCCGTTCGCCGACCACTCCCTTGTCCACCTTGAAATGGACGTCGCCGTAGCCGGCCAGCTGGGGCAGGTGGGTGACGCAGAGGACCTGGTGGCCTGCGCCACCAGGGCTTGTCTCGGCAGTCAGGCTCCAGAGCTTCTGACCTACTACCCCGCCTGCCCGTCCGCCGATGCCAGCATCTATCTCGTCGAAGATGAGGGTCGGGGTGCGGTCGGCCGCCGAGAGGACGGCCTTAAGAGCCAGCATCAGCCGCGAGGTCTCACCCCCAGAGGCTATCTTGACTAAAGATTTCAGCGGTTCGCCGACGTTGGGCGAGATGAGAAACTCCACCCGGTCAATGCCTGTAGTGTCGAAGGCGTAGCGCTTGTCCCCCACCCAGGCGCCATCCTCGGCCTCCTTCTGCTCGATAGCCACCCCGAAACGAGCCCCCTCCATACCCAGGTCTTTGAGCTCTGCTTCAATGGCCTCCCCCAACTGCTCACCCGTCGCCCGCCGCTGGGCCGAGAGCTGGGCGGCCAAATCCCCGATCCGCCGCAAGAGCTCCACTTCGCGAGCTCTCAACCCCTCTACCCGCTCTTCGCTGTGGACGAGCCCATCCAGCTCACGCTGGGCCGCCTCGCCGAAGGCCAGAATCTCGGCAATCGAGTCGCCGTACTTGCGCTTGAGGTTGTAGATGAGATCCAGCCTTTCCTCTACTTGACGCAGCCTGGACGGGTTAAACTCAATGCTATCACGGTAGGCTCGCAGGCTTCGAGCCAGGTCCTCCAGTTGGTAGGAAGCCTCCTCAGCCACCTGGCGCTGTTCCTTGAGGGTGGGATCAATCTTCTCCAAATCGGTTAAGCTGTGGGCTGCCTGGCTCAGGAGATCAATGGCCGAAGACTGCCCCTTCTCACCCCCGTAAAGGGCGTGATAGGCCTGGTTGGCCAGCTCTGTCAGGTGTTCGGCATTGGCCAAGCGCGTTCGCTCCTCGTTAAGCTCCTGCTCCTCGCCAACCCTCAAGTTGGCTGAGGCGATCTCCTGGATCTGATAGGTCAAAAGGTCAGCCCGGCGGGCCAGCTCTCGTTCATCGCGCACTAGGGCATCCAACTCCTGTCGCACCTGGCGTAACTCTCGCACCAGGTCCGCCACCTGTCGCCGCAGCGACCAGAGGTCGCCATAGCGATCCAGGAAATCTATGTGTTCCCGCACCCTGAGGAGCGATAGGTGCTCGGTCTGGCCGTGGATGTCCACCAGGTGCTGGCCGATGTTTTCCAGCGTGCTCAAGGTGACGGCCCGCCCATTTACTCGACAGACGCTGCGCCCCTCGCGCCGGATCTCCCGGGCCAGGACAAGGGTATTCCCATCGTCTCCCTCCAGCCCGTCCTTTTGCAGCAGGGGCAGGACGGCCTCCTTTGCAGTTTCATTTAGGTGGAAAATGCCCTCCACCCGCGCCTCGTCGGTGCCGGAGCGGACCATGGTGGTATCCGCTCTCCCGCCCAAGAGGGTGCTCACCGCATCAATGATGATGGACTTGCCTGCACCTGTCTCGCCAGTTAAAACGTTGAAGCCGGGGCTAAAGTGCAGTTGTAACTCATCAATGATGGCAAAATTTCGGACGTTCAGCTCAACTAACATGCTCACCTCAGCCGGGCGTAAGCTATACCTACGGCCAGGACTACGTAGATGATGAGGTCCAGCCGGAAAAACATAGAGATGGACAGGTAAGCCGGTGCCTGGGGGGTGAAGAGGAAGAACAGGAAAGGATAAAAAGCTGCCACCAAAGCCCCGGCCACGATGCACCCGCTGACTACCAGCCACATCCAACGGCCATGTCGGCGGCCGGTGGCCCACCGTACTGCCTCGGCGATGGCCCCGCCAGCCAGGGGGCCCAGGAGTAGGGCAAGGAAGATCCCCAGTCGCCCCATGATGAAAGCGGCCACGGTCGAGGCTACCAGGCCCACGACGGCGGCGATGCCGTAATCCAGAGGCGTGGCCGTGTAAAAAATAGCCTGTTGAGACCGGACGCACTGGGGACAGCGGAAGCCCACCGGCGTCTGCACCGCGCACTTGGGACAGATGGGGGTGCCGCACTTGTTACAGCGCAGGCGGGTCTCCACATTCGGATGAAAGCTGCAGTATATCACCTCGTCATCGGACATTCTTTTCCTCTCTTTGCCAATTTCGTCAAATCGTAGTAGTATCAATGAGCTCAAAATTGCTCTGCGGGGATTGCCAAATCCCCGCTTTGTGCCTGGATCTGGCGATCCAGGCCGAGCAAAGAGTCGTGGTAGTATGAGGAAAACGAGACACAAGGAGACACAACATGCTACGCTTCGGAATCGAAATGCTACAACCTTCGCTGCTGATCGAAATGGCCATGCCGGCGTTGGCCGGGCAGAAAGGTGTAGCCCAGGTCGCCCCGCCCTCCATGGACCCAGCCGTTCTGGTCGAGCGCATCGCTGACCTCGGCTTCACCCTCATCGAGCTCAACACCGACCTGAACGTGTTCTTCCCCGATAGCTTCGGGCTGCCGACTATCCGCCGCCTGCAGGCCCTGAGGGAATCGAAGGGGCTGAGCTACACTGTCCACCTGCCCCTCTGGTCGGTGGAGCCCTCCACCCCCGTGCAGTGGGTGCGCCAGGGCTCGGTGGAAGCGCTGGTGGACGCCGTGCTGCGCCTGTCACCCCTGGAGCCCGAGGCCTACGTGCTCCACGCCACCGGCCCACTGGCCGCCGAGTTCTATCGCCTGGCCACCATACCAGATCAGGCACGCCCACTGGTGATGGGCATGTTTCAGCGCCACGCCGCCCACAGCGTCGAGGAGCTGCTCCGCCGCACCAGGCTCCCTTCGCGGGCCATCGCCGTGGAGACCATCGAGTTCCCCTTTGATCTCACCCTGGCCCTGGTTGAGGAGTTCGACCTCTCCCTCTGCTTTGACACCGGCCACGTGATCGCCAAGTACCCCGGCCCCGTGGCCTTCGAAGAAGCCCTTCAGAGGTCACTGCCGCGCCTGGGCGAGGTGCACCTCCACGATGCCTATTATCGCCCCCAGCCGGACGGGACCTTCCGCCGGGACGACCACCTGCCCCTGGGCGAAGGCGACCTGCCGCTCGGCTTCCTGCTTGATACCCTGAAGGAGGCCGGATTCAAGGGCCCCGTCATCTTCGAGCTGACCATCCAGGAGGCCAAGGCCTCACTGGACTACCTAGGCCCCTTCCTGGCCGAGCGTTGGCCGCACCTTTAGCAGGGTGACAGCGGAGAGTAAAAATAACACGCCGTAGATGGCGAAGAGGAGCACGTACCCCAGCCCAGGCTGATCCGGCACTCGGACAGTGAGATAATCAGCGATGGGGCCACCGATGTAAGCACCGACCGCTCCGGCACCCGCTCCGGCCAGGTTAGAGATGCCCAGGTAGCGGCCCGCTTCCTCCTTAGGCACCAGGCCGGTGCCCAGGGCCCAGTTGGCGGTGAAGAACAGGCCGGTAGCGACGCCGATGAGACAGCCGCCAATGTAGATGGGGGTGAGGCTAGGGGAAAGCAAAAGAATCAGGGTGCCCAGGGCCGCCACGATGCCGCTGATGGCGGCTAGCCGCTTGTGGCCGAACCTGTCGGACAGCCAGCCGCTGGGCAATGCTGAAACCAAAATGAAGAGGCCCACGACCATCATCAACTGACTGGCCGGGCCAGCCGCCTGCTCCTTTGCGTACCCCAGTCGTCCCTGGAGGAAGTACACGGCGAAACCAGACAGGTTGGTCGTCCCCACGAAGAAGGCCAGCCGGTTGACCACCCACCAGGTGAAAGAGGGATTAGAGCGCGCCGCCTTGCCGATGCTCATGCGGACGCTGGCCCATACCCCCAGCGTCACCGCGACGGCCATGGCCGCCAGGCCCACTGCTCCCATGATTACGACCAACCCGGCCGCAGAGCCGACACCCTCCGTCAGGCGCCCCACACCTTTGACGACTTCCCTCATGCCCAGGATGATGGCCGTGAAGAGTCCCGTCATCAACAGCAGGCGCAGGAAAGGCGTCCAGTCCAACGGGGGAGATTCCTTCAACGGCTCCTCGCGCACGAGCATCGTAATAAGCATGGCCAGCGTGAGGATGCCCATCGCCACCAGGATGCCGCCCCACATATTCCCTTTAGCGATGAGGGGCCCCACCGTGAAGGCGACCAGGATCACGGGGATGGGAATCTCCAACACCGCTTTGACGCCGGAGAAGCGGCCGCGCCGGTTTTCGGGCACCAGGTCGGGGATGAGGCCCTGCACGGCCCCGTGGGCGACGTTGGACGAGACCTGGAGCAGGATGGCCATGGCGAACAGGAACCAGTAGCCAGTCATCCCCTCCAGGCTGGCGGAGAAGCCAATGGTCGCGATGAAGACCAGGTCTACTAACGTGCCCACGAAAATGAAGGGACGCCGCCGGCCCCAGCGGAGGGTGCTGCGGTCGGAGAGCATCCCCATCAGGGCTTGCACCAGCAGGGCGACCATCAGTGTCCAGAGGCGAAGGGTGCCAAAAAACGTCCCTTTCCCTGCCTCGCCCACAAACTTCTGGACCAGCAGCGGGAACACCAGCGGGGTTATTGTCTGCGAGAGGGTGGTGAGCCCCAGCCAATAAATATTGATGGTAATGTGATCGAACCAACGCAATTTCTTGATAAATCCCCTGCCTTTCTATTCTATCTTTGATCGCCTTTCTGAATCGAAAATCGGCAATCGAAAATCGAAAATCGCTTCACGTGGGAAGACGTAGCCTCTTCATCAAGTTGCGATAGAAGTAGGCCCTGTCCTGAAGCCTGAGGAAGCGACAGGTGTGGGGGCTGGCTGCGACGGCCACGCGATCGGCATCATTCAGCTCCGTATGAATCTGACCATCAACGGTGAGAATGGCCCGGTGGTCAGTGGAGACTTCTACCTCCACCTTCGCCCCCTCCGAGAGCACGATGGCCCGGTCCAGGCTCAGGTAGGAGGCGACGGGGATGAGAAGGATGTTCCTCAGTTCGGGGGGTAGAATCGGCCCTCCCGCCGCCAGGGCATAGGCCGTGGAACCGGTAGCAGTGGCCACGATGAGCCCATCGGCCACGTAGGTGGTGAGATAGCTTCCGTCAATGTAGGTGGCCAGGCGCACCACGCGGGCGAGGGAGGTCCTGCCGATCACCACGTCGTTGAGGGCCTCGAAATCCTCCAGGGCGTTTCCACCCCGCCAGAGCACGGCGTGAAGCATGACCCGCTCCTCGAGCCAGGTTTCCCCGGCCAGCACCTGTTGTAGCTTCTCTCGCCAGTCCCCGACCTCCATCTCAGCCAGGAAGCCCACCCGGCCCAGGTTGAGGCCCAGAATGGGGACAGAATGTTGAGCGGCCATCCGCGCTGCCCGCAGGATCGTGCCATCGCCCCCTAGAGTGATCAAGAGATCAAAGTCACTCACGTGGCAGGCAATTTCGTCCTCGTCCCAGGCCGAGCACAGCCAGGAAGAGACGCCTCTTTCCTCCAGATAATGGGCCATCTCTTCGGCCAAATCCAACGATTCAGGTAGCTTTGGGTGGTGTAGTAAACCAGCTTTTTTCACTGATGATGCTCCATCGCTATCACAAACATAATTCAGTAGGGGCAATCCCTTGCGGTTGCCCTCCCCGGTGATGGGGGTAAGGGAAAGCCTTACCCCTACGCAAGCCGCTGGCTCAGCCAACCTATCACGTCTTCCAAGGCTACAGAGTGCTGCTCGCCCCTGGCCATGTCGCGCACGGTCACCTGGCCAGCCTCGGCTTCGTTCTCCCCGATGATCAGGGTGAAGGCCACGCCCTGCCGGTCGGCCTGCCGCAACCGAGCCTTGAGGCTGCGATCGCCGAAGGAGGTGAGGGCGCCGATGCCGGCCGGCCGCAGATCCCCTGCCAGTTTCACCCCCATCAGCTTGGTTTGTTCGTCCAGGGAGGCGATCAATACCTTAGGCGAGGGTAAAGCCGGCACTTGAACCTCTTGATGCTTCATGGTCAAGACGATGCGCTCCAGGCCCGAGGCAAAACCGACGCCGGGCGTAGGTGGGCCGCCCAGCACCTCCGCCAGGCCGTCGTAGCGCCCACCGCCGCACACGGCGTTCTGAGCCCCGATGCCTTCGGCCCACACCTCGAAGACGGTCTTGGTGTAGTAGTCGAGGCCCCGCACCAGCCGATGGCTGAGGGTGTAGGGCCGGCCCAAAGAATCGAGATAGCCAAGCAAAGTCTGGAAGTGCTCAGCGCACTCGTCGCACAGGTACTCTCGCATAGAGGGAGCAACATCAATAATGGGCTGACAGCTCTCGGTCTTGCAATCCAGCAGGCGAAGGGGGTTGCGTTCTAATCGCCGCCGACAATCGTCGCATATCTCGTCCGTGTGACCCTGATAATACTCAACGAGCACCTTTAGAAAGTTGGGACGGCACTTAGGGCAGCCGATGCTATTAAGCTGAAAAGAGAGCCCCTTGAAACCCAGGTCTTCGTAGAGGTGCCAGGCTACGGACATGACCTCCAGGTCCACCGCCGGATCCTGCTCGCCGATGGCCTCGACGT
>CAYUPJ010000190.1:0-8357 GCA_964446635.1 uncultured Anaerolineae bacterium
GATTGCTTCGGCGGAAGAGCGCCGCCTCGCAATGACAGAAAGAAGTTTCTGAGTAAGCGCGCTGTTTGCGCCGAAGCAATCTTTGCGTTATGGAGGAGATTGCTTCGCTGCGCTCGCAATGACGCGATGTCGTTTCTGCCCCCTGCGAATGGCACGCCGCGCCATGACAGACTCGCAACATGAAAGCCCAGATGTACTTTACAACCCACCTGCCAGCGGAGCTACGATGTAGATGACCTCAAAGGCCTCCCAGAGGGCGGACACCAGGAGGACAATGGCGACAAGGATGTAAACGAGGGCCGTCTCTCGCAGGCCAGCCAGGTAAGCCCGCCAGCGGCTGGTCAGGCCAATCCTCTCAGGCCACAGCAGGAGCTGACCCAGGCGACAGGCAGCGAAGACGGCCAGGATGTATGCCTGCCCCTCCAACAGCAGGGTCAGGCCGTGAGGGATCATCACCAGGGCAAACTGGGGTGTGGTAGGAGCCAGTAGCAGCCCCCACAGGAAAGCCCGCCAGAAGCCCACCAGAATCCCTGCGGGCGGGAAGAAGCAGGCTGGCAGGGTGATCACCATCAGCGACCCCAGGAAGAAATTGATAGAGAAGGTTTCACGCGCTCTCCCTTTTCACGGCAGCTCCCAGTGGATGAACGCGGGCGCACCAAAGGGCGGGAACTCGAATATGACACCTTCTTTAACCAAGATGTTGTGCTCGTACCCGTGGATGGGGATGATCACTGCCTCGTCCTCACACAGGATCTTGTCGGCCTCTTTGTAGTAGGCCTCGCGCTTGGCAGTATCGAACTCACTCCTAGCCAAGTCCATCAGCTCGTTGAACCGATCGCTCTCCCAACCGGTGTACTGGAAGGTTGACTTGGGGGCGAAGACCACCTCGAGTTGGTTCTGCGGGTCGCCGTAGTCCATCACCCAGCCCATACGGTAAGCGTTGAATTCGCAAGCCGCCAGCTCTTCCTTGGTGTTGCTGCACTGATCCAGGTAGTCCAGGTAGACGGCCCACTCGTTGATGCGCAACTCCACCGAGATACCCAGGTTCTCCTCCCACATGGCGGCCACGGCCTCGATGACGTCCTCGTTGTAGTCCGCCCAGTTGAACCAGAACTGCACCACAGGCAAATCATCAACGGAGGCGTACCCGGCCTCTGCCAGATACTTATCCAGGTAGGCCTTGGCCTCTTCGGGAGCGAAGGCATAGCCGCACATGCCACATTCCTGGTACCCCAGGATCTTGGGCGGCGTGGTGCAGCAAAGAGGCGTAAGCCACGGCTGCTGGACCACGTTGTTGATGATGGACTCTCTATCAATGGCCGAAGCCAGAGCCTTGCGGAACAGTACGTTGTCCGTGGGCGGCCGCAGGGTGTTCAGGCCAATGTAGTAGACACCGGGGCGCGGCAGGATACGGAGTTCCTTGCTGAGGATAGGGTCGGCCACGATACGCGGCACCTCCCCGGAGGGAAGACCGCTGACGTGGAGCTCATCGTTCTCGTAGAGGGCCAGCATAGTGGCATCCTTTGTGATGATGGGGAAGGTGATCTTTTCGATCTTCACCACATCGGCGTTCCACCAGGTGGAGTTCTTGACCAGCACCACCTCGGCCTCGTGCTCCCAGGCTTCCAGCAAGTAAGGGCCGTTGCTCACGTAGTTGCCCGGCTCGGTCCACTTATCCCCGTACTTCTCGACGATGTCCAGGCGGACGGGATAGAAGGTCGAGAAGGGCAGGACGGTCTCGAAGTAAGGGGTCGGTGCCTTGAGCTTGACCTCCAGGGTGTAGTCGTCCAAAGCCTTAACGCCGACCCAGGTAGGATCGTCCGTCTCGCCCGCGTTGAACTCCTTTGCGCCTTCGACGTCGTACATCAGCGAGGCGTACGCGGCCGCCGTCTCCGGCTTCAACAGGCGGATGACGCCGTCCACGTAGTGTTGGGCGATGACGGGCACGCCATCGGACCAGACGGCATCCTTGCGCAGGTGGATGGTGTATACCAGGCCATCCTTGGAGACCTCGAAGCCGGTGGCTCCCGTGGGCTGGATGGAGCCGTCACCACGGTACTCAAAGAGGCCCTCGATGCATTGCTTGATGATCAGTTGCGAGGTGGTATCGGTGGCCGACTGGATGTCCAGCGTAGGTGGCTCAATGCTAAGGGGATACCACAGGCCCTCAAGTTTCTTCTTGGGTTGGGGCAGCGTGGGTGTCGGCGTGGCCATCACTTCCTTGACCACCTCTTTCGTCACTTCTTTGATCACCTCTTTCTCGACGGGCGCCTCCTTCTCGATCACCACCGTCTCGACGATCTTCTTTTCGACGGGAGCCTCCTTCACGATCACCTCAGCGGTTGGCGGTGTAGCGCACGCCGGGAGTATCAAGGCAATTATCGCGGCCAAGGCAATCAGGCTCATCCCTTCGACAAGGCTCAGGACAAGCCCTTTCTGGTTGGTAAACATCTCCTCCTCCTTCGGCTAGTACTGGGTCTCACGCCCCAGGATCATCAGGGCCATGGTCAGGGCATGGCCTGCCCGTTCGAGCTTGTCTGCCGAGATGCCCTCCAGGGTGTCCGAGGGCGTGCGGGAGGTCTCCTCCCAGCCATCCCAGCTCAGGCCTACATTGGGAGCCTCCTGGCCGCTCTCCATGAAGCCCTTTTCTTCGAAGACGATGCTGATGTCCACCGGTTCCCTGGCGCGGCGGGCTTTGACACCCATTTGGCGAGCTGCT
The DNA here is from genome assembly GCA_964446635.1 of uncultured Anaerolineae bacterium. GTDB lineage: Bacteria > Chloroflexota > Anaerolineae > VGOG01 > VGOG01 > CAYUPJ01. The sequence continues at coordinate 2,720 of CAYUPJ010000190.1, forward strand.
TCCTCAAAGAGGTTGGCCAGGCGCAGGCTGCCCCCGGCCGAGAGGGCCAGGCCGTCGCTACGGCCTGCCCCCAGCCCCCGCAGTTCCACCACTGCTTCCACCTCGAAGGAGGTGGAGAACCCGAGCTTGGCCTGAAGAAATTTGCTCACGTCCCTAGGCAAGACTGCCACTCCTCCTTCCAGCCCCTCGCCGCTGTAGGCCACGAAGAGGAAGGTCTTGTAGGGTTGGTAGCCTGTCTCCTGCATAGTGCGGATGGCCTCCAGCATCACTGCTACGCCGCTGGCGTTGTCGTTGGCAGCGGGATAGGGCACCCCTTCAGGGCTGGGCGGCGGGCTGTCATACTGGGCCAGCACCACGATGAGGTGGTCATCCATTCCTCCGAGCTGACTGTTGGAAGTGCCAGGCAGGTGGCCGATGACGTGGCGGACCGGTACCTTCTCGTGGACCGTGCCCTGCACCTCCATAGAGGCCATCACTCCCGTCGGCAGGTTGAGCATTTCGTCCTGGCTTAACTCCTCAGCCATGCGGCGGAGATCGGCCACCGTGTGCCCTGTGCCCCTCAGAACGCGATTGGCTGTGGCCTCGCTGATCCACAGTATCGCCTTATCCTCTCCCATTTCACGGCCGGCGCCATACATTTGCCAACGGGGATCACGCGGCGACAATGTGTGGTGGTGTTCCAGGTCGAGGGGATCTTGGGCAACAAGGAGAAGCCCCGACCATAGTATCTCTTCGAGGTAGACGAGGTCCTTTTCAGAGAGCATCAGCAAGACTTGGCCAGAAAGGTCCAGGCCTTCTAACGCTGGATGCATCGTGGTGTCCCAAACCCTGAGACTTGTCAGATCGCCCACGGCGAGGAAGCGGACCTCGCCATGGGCCTGACCCAGGTTGCGATAGTATCCTGCGTATTCGACAAAACTCTGGTGATAGACCAAAGGTTGTCCGCCATCCTCGATAACCAACTGCGGGACAGCATCCAGGTGTTCGAAGGATCGTTTCCGAGTCTGAAAATAAGTGAACCTTTCTCCGGCCGCCTGAAGGCCCAGGTCCTGAAACTGCTGGGCAATGTACTCTGCTGTCTTATCCACCCCCGGGGTGCCCAGCGCCCGGCTGTCGAAGGATGGGTCTGTGAACGCTTCCACGTGGACCAATGCCTGCTGGCCATCGAAGGCACTGGCCTGTCGGCGGTAGAAAGCCATGGCCCCCGTGTTCCCCCTGGCCCAGCCGATCCCCAACACCACCAGCAGAGCCAGGGCGACGGTGTAGCGGTTCACCAGCCGCATGACCCCCATGCCCACCCTCTCCACCATCCGGCGCACCCCCTCGCCGAAGAGGTTGAACCCCAGAATGGCGACGAAGAAGGCCAGGGTGGGGTAGAGAGCTGTCCAGGGATAGGTGCGGGCATAGGTCCGGACGCTGCTCAGCAGCGCACCCCACTCCGGCACATCAGAGTAGTGGTAAAGCGGTGCCATCCAACCTAACTCGGCAAAAGCTCCGCCACCGATGAAGATGCCGATGAAGCCCAGTTCGCCCAGAAGCATGAGCACTGCCCCCATCTCCAGGGCCGCGAGGGAGATCAGGGCAGGGATCAGGTTGGGCAGGACGTGGCTCAAAACGATGCGAGAGGTACGCAGGCCGACGGCCACAGCGCTCTCGATGAAGAGGCTGGGGCGAATAGTCATGACCTCTCCCCGCACGAACTGCATGATCTCGCCCCAACCCACGAAGCAGAGGGCGATCACGAAGGGCCGTAACCCCTGGCGGATACCCAGGGCCAGGATGAGGGTCATGGTCAGGAGCAGGGTGGGGAAGGCGGCGATGGTCTCGGCTAGCCCCAACAGCAAGCGGTCAACCCAATGCCCATTGAGCCAACCGGCCAGAGCGCCCAGGACAAAACCTACGACCATGCGAGCAGCGACGACCAGGGCGGCCAGGAACAGGGTCTGCTGGGTGCCAGCCAGGGTGAGGCTCATGATGTCACGGCCAAGCACGTCGGTACCCCAGGGATACGTCTCGTTGGGTGCAAAGGGGGGCACGCTGAACTTCCCATCTTTGAAGACCAGACCCTGGGTGGTGTAGGGGCTGTGAGGCGCCAGACGTGGCCCGAACACGGAAATGGTGACCAAGATGGCGACCAAGATGCTTCCTGCCACGAAAGGCATATTGCCCACCGTCCCTCGCAACCACGCTCGTTGCCGTTCGGCCCGATGTTCCTCCTGGGTAACGGCAAAGGCCGTCCCGTTTCGCTCCAGCACGGCGCGGAAGGGGCTGGGGGCTGGCCCAGCCCGCCGCCTGGCCAGCCAGTTGCTAACGGGGTTATCCGCGATCAGGCCCCGCAGGTCGGCCAGGAGGGATTTGACCCTTTCCACCAGGTTTCCTCGCCCCCCCTGCCTGATGTAGGGGGGGGTCTCTCGCAGACGGGGGTCAATGAGGCGGTAGCCGACCTCCAGGATCAGGTTCACCAGGATGAACAGAGCCCCCAGGCAGAGGACCAGGGCCACAGTCAGGTTATCGTCATGGCGCGAGATGGCCTTGAGCAGGGTAAAGCCCAGGCCATGCCAGCCAAAGAAGAACTCCACCACGGGCAGGCTGCTCAGAGAGAAGCGTAGAGAGGTGCCTACGGTGGTCAGGATGGGTATGGCCGCATTGCGGATCACGTGACGGCTCATCACCTGTCGTGATGTCAGGCCCTTGCTGTGGGCTGTGCGCACGAAGTCCTGCTCCAGGGCCTCGCTGAGGGAAACGAAGGTGATGCGAGCAATCTGAGCTATGGGCCGGGCGGCCAGTACCAGGGCTGGCAGGACGATGTGGCTGTCCCAGCCGAAGCCTCCCAGGGGCACCAGGGGGTGGCCAAAGGCCTGCGCCCAGCGGATCATAGCCAACTGGAGGAGCAGGGCGGCGAAGAAGCTGGGCACCGATACGCCAGCCATGGAGGCCAGGATGGTGACCATGGACCAGCCGGAGTGACGGCGCCTGGCGGACCATGTCCCCAGGGCTACCCCAACCAGGGTTGCGATCAGCAGGGCGGCTGCCAGCAGCCCCAGGCTCTTGGACAACGTGGCGGGAACAACCTCAGCGACGGAGATGGGGCGCGGGGTGATGCTGCCCGCCGTAGAGAGGCCCAGGTCGCCTCTGACCAGCCGACCCATATACGTCAGGGTCTTCCACGCAGCTCGAGCCAGGGCGGGGCGGAAGGCGATGCCCTGGGCCATGCTCAGCCCCAGGTAGCTCAGATAGGTGATGGCTGCCAGGACCAGGGCGCCGAAGGCCAGACGCCGGGCGGTAAAAGCGACGATGCCGATCAGCGCCTCCCTTCGTCGGGGCTGCGAGGCAATGGACTCCGAGGGACTTGTCCTGAGCCCCGTCGAAGGGGTCGTTCTGGCGGGTGAGTCGTCGTTAACTCTCATCTGGCATCATAATCCCTACAAACAAAAAGTCCCTTCTCCTTTGCGGCTCCAGGGACCTTTCACTGAATCCGTGGAGTACTTCGAACTGGGTCTAGAAGGGACTAGTTGTGGGGCAGACTTTCTAGTCTGTCGCTTTTAAGTCCTTCCTCGCATCATCGGATCCAGGGCGTCCCGCAGGCCATCGCCCAAGAAATTGAAGGCCAGGACGGTGAGGCTCAGGGTTATGGCGGGAGGGAAGAGGACGTGGGGGTAGGAGCGCAGGGCCTGATAGCCCTCCTGGATCATGATGCCCCAACTGGGGGTAGGTGGATCAACCCCCAGGCCAATGAAGCTGAGGAAGGCCTCCAGTAAAATGTACCCAGGGATCTGCAGGGTCTCTTGGACGATGCAGGGGCCCAGGATGTTGGGCAGGAGGTGGCGAAAGACGATGCGGATGGGGCCCGCCCCCACCATGCGGGCGGCCTCAACGAACTCCTTTTCCTTGCAGGACAGGACCTGGCCCCGGGTGATACGGGCCATGCCAATCCAGTTCAGGGCGCCTATGGCGATAAAGACGAAGAGCAGGCCACCGAAGGCCGCATTCAGCCCAATGATTGTCCCGGCCAGCCCCGTAGCATTACCTTGCCGGGCGATGGCTTTGAAGTAGACCTGCAGCAGGATGACTACAATGATGAGGGGGAGGCCATAGATAAAGTCCACGACGCGCATCATGATGTCGTCCACCCGGCCGCCCAAGTAGCCGGAGATGAGGCCATAGATGATCCCGATGACCAAGCTGACCGTAGCGGCAATGACGGCCACCGCGATGGAGACCCGGGCCCCGTAGATGACGCGGCTGAGGACGTCCCGCCCCAGGTCGTCGGCGCCCAACAAGTATTTGGCGCCCATCTTAGCGTAGTTATCTTGTAAGTGGGTTATACCATACCCGTAAGGGGCTATGACGTTGGCGAAGATGGCAGCAAGAACGAGGAGGATAATGAAGATGCCGGCGGCCACAGACATGCGGTTCTTCAACAACTGGCGGAAAGCGTCGGCCCAGGGACTCCGCTCCTTCCTCACTGGGATAGCCATCTCTCGGGTAGCTTCTGCAACAGCCATATTCTATGCTCCTCTGGCTATTTGTAGCTGATACGAGGGTCTAACCAGGCGTAGGTGATATCCACGATCAAGTTCATGATCACCAGCAGCGTGGCGTAGATGAGGGTCACCCCCTGGATCAGGGTATAATCGCGGTTGCCGATGCTCTGGACGAAGTGCTTGCCCATGCCCGGAATGCCGAAGATCTGTTCCACGACGAAGGTGCCGGTGACCACGGCGGCGAAGAGGGGGCCCAGGATGGTGACCACGGGGATGAGGCTATTCTTCAGGGCGTGGCGGATGATCACGGCTCGTTCCCGGAGGCCCTTGGCCCGCGCCGTGCGGATGTAGTCCTCTCGGATCACCTGGAGCAGGCTGGCCCGGGTCAGGCGGGCGATTTGGGCTGAGAAAACCGTGCCCAGAGCCATAGTGGGCAGGATGGCGTGGGTGATGAAGGCGGCACTGGGCTGGGGGATGAAGCCCAGATAGAAAGGATGTTTGGCTCCCCAGGTAGCCACGGGCAACCACCCCAATTTGAGGGCGAAGACCCACTGCAGCAAGGGACCCAACACCAGGGCAGGGATAGAAACCCCTAGAACCGCCACGAAGGTGGCGGAATAGTCAACCCAGGTGTTCTGCTTGAGGGCGGCGAAGGTGCCCAGGGGGATGCCGATGCACACGGCCAGGGCTATAGCCATGATGCCCAGTTGCGCTGAGATGGGGAAAGACTCGGCCACGATCTGGTTGATCGTACGACCTCGCTGCCGGAAGGCAACGCCTAGGTCTCCCCGCAGCAGGCCATTCTTGCCCAAGTCCCGGACGTTCATGGTATCAACGAAGTCTCCCACCAGGTAGCGGGTGAACTGCTTCCACAGCGGCTCATCCACGTGGTACTTCCTCTCTAGATTTTTGATCACCGCTGGGGGCAGCTTTTTATCGCCCGCGAAGTCGAAGGGTCCTCCGGGAATGGCCCGCATCAGGGCGAAGACGGCAAAGGCCAGGGCCAGGAGAATAGGGATAGCGAACAAGACACGCCTGATAACATATCTGGTCATCTTACCTTTCCTCGTTTCCTGCGAGCGTTTCTACTTGGATGGTGACTACTCAGGCTGTCATTGCGAGCGAAGCGAAGCAATCCCCCAGCCGCAAGGAGG
>CAYUPJ010000191.1:0-8340 GCA_964446635.1 uncultured Anaerolineae bacterium
TAAAGGCAGCGCTGGGGCTGTTCCGCGAGTACGGGTACGACGCTACCACCGTCGAGCAGATCGCTGACGCCGCCGACGTGGCCAAGGGGACTTTCTTCAACTACTTCGAGACGAAGGAGGCGATCCTGCCCGCACTGGTTGAGTGGCGGCTGCAAGAATTGGGAGCAGCGCTTACGCCTGAGCAGGGCGCGCCCGCCAGCCCTGTCGCACGTATCAAACTCGGGCTGCGGCTAATTGCTTCCGACCCGCTGGCCGACCACGCTCTGGCGCGGCAGGTGTTCGGCGCGCTGGCGCAGCAGCAGCAGACGCCCACAGCGCCCCCCGGCCAACCGCTGATTGGCTTGCTCGCCGAGCAGGTACGTCAGGCTCAGGACGCGGGCGAAATCCGCGCCGACCTGGATGCGGTCTACCTGGCCTGCGTGATTTGCGCCCTGTTCTTTCAGGAAATGATGATGTGGCACCGTGGCTACCGTCCCACCGCGCTGCCCGAAGTGCTCGATGCGGCGGTGGATCTGCTGCTCGACGGTATCGCCGGGCCGAAATGGAAGAAAGCGTAGACGAGGATCAAACACAACTATGATACGATTGGCCAAATACTTTAAACCTTTTATCCTTCTGATACTGCTCGCCATCGTCCTGCTGTTTATCCAGGCGAACTGTGACCTGGCGCTGCCTGATTATATGTCCAAAATCGTCAACAATGGCATCCAGCAGGGCGGCGTGGAAAACACGGTACCCAGAGCGATCCGCCAAAGCGAGATGGACAGGCTGGTCCTCTTTATGAGCGCGGAGGACAAGGCGGAGGTGCTGGGCGATTATACCCTGGTAGACGAAAACTCACCCGACTACGACAGGTATGTCCAGGATTACCCTGCCCTGGCCAGTGAACCGATTTATGTATTAAACGACCTTGACGGGGCGGAGATCAACAGGCTGAAGCCGGTGATGGGCAGAGCGTTATTGGGCGTTTCCTTCATTCAGCAGGTGATGGCTGACCCGTCCAAGGCGGCGGCGATGGGCCAGAACCTGGGCTTTGACTTGTCCAGGATCCCTCCGGGAACGGATCTCTTTGCCCTGTTGGGCCGGCTTCCCGCTGCCCAGCTCTCGCTTATGACCACCGCCATCAATAGCAGGTTTGACACCATGGGCAACAGCATGATCACCCAAATGGCGGTTGGGTTGGTCAAGGCCGAGTACGCCGCGCTCGGCCTGGATACCGGCCGGCTGCAAAACAGCTACATTATCCATACCGGTACCCTGATGCTGCTCCTGTCCCTGCTGTCTGGGGCCTGTACAGTGGCGGTCAGCTTCCTGTCGGCCAGGACGGCGGCCGGAATGGCGCGCGACCTGCGCCGGAATGTTTTCACCAAGGTGGAGAGCTTCTCCAGCACCGAATTCGACCGCTTTTCTACGGCTTCGTTGATTACCAGGTCAACCAATGATGTCACGCAGATCCAAATGGTGGTCATCATGATGATGCGCATGGTCTTCTACGCCCCCATCATCGGGATCGGCGGCGTGATCAGGGCGATGGGCAAGAACCCGACCATGTGGTGGATCATCGCGGTGGCGGTCGCTACGCTGCTCGGCTTGATCCTGATCGTCTATTCGATTTCCCTGCCCAAATTCAAGAGCATCCAGAGCCTGATTGACCGGCTCAATCTGGTGATGCGCGAAAACCTGTCCGGGATGATGGTCATCCGGGCCTTCAATAGGCAGGAGTTTGAGCAAAACCGCTTTGACAGGGCCAACAGGGACCTGACCAGCACCATGCTGTTCGTCAACCGCGTCATGGTCGTCATGATGCCGGTGATGATGCTCGTCATGAACGGCCTGTCCCTGCTGATCATCTGGACCGGCGCGCACCAGGTCGCGCAGTCGTCCATGCAGGTCGGCGACATGATGGCGTTTTTGCAGTACACCATGCAGATCGTTTTCGCGTTCCTCATGCTGACGATGATGTTCATCTTCCTGCCGCGAGCCTCGGTGTCCGCCGGCCGTATCGCCGACGTGCTGGAGACCGAGCCCGTGATCGAGGACCCGCCAAACCCGAAGCGGCTCGCCGAGCCGTTCAAGGGCTCAGGACAAGCCCTTCGGCAAGGTTCAGGACAAGTCGAGTTCCGCCATGTGTCGTTCCGCTACCCTGGCGCGGAGAAGGATGTGCTGCACGACGTCAGCTTCGTCGCCAGGCCAGGCCAGACCACGGCGTTCATTGGCTCCACCGGCTCGGGCAAATCTACCATCGTCAGCCTGATCCCACGTTTCTACGACGTGACCGAAGGCTCAATCCTGGTGGATGGCACGGACATACGCCAGGTCACGCAGCACGACCTGCGGGATAAAATCGGCTACGTCCCACAAAAGGGCACGTTGTTCTCCGGCACGATCGAGAGCAACCTGCGGTATGCCGACGAAAGTGCCAGCGACGACGCCTTGAAAGAAGCGGCCGACATCGCCCAGGCGACCGAGTTCATCGCCGCCACGCCGGAGGGGTTAGCGGCCGAGATTTCACAAGGCGGAGCGAACGTGTCCGGCGGCCAAAAGCAGCGGCTGGCGATTGCCCGCGCCCTGGTCAAGAAACCGCCCATCTATATCTTCGACGACAGTTTTTCGGCCGTGGACTTTAAGACCGACGCGGCTTTGCGCCGGGCGCTCAAGGAGAAAACCGCCGCCAGCACCCTGCTGATCGTGACCCAGCGCGTTTCCACCATCAAAAACGCCGAGCAGATCATCGTGCTGGACGAAGGCAGGATTGTCGGCCAGGGCACGCATCACGAGCTGATGAGAGATTGTGAAACTTACAGAGAGATTGCCTTATCGCAGCTCAGCAAGGAGGAACTGGCATGAGTATGCAGAGCAGGGTAACCCCCCCTCAGTCCCCCCCGCTTCGCAGGGGGGAAGTCCCCTCTGGTCGTGGCCCGATGGGCGGGCGCGGCCCAATGGGCCGGCACGGTGGCCCCATGGGGATGATGGGAGGTGAAAAAGCCCGCGATTTCAAGGGCACCATGATCAAGCTGCTCAAATACCTCGGCGCGTACAGGGTGTCCATCCTCATCGTGATGGTTTTCGCGATTGGTTCCACCGTGTTCTCTATCGTCGGCCCCAAGATTCTGGGCAAGGCCACCACCAAACTGTTCGAGGGCGTGATGGGCCAGATCGCCGGAAGCGGCTCCGGCATTGATTTTGGCTATATCGGCCGCATACTTCTCACCGTGGGTGGCCTGTACCTCCTTTCTGCTTTGTTTGGCTACATCCAGGGTTGGATCATGTCCAGCGTGTCCATGGATATCACCTACCGCTTCCGCCAGGACATATCCGAAAAGATCAACCGCATGCCGCTCAAATACTTCGACGGCACCAGCCACGGCGAGGTGCTGTCTCGTATCACCAATGACGTAGACACGGTCAGCCAGACCCTCAGCCAGAGTCTTACGCAGATCATCACCTCGGTTGTAACCGTGATTGGCGTGCTCATCATGATGTTCTCCATCAACTGGCTGATGACTCTGGCGGCAGTGCTGATCGTCCCGCTGTCTCTCGTCGTGGTAGGGCTGATCATCGGCCGATCGCAAAAGTACTTCAAGCAGCAGCAGGATTACCTCGGCCACGTCAACGGCCACGTGGAGGAAATGTACGGCGGCCACATCGTGATGAAAGCCTTCAATGGCGAGGAAAAGAGCGTTGAGCAGTTTGATGTATACAACAATACCCTCTACGACGCGGCGTGGAGATCACAGTTTTTGTCTGGCATGATGTTCCCCATCATGATGTTTATCGGCAACCTCGGCTACGTGGCGGTGTGTATCCTCGGCGGCTGGCTGGCCATCAGAAACGCCATCACCGTCGGCGACATCCAGGCGTTTATCCAATACGTCCGCTCGTTTACGCAGCCGATCACGCAGCTCGCTAACATCTCGAACGTCCTCCAGCAAACCGCCGCGGCCGCCGAGCGCGTGTTCGAGTTCCTGGGCGAGGCCGAGGAGGTCCCCGAAACCGCGCACCCCGTCAGGCTACAAACCGTGGAAGGCCGCGTGGAGTTCAAGGACGTTCGCTTCGGCTACAACCCGGATAAAGTCGTCATCCACAACTTTTCTGCGTTTGTCACGCCCGGCCAGAAGATCGCCCTCGTCGGCCCGACCGGGGCGGGCAAGACCACCATGGTCAAATTGCTGATGCGGTTCTACGATGTAAACAGCGGCGCGATCCTGGTGGACGGCCACGACGTCAAGGACTTCACCCGTTACGGTCTGCGCCAGATGTTCGGCATGGTCTTGCAGGATACCTGGCTTTTCAATGGCACCATCATGGAGAACATCCGCTATGGTCGCCCCGACGCGACCGATGCGGAGGTCATCGCCGCCGCCAGGGCCGCCCACGTTGACCATTTCGTCCGCACCTTGCCGGACGGCTACAATATGGTGCTCAATGAGGAAGCCACCAACGTGTCGCAAGGTCAGATGCAGCTTTTGACCATCGCCCGCGCCGTCCTGGCCGACCCCAAAGTCCTCATTTTGGACGAAGCCACCAGCTCGGTTGATACCCGCACCGAGGTGCTGATCCAGGAGGCCATGTATAACCTGATGAAGGGCCGCACCAGTTTTGTCATCGCCCATCGCCTGTCCACGATCCGCAATGCCGATTTGATCCTGGTGATGCGGGACGGCGACATCGTGGAACAGGGCACCCAAGAGGAGCTCTTGGCGCGTAACGGCTTCTACGCCGAATTGTACAATAGCCAGTTTGAACAACGGACTGAGAGGATTTAACGGACTATACCCCCTCTCCCCCCCTTCATCCCCCCCAATGGGGGGCAAGAGGCGAGGAGGCAATGTGCATGGACCACGTTATGGGGCTCAAGTGCACCATCTGCGGCGCGGAGTACGGGGTAGACGAGGTAACGTATGTCTGCCCCAGGCACGGCGACGACGGCATTCTGGACGTCGTCTACGACTACGATCGGATTCGCCAACGCTTTACACCCGATCAGTTGGCCGCCAGTAATAATCGTTCGATTTGGCGCTATCTCCCCCTCTTGCCAGTGGATGCCGAGCTGGCTCAGCAATTGGCGGAGGGCACTTCTCTGGGCCAGGTCGGCTGGACCCCTCTCTATCCTGCCCCGCGCCTGGCCCATCAGTTGGGCCTCCGCCACCTGTGGGTCAAGGACGACAGTCGCCAACCGACGGCCTCGTTCAAAGACCGCGCCTCTGCCATCGCGGTGATCAAGGCGCGCGAGCGAAGCAGCGAGGTCATCACCACCGCCAGCACGGGCAACGCCGCCGCTGCCCTTTCCGGCCTGTGCGCTGCGGTGGATCAACCCAACGTCATCTTCGTGCCCCGCACCGCACCCGAGGCCAAAGTCGCACAACTATTGGCCTTTGGCTCCACCGTGCTGCTGGTAGACGGTACCTACGGCCAGGCTTTCGAGCTATGCCTGGAGGCAGCCCGGGCCTACGGCTGGTACAATCGCAACACCGCCTACAACCCCTACATGTCCGAGGGGAAGAAGACGGCTGCCTACGAGATCTGCGAGCAACTGCCCCCCCTTCATCCCCCCCAACTTTGGGGGGGAAAGAGGGGGGGCTTATGCGCCCCGGATGCCATCTTCATTCCAGTCGGAGACGGCTGTATCATCGGTGGGATTCACAAAGGATTGCGTGACCTGGCCGCCCTGGGCTGGATTGACCGCCTGCCCAGGCTGATCGGTGTGCAGGCGGCGGGATCTTCCCCGCTGGTGAGTGCCTGGGAGCAGGGGCTGGAGGGTTGGGAAATGCAGCCGGTGGAGGTCCACTCCGTCGCCGACAGCATCGTCGCTGGCCTGCCCCGCGACCGCATCAAGGCCTTGCGTGCCGTGCGAGAGACTGACGGGGCCTTCGTCCGCGTGAGCGACGAGCAGATTCTAGAGGCCATCCCCGTGCTGGCTCAAGGCTGCGGCGTTTTTGCTGAGCCGGCTGCAGCAGCAGCTTACGCCGGCCTGGTGGAGGCGGTCGAGCGGGGATTGGTAAGCCCGGACGAGCGGATTGTCGTGCTGGCCACTGGCTCCGGTCTCAAGGACATCGCCAGCGTGATGAAGGCAGTGGGCAAGCCGCTGGTTGTGCCCCCGGACCCGGATGCTCTGAGCATAGTGTTGGGAACTAAGGTGCCAGGCACTTCCTAAAGTGCCTGGCACCTGAACGCTCACCAGCGAGTTTTTGACGAGAGGAGAAAACGATGATAGACCTGACGATCCACGAGGAGCAGCTCAAGCGAACAGTGCAAAGGGCCAAAGAACGCAACATCATCATCCCCACCTTCGCCCAGATGAAGGACCCCTCGCTCATCCCCGACGGGATCAAGGCGCGGCTCAGAGACGTCGGCCTGTGGGATGTAGATTCGCTCAACCTGTTCCGCATCACCTGGAAGAACGAGCCTGTTCCTTCGGCAAGCCCTTCGACCATGCTCAGGGCAAGGCTCAGGACAAGCGCCCAGGGGGGTGGCTTCGGCGGTGTCAACTACCTGGAGCTTCCACGGGTCCTGACCGGGGTTGACGCTCGCATCATTGCCCTGGTGGGCAAGTGGTTCCCCACCGGCTCCCACAAGGTGGGCGCCACCTTTGGCTGCCTGGTGCCGCGCCTGGTCACCGGCCAGTTCGACCCCACCTACCAGAAGGCCGTCTGGCCCTCCACCGGCAACTTCTGCCGGGGCGGGGCCTACAACGCCACGCTGCTGGCTTGCCAGTCCATCGCCATCCTGCCTGAGGGGATGAGCCGCGAGCGGTTCGAGTGGCTGTCGAAATTGGCCGGGGAGGTCATTGCCACGCCCGGCTGCGAGAGCAACGTCAGGGAGATCTTCGACAAGTGTTGGGAGCTGCGGGAGACCCGTGAGGACATTGCCATCTTCAACCAGTTCGACGAGTTTGGCAACCACCTCTGGCACTATGAGGTCACCGGCCACGCCATGGAGGAGGTTTTGCAGCAGGAGATGGGGCCGGAGGACAGCTATCGAGGCGTAGTAGTGACCACCGGTTCGGCGGGCACCATCGGCTGCGGCGACTACCTCAAGGAGATCTTCCCCACCAGCAAGGTAGCGGCCAGCGAGGCCCTTCAGTGCCCTACTTTGCTGCTCAACGGCTTCGGCGGCCACCGCATCGAGGGCATCGGCGACAAGCACGTCCCCTGGATCCACAACCTCAAGAACACCGACCTGGTGATGGCCATTGACGACGAGGCGTGCATGAGCCTGGTGCAGTTGTTCAACGAGCCGGCTGGCCGCGCTTACCTGGTAAAGCAGGGCGTGTCCGAGGCCCTGGTGGAGCAACTTGACCTGCTGGGCATCTCCAGCATAGCCAACGTCCTCTCCTGCATCAAGTTCGCCAGGTGGTACGAGTTGGGCCAGCACGATGTCGTGTTGACCGTCTTCACCGACTCGATGGAGTTATACCAGAGCCGCTTGCAGGAGTTGCGCGAGGAGCGCGGCGAGTACACCGAGCTCGACGCCGCTGCCGACTACCATCGCTACTTGCTGGGCTGCACGGTGGACTACGTGGAGGAACTGGGTTACTGGGACCGTCGCCGCATCCACAACCTCAAGTACTTCACCTGGGTCGAGCAGCAGGGGAAGACCTACGAGGAGATCCAGGCTCAGTGGTACGACCCAGACTACTGGACCGGGGTCCACCGCCAGACGCCAGAGATAGACGCCCTGATTGAGCAATTCAACGCGATGACGGGGTTGCTAGAGAAGGTGTGAGCTTGACCTAACCTGCTTGGAGTCTTGTCCTGAGCCTTGTCGAAGGAGCAGGCGCAAGCCTGCGGACTTGCGTCCGCACTCCAACGGGCTCTCCCATTGCTGCTAATAGACCTGCTATGAATCAGGAAATCCCTGTACTGAGCCTAGTCGAAGTATTTGAGCACTTCGTCGCGGAGGCCCTGGACGCGCTTCCGGAGGTCTTCCGGGAGAAACTGGACAACGTCGAGGTGGTGGTCGAGGACTGGCCGGACCGGGAAACGATGCGGCAGGCCGGGGTACATCACCCGGCGGAGCTCCTGGGCTTCTATCATGGCGTCCCGCAGACGAAGCGCACGCACAACTACGGCCTCGTCCTGCCGGATAAGATCTCCATCTATCGTCAACCTATCCTGATGCGCTGTCGCACCCTGGAAGAGGTACGCAGCACTGTCCATCGCGTTGTGCGGCATGAGCTGGCCCATCATTTCGGGATAGATGACGACCGACTGCGGGAGATCGGGGCATATTAAGGTGCAACGCACTTCTGAAGTGCGTTGCACCTGGAGTGAGCCGGCAAAGAGAAAGGCCACCTGTGGTAGTCCCACAGGTGGCCTTTCACCTGCTAGCGAGACACTA
>CAYUPJ010000192.1:0-8300 GCA_964446635.1 uncultured Anaerolineae bacterium
CTGGTTGTCTTGTTGGGCGGGGCCAAGCTGTGGAGACCCGAAGTGAATTGGGGGTGTTTGACAAATCAAAGGAGAAAGTTGGAAGACAGCCTAACCGCGTTGTGCACTTGGCTATGCCAGGACAACGGCACCAAGCTTGCTCTGAGGGGATTGTCAGATCCCCACGATGGAACTCGTTCGCTACAGAATCGGGCCTTCTTGACAACGGCATGGATGGGGATCAAAGGGCTACTACAGGCGCTGCAACACGGCGACCAGTCAGGCATCCGTGAAAACGCAACGCTACTGGCTGGTCTGGGGCCGGGCCTAACGCCGGCAGGGGACGACTATCTGGTTGGGCTTATGGCCGGGCTTCGGGTCTGGCCAGATCCATTGGAGAGGTGCGGATTATCGCCTGAGGAGGTCTGCCAGATTATCCTCGAAGCGACGGAGGGCAAGACTACCCTCCTCAGCAGCGCCTTCCTGCATAGCGCCCAAAAGGGCATGTTCGGAGAAGATTGGCACGAACTGCTGGCAGAGCTGGCTAGGGGGGAAGCCACAGGCATACAGCGGGCAGCCAAACGCATCCTATCGTCAGGAGCCACATCGGGAGCCGATGCCCTGGCCGGCTTCCTGAGCCCGTATCTCTGGCAACGACGACTAGCCGGAAAACACAAACCGTGCTATAATCCCCAGTAGGGCCCAACCAGGATCGAGTTGGCCCAAAACCCGAATCAGTCCAGGAGGTGAAAACCCATGGAGAAGAGTAGAGACCAATTAAGCAAGGACGAGAAAATCCAGTTCCTAAACCGCATTGTCGAGGGCAAGGACTATCTCACCAACTACTTGCCTGTGCTTAAGGATTTCCTGTACGATGAAGAGGCTGAGGTGCGCAAGCTAGCCATCACTGGCCTTTGGGATTACCCCAAGCCGGAGATGATCGAAATGCTTTTTGACAAGGCCGAAAACGACCCCGACGAAGGAGTCCGCTGCAAAGCCATCGTCACTCTGGGCCGCTACATCTACCAGGGCACGATGGCCGACTACGACTTCGACTGGGAACCGATGGAAGAGAGGATGCGCGAGGACGAATTGCCTGAAGAGGACTTCCTGCGGGTGAAAGAGTTCCTCCTGGGCATCTATGGGAACCAAGACAAAACCCTGGACGAGCGCCGTTATGCCGTCGAGGCTCTGAGCTTCCTAACCGATCCCGAGATCTTAGATATTATCGAAGAAGCCTATAACCACCCCGACACGAAGATGAAAATGAGCGCCATCTTCGCCATGGGCCGTAACGGCGCCTTGAACTGGGAGCCTATCATCCTAGATGAGCTGCACAACCCGGTGAAAGAACTGCAACTTGAGGCCATCAGTGCAGCAGGGGAAGCCAGCTTTGAAGGGGCCGGTGAAGATCTATTGCAACTGACCTACTCTGACGACCGGGATGTGAGGTTAGAAGCCATCTGGGCTCTGGGGCAGACCGGTTGGGAAGGGGCCTTCGAACGGTTGGATGAATTAACCTACTCCGGCGAGGATGCAGAAATCCGAGAGACGGCAGACCTTACTCTGGAGGACTGGTACCTGTACAGCGGGGCACTGGACGAGGATTACGAAGAGGGCGATTGGGAGAAATTCGATGACGAGGAAGACTGGGAAGATGCCTGACATCGGGGACAGTAATAGGTTCCCCGCCCGCCTACTTCGATCCTCTCGATAAGTGTTGCGCAGACGAAACCGGGCTGTCCCTTGCGCCTTTTGACCTGGAATCCCTCCTGATAGGAGCCTCCTCTCCCATCCAAGTGCAGGAAGGCCATCTCCGACGAACCACCTAGCTCCAGCCCCCGCTGTAGCTCGGCCACGATGGTGCCATGCAATCGCTCCACCTCCTTATCGCTCAGGTCCGAGGCGCGACGCTGGGGATGCAGTCTGGCTCGAAAGAGGGTCTCGTCGGTATAGACATCCCCCAAGCCGGCGATGACAGCCTGGTCCATCAGGGCTTTCTTGATCGCTCCTCGCTTCTTGGCCAGAAGCTGCCACAAGAGATCGGCAGTAAAGCTCCCATCCTTTTCAAAAACGGCAACCTCTTCCACCCTCTGCCCGACGACCTCTCGGCTCAGTTCCTCTTTTAGTATTTCTACCTCAGGAAGCTCAGGAATTTCTCAACTTCCCTGGCCAACTTCTTCCCGATACTCGGGATGCTCTCCAACCCCTTCACCCCCATCCGCTCGTAGATCAGGCACACGTCCTGTTCCAGGTCATCCAGAGCCCAGGCAGCCTTGCGATAAGCCCAAATCCTGTAACTGCTCTCCCCCGCCAATTCCAACCGATAGGTCTTGTTGGCCAACTGCTCAGCGATGCGCTTGTTTACCGCCAGCTTTTCACCACGGATGATGGACCGAGGCATTCGGTCACTGATGCCGTACTCCTGGCACAGCTCGGCCACTTTCTGCCCCAGCCTGCTCCAGTAGCTATGCGGTGGACCATAACTGCCTTGAGGATAGAGTTGTTCGTAGAAGGGCATCTTCTGCGGATAGATGCGGGCCAACTGCTTCAGGAAATAGGCTTTCTGGTTGTCGGAGAGGGTCAGTCCGCCGGCCACGACGAAAGTGCCGCCGTGATCTCGGGTCCAGCGCACTACCGCTTCCAGGTTCTCGTCATCATCGTAGATGCCAGGGACGATGGGCATGAGGCAGGTGCCGGTGAGAATGCCCGCCTTGGCAAACTGCTCCATGGCCTTGAAGCGGCGCGGCGGCATCGGCACGGCAGGCTCGAAGCCCTTGAGGTACTTGTAATGGAGGGATTCGAGGGTGGTGATAATGCTGAAGCCGACCACGGCTCGCGCTTTATCGTTGATGGCCTTGATCAGCTCCAAATCCTGCAGCACGTTGTGGGACTTCTCCAGCACGAAAACGGGGAAGCCCAGGTCCAGGCAGACCTGGAGCATCTGGCGCGAGAGGCGATAGCGGAACTCGGCAGGCTGGTAGTCTCCCAAACCGATGACGTCCACTGGCACCTTGGAGAGCTCCTTGCGCAAGAGCTCCGGCGCATTGATCTTCACCTTGATCAGGCGGGAAAAATCCTCCGGATCAGGGTAGGGGCAATATTTGCTCTCGCGCCAGTAGCAATACTCGCAGCCGTGCTGGCAGCCCATGTAGGGATGGGCGGTATAGCACGTCCAGAACCAATGATCAGGGCGTTTGTGCTTGTTCAGGATGCGCTTGGGCCGGTAGAGCTGATAGACGATAGCCATTTCCAGACCTCCGAGGTCTCAATCCTCTAGACCTCGGAGGTCTAACCCACGCTCTGAGATCATCGTGGCAGGGCCGGCTTCAGCCAGTCGTCGGCCGCCCAGCCGATGAACCCATCCTCGTCCTCCAGCCGCCACCAGGTGTAACCATCGGCCTCCTCAGGTCCCTCCAGCACTTCGAGAATCGTCCCATCTTTGACTATGGTGAGGCGAGCGAAGTTCAGCCCAGGACCTGAGCGATAGCTCAGTTGGTCGACTTCGGCCCCGATCACCTTTACGTAGCCGCCGACCTTGATCTCTGTGGGGACAGCCGGCGTAGGCGTAAGCGCAGGCTGAGGTGTGGGAGTGACAGTGGGAAGCGGAGGCAACGTGGGCAGAGCCTGAGTGACAGTAGGGATGATTTCCACAGTCGGTGGAGGTGACGGTGCGAAGGGATTCAACAGAGAGACCACCACGATCAATATCACCAGCACGATGACCAGCAGAGGCCACAGGGGCAACCCGCGCTGCCCCTTCGTTCGTCTCTGCCGCGGCACCTCCTCTTCATAATAATCGTCTTGGGTGTTGAAATCAGCCATGTTTTATACTCCTTTGCCTATTTATTGTGTAAAAGCTCCCATAGCCCGTTCAAAGGCAGGGTGTTCACTACGTCCTTGGTTTCGGCCCAGCCGCGACGGGCAGTGGCCACACCATACTCCATGACCGCCAGGCCCTCTGCATTGTGGGCATCGCTATTCACGGCCAGCCTCACCCCCATCTCCACGGCGCGGCGGATGTGGGCATCGTCCAGGTCCAACCGGTCGGGGATGGCGTTGACCTCCAGAATCGTGCCCATTTCGAGGGCTACCGCCATCACCATGTCCATGTCCACGGCGCTGGCCTCCCGCTGGCCAAGGATGCGCCCCAAGGGATGGCCAATAACGTCCACGTGAGGATTGCGCATGGCCGAAATGAGCCGCGAGGTGATGCGATCCCGCTCCTGACGCAAACCCGAGTGGATCGAGGCTACCACAATATCCAACTCGCTTAATACCTCATCGGGAAGATCCAGGCTGCCGTCGGCCTTGATTTCCACTTCGGCCCCCTGTAGCAGCCGAAAATCGGCCAAGTGCTCATTGAGGCGGTTGATCTCGGCCCGCTGCTCCCTCAGTCGCTCCGGCGTCAACCCCTGAGCCACTCCCAGGCTCTGGGTGTGGTCGCTGATCACAGCGTACTGATAGCCCCGCGCTCGCGCAGCCTCAGCCATCTCAGCAATGCTGTTCACCCCATCGCTCCAACTGGTGTGGACGTGCAGGTCGCCCTTGATGTCACCCAACGCGATCAGCTTCGGCAACTCGCCCCGCCTGGCCGTCTCGATCTCGCCTCGATTCTCCCGCAACTCCGGAGGGATCCAGGGCAACCCCAAGGTGTTGTAGACGCTCTCCTCATCTGCACAAAGGATCTCCTCCCCATCCCGCTTGAAGCCATACTCGCTCAAGCTGAGACCCTGGTCCAAAGAAAGCTCCCTCAGAGCCACGTTGTGGTCTTTGCTGCCAGTGAAGTACTGCAGGAGTGAGCCGTAGCGGGCTGGCTCCAGCACTCGCAGGTCAACCTGAAGCCCGTTGCGGAGGATCACCGAGGTCTTGGTTGAGCCCCGCAGGGGAACCTCCTCCACCAGGGGAAGGTTGACGAAGCAATCCATCACTGCCTGGAGTTCGTTGGAGGCCACCAGGAGATCAATGTCGCCTATAGTGGCTTTCATGCGGCGCAGGCTCCCCGCTGCGGTGGCCTGTTGCACAGCGGAGCAGCCAACTCGCAGCCCAGCCAGGATCTCTCTGGCTACCGGCCAGGCCGTGCCCAGGGGGATGCGATCGCTGCGGCGGTAGAGGGCCTCGATGCCGGCCAAGATGTTGGCCTCCGACTTGACGCCCAAGCCCGGCAGATCCCTGAGCTTGCCCTCCCGCGCTGCCCGCTCCACATCGGCCACACCCATCAGCCCCAACTTCTCGTAGAGCAGCTTGGCCGTCTTGGGGCCCACATCGGGGATGGCCAGCATGGCCACCACCCCTGGCGGGATCTCTTCTCTCAGCCCCTCGTAATACTCCAGGCGGCCCGTGCGCAACAGCTCATCGAGCTTCTTGGTCAGGACCTCGCCCACGCCCGGTATCTCTCTGAGTTTGCCTTCCCGCCAGACGTCATTGATATCTCGTCCCAAGTTGAGGATGTTATCTGCCGCCCGCCGGTATGCTAAGGACTTGTAGATGATCTCGCCCTTTATCTCCAACATATCAGCGATGTCGTAGAAGATGTCAGCCACCTGGCGATTGTTCATCGTCTTCTTGCTCCACTACTCGCAGCGGAAAATCTACTAAATTATACCAGCTTTTGCTAAACTTGACAACAGGGGATAAAGCCATCCAGTGAGGGATGCAGAGGGGCCAGCCGGCCCCTCTGCAAAGGGAGAGTTGAGCCAACACCTGGGGCAGTGTCTCGTGCAGAATTGTGAACTACGAAATGATCGCGCTATCCAAAGCGGTAACCAACGCCTCGGATCGTACGCAACCGCTGAGGGTTACGCGGATCCTCCTCGATCTTTTTCCTCAGCCAGCAAACGTGGACTTCCAAGGTCCGGGTGTCATCCAGGAAGTCGGTGTCCCAAACCTCCTTCATGAGTAGCTTTCGGCTGAGCACTCGCCCTGGATAACTCATGAATAGCGCGAGTAGTTCACATTCTTTGGGAGTAAGTCTGTTATTGCCGTTACAGCCCCTGATTTCCTTCCTCGCTAAATCCAGAGTCAGGTCTGCAACGTGGAACACCTGCTGCGCGGCCCTTGCCTCCGCAAGTCTAGTTCTCATGGACATGGCAACTCCTCCTTGGGGTACGCATTGACGGAATCACGACACCCTTATTATACCACATTTTCCCCGGAATTTCAAGATGAAATGATGTGAATTACCTTAAAATTTTCAGAAACCATATAAAACGTTAATAAAAATAGTGAAATCACCAGGTGACTAGGGAGGGAGAACTCAGGGGGCTTACAGAGGATGATACCGAGGGCTAAGCAGTTACGTGAGGTGAACCAGTTCCTCATAGATGGACTTTCCTGCCACTTTCATCGTAATCCTATGCAGGGGGAGATACCCCTGTTGAACCAACTCCGGTCGGGGAATGGAGGCCTCATCGGGCTTGTCCGTCAGGCCAAAGAGGAGCATACCCCGTCCCTTGAACAGGCGGGCCACGTCCAGCACCTCAGGGGTGAGCACGATTTCGCGCTTAAATAACTCCGCCGGCCCGGTCTCATCCGGCAGCGCATCCATCCGCGCCACCGTCGCCTGATACTCGCGGTAGCGGAAGCTTTTGAAGGGTGTCGGGTCGCCCCGGCGGAAATTGCCATACACCTCCCGGTGGACCGGGAGCAGCCGGTGCCCCTCCTCCTGGCATATCTTTTGGTTGCAGATCTCGATGAACTGCGCAAAGGAGGCCAGCCGTCCGGCGGCCAGGTCGTCCAAGAGTTGGCCGAAGGGGTAGACGTTGGCACTCGCCATCAGGCAGATATAGGTCAGGTAGTCCTGATTGTCGGCGGTGAAGGGGTGATAGGATGGCCGCTTCAGCTCATTATAGATGGGGAGGAAGGTAGCCTCGTCGAAGGCCCCGCCCAGCACCTCCTCGGCCGTCCGGCGCACTGCTTCCACCCGGGCGGCGTCAATGGTCCCATCGTTGCGGCCCCGGGCTCCAAAGGCGGTTTTGTCCAGGTCAATGACGGCCGCCGTCCCCTCGTCGAGGCGGTGTCCTGAGCCTGTCGAAGGGATGAAGCCCTGCTCCCTCACCCAGCGCACGAAGTCCGCCAGGGCATCCCAGCGGTTGGCGGTCATCACCACCCCGTCTGCCTGGACCATGCGAGGCGCGTCGGCCTCGTCGCACCCGATGAAGCCCAGGGTGGGGAGATGAGCACGTAGGTTGTGGATCGCCCCGCGGTCGTTCATCACGGTGTCGCCCAGGTAGAGCAGCCGCTCCAGGGGCCGGCCCGGCAGGCACAAATCCTGTGCCGCGCGCAGGATTTGGACCACCACGGCGGCGTATTCCGGCTCCGCCTTGCGCGGGATGCTCCCAGGCTCCAGACCCAGCCGGGGCCTGAGCGCACTCAGACCGGGCACCCTGGCATCGTAGGGCTCCAGGTTGCGGTAGACGACCAGATCGCCCAAGAAATCATGCAGGGAGGCCCGTTCCATTACCCCAACTCCTCCAGATACCCTTGCGCTTTCAGCAACTCGGCGTTGAGGATGGCCGCTCCGGCCGCCCCCCGGATGGTGTTGTGGCCCAGGATCAGGAATTTATAGTCGAGGACAGGACATTTCCGCACTCGCCCGACCACCACACTCATCCCCTTGCCCTCATCGCGGTCGAGGCGGGGTTGAGGGCGATCCATCTCCTCCCGCACCACGATGGGGTGCTCTGGGGCGCTGGGTAGGCCCAAGCCCTGGAGGGGCCCCCGAAAGCTCCGCAGCGCTTCCACTACTTCCTCGCGGCTTGCCTCCTGCCCTAGCTTTACTGAGACGGCTTCCAGGTGCCCCTCTCGCGTGGCCACGCGGTTACACTGAGCGCTGATCATCATCTCCGCTTCCGCGATGGCCTGCCCCTCCAACCGACCGAGAAGCTTGAGTGGCTCCCTCTCCACCTTCTCCTCCTCGCCGGCGATGTAGGGGATGACGTTATCCAGGATGTCCAGGGAGGGGACGCCGGGATAACCAGCGCCAGAGAGAGCTTGCATGGTCACCACGCTAAGCGCTATGATCCCAAAGCGATCCCAGAGCGGCTTCAAAGCCACCACCAGTTCGGCCGTGGAGCAATTGGGGTTAGTGACGATGAAGCCTTTCCAGCCACGCCTCTGTCGCTGGACTTCGATGAGGGCCACGTGGTCGGGGTTGACCTCAGGCACTAACAAGGGCACGTCTGGGTCGAGGCGGTGGTTGCGAGCGTTGCTGGAGACGGCGTAACCCGCCGCGGCAAACTCCTCCTCGACGGGCCCTGCCACCTCGGCCGGCAGGGCGGAGAACACCAGACGGCAGTTGAGGCCAGGCTCACATTCCTGAA
>CAYUPJ010000193.1:0-8066 GCA_964446635.1 uncultured Anaerolineae bacterium
GCCGCAAGACGCTGGATCGCTCCGTACTGTGCGTGGCGTTGGAATCTGAGATTCTGAACGGTGTTGATGCCCCGGACCTGAAGGCCCACCTTGCCGCCGTGCCGGAGGGGAAGGCATCCTCAATGCTAGGCCAGCACCTCAACCGCTACACCGCCAGCAACACGATGGATTACTTCGTGCACAAAAACCTGGGCGGCTTCCTGCGCCGTGAGCTCGACTTCTTTCTAAAGAATGAAGTGCTGCGCGTGGACGACGTGATCGAAGACCAATCTGGCGAGGCGCTGCAGCACGTGTTCACTCGCATGCGGGTTGTGCACCAGATCGCGCACAAGATCATCGCCTTCCTGGCCCAGATCGAGGACTTCCAGAAGCGGCTGTTCGAGAAGAAAAAGTTTGTGGTGCAGACCGATTACTGCATCACGCTGGACCGCGTGCCGGAGGGGTTCTATCCAGAGATTCTGGCCAACGAGGCACAGTTGGACGAGTGGCGGCAGCTTTA
Organism: uncultured Anaerolineae bacterium; assembly: GCA_964446635.1. Lineage (GTDB taxonomy): Bacteria > Chloroflexota > Anaerolineae > VGOG01 > VGOG01 > CAYUPJ01. The sequence continues at coordinate 500 of CAYUPJ010000193.1, forward strand.
CCGTATGGATGCCTGGGACGAGGACCTGTTCTGGCAAGGTGCGCTCGACGAAGCCTTCCTACAGAGCCATCCCTACCTGATGCTGGACACAGCCTTCTTCGGTGCCGACTTCAAGGCCCGGTTGCTGGCGACCTTCGATGACCTGGATGGGGCCACCGATGGCCTGCTGATCCACGGCGAGAACTTTCAGGCGCTTAATCTGATGTTGGCCAAGTACCGCGAACAAGTCAAGTGCGTTCATATTGACCCACCGTATAATACGCAAACCAGCGGATTTCTCTACAAGAATTCGTATCAGCATTCCAGTTGGCTTGCGATGATGGACGATCGAATCAGTGCTAGCATTTTCATGTTGTCGTCAGGCGGATCATATCTGTGTCACATCGACGAGAACGAATACGAGAGGCTATACTTGCTATTCGAGTTCAACGGTATCCCAGACGGGGGAACGATTGTGTGGGACAAAAAGAACCCTATGCTCGGGCGCAAAGGTATAGCTACTCAACATGAATATGTGCTTTGTGGAACCTGGGGTGATTCGCCAATATACCTCCGGCCAAAAAATGTGCGAAGGATAATCTCTAAAGCGGAATCACTCATTCGACAACATGGCGGCGTCAACGATGATGTCAGGCGAGAGTTCGCTGTCTGGATTGGAAAATGCGAGGGCCTAACTGGCGGCGAAAGAGCTTATCGTCTCATCGACGACGACGGAAATGTTTTTCGTGGCGTGGCCATGGGTGCGCCTGAACCTCGCCAAGATCCCAAATTCCACATTCCGCTTATTCATCCTATTACCAAGAAGGATTGTCCGCTTCCAAGCAATGGTTGGTCGCGCACACCAGAGACCCTGCAAGCGCTGATGGAAAAAGGCGAGATTCTTTTTGGAGAAGATGAGACAGTGCAACCTCAAAGGAAGGTATACCTGACTTACGAGTCCAAACGTCAATTATCCTCAGTAATCAGGGATGCCAAGAGAGGTAAGGCAGACGTTGTAAAGCTGGGACTTGAGTTTCCTTACTGCCACCCGGTATCCCTATACGAGGAGCTATTGGGCGCAGGTGCACCTGGCGACAATGATACAGTCCTCGACTTCTTTGCCGGCTCCGGCACTACGGCCCACGCCGTGATGAACCTCAACCGCGAGGACGGTGGCGACCGCAAGTACATCCTCGTCGAGATAGGCGACTATTTCGATACCGTGCTCAAGCCCCGCATTCAGAAAGTCGCCTTCTCTGCCAACTGGAAGAACGGCGTGCCGCAGGACCGGGATGGCCTGAGCCACATGTTCAAGTACCAGCGAATTGAGTCCTACGAGGACGCGCTCAACAACATCCGCGTCCGCCAGCCGAAAGATGCACAGCGCCGCCTGCTCTACGATGAGTTCGACGACTACCAGCTCCACTACATGCTCGACTTCGAGACCCGCGAGAGTCCCACCTTGCTTACCCAGGAGGCATTTGAGACACCCTTCGACTACACACTCAAGATTCAGCGCGGCCACGAAAGCCCTGAAGATACTGTCGTAGACCTGGTGGAGACCTTCCACTATCTGATTGGCATGCACGTGCGCCGGCTGGAGCGACACGAACACCAGAACCGCCCCTACGTCGTCAGCCGTGGAGAGGTGCGCACCGAGCGCGGCATCGAGAAGGTCGTCGTCATCTGGCGCGACACCAAGGGACTTGACCTGGAGCAAGAGGCTGATTGGGCTAACGAAGCGCTGCTCACCGAGTTGGTGGATCGCGTCTACGTCAACGGCCCCAGTTTCATTGACAAAGCTGAACCGCTGGAGATCGCCTTCCGCACTCGGCTGGAAGGAGGCGTCCATGGTGCGTAGTGCTTTGGAGCACTTCCAGCGTCGTCTGGCCCTGGTGGCCTACTTTCGCCATGTCTTCGGCGTCGAAGACGTCCACGACCCGCAGTCCGTGCGCCGATTCTACGACCTCCTCAAGTATCAAGAGGGCTACGACGCCGAAGGCCGTAGCTACGTCTACGGCATCCTCAGGACCCGCGTGCGCGGCATCAAGTCAGCCGATCTGCTACGTTACGACGCCAACGTTAAGCGTCACACCGACGCGCTCAACCGCCGCCGCGCCAGGCCGATCACGCTGAAATACTTCCAGATCCTGGCCGCGTTGATGACGGAGCATTACCTGGACCGCCTCACCCATGATCCGGACGCTTTCCTCACCGACCTCAACGCCTTCGTGGTCGAACAAAACAAGGTGCGCGGCGGCCGTGTCGCTTTCCCCGACTTCACATCCGATGATCTCAACAAACTGGCTTTCTGGATGGCCACCGGCAGTGGCAAGACGCTGCTGATGCACCTCAACTACTACCAGTACCTGGACTACCAACCGGACACGCCGGAGAATATCCTGCTGGTCACCACCGGCGAGGGCATGTCGGAGCAGCACCTGGCCGAGATGGAGAAGAGCGACATCCCCTGCCGACGCTTCGACGCTACCACCAACGACCTCTTCAGCGACAATCCCCGAACGGTCAAAGTCATCGAGATCCACAAGCTGACCGAGGAGAAGACCGGAGGCGGCAAGAGTGTCAAGGTTTCCCACCTTGAGGGGCGCAACCTGGTCTTCGTGGATGAGGGGCACAAGGGCGCGAGCAGCGAGGCCCAGGCCTGGCGAAACCGGCGGGCCGCGCTGGCTGAAAACGGCTTCACCTTCGAATACAGCGCCACCTTCGGCCAGGGCGTTGGCGGCGCGGGCGCCGACATCGAAGAGGAATACGGCAAAGCCATCCTCTTCGATTACTCCTACCCGCGCTTCTACGAGGATGGCTACGGCAAAGATTACCGTATCCTCAACCTGGAGCATGACCTCGATCCAGACCTGGCCAATCGCTACCTGCTAGCCAATTTGCTCACCTTCTACGAGCAGGCGCGCTGCTACGCGGCGAACAAGCGGATCTTCTACGATGAGTATAACGTCGAGCCACCGCTGTTGGTCTTCATCGGCCACACTGTGACAGCCGGCAAAACCTGGTCAGGTTTGGGAGAAACTGACAAGCGCAGCCTATCCGACGTGCAGGAATTGGTGCTTTTCCTGCATCATGTGCTGCGAAACGAAGGCGGCTGGGTGTCAGCGGCCATTGACGACATTCTTAGCGGGAAAGCTGGCCTGGAGGACGGCAGCGACCTCTTCGCCAACGCCTTTCGCACGCTCCGCAAAGATCATCTGGACGGGGCGACGATCTATGCCGACATGCTGCGACACATCTTCCACGCGACCACGTCGGCGGGCCTGCATCTGGTCAACCTCAAATCCGCTGAGGGCGAGATTGGGCTGCGAGCCGGCGTTGCCGACCGCCTCTTTGGGCTGATCAACATCGGCGACGACGCCAACTTCCTCCGGCTGGCCGAGGAAAAGACTCCCCAAATCGCAATCGAAGAGGAACAATTCAGCGGCTCGCTCTTCCAGGCCATCAACCAACAGGATTCACCCATCAACATTCTGGTTGGGGCCAAGAAGTTTATCGAGGGCTGGGATTCCTGGCGCGTCTCGACCATGGGCCTGATGAACATCGGGCGCGGCGAAGGGCCGCAGATCATTCAGCTTTTCGGGCGCGGCGTGCGCCTGCTGGGTAAAGGCCGCTCCCTCAAGCGTTCTGAGGCTCTGGATGGTGACCATCCCGACAACCTTCCCCGCTTGGAGACTCTCAACATCTTCGGCGTGCGGGCCAAGTACATGGCCCAGTTCCGTGATTACCTGGCCGAAGAGGGCATAGACACCGAGGAGCGGGAGACGGTGGTCATCCCGACGGGTCCAGGTGCGGATTTCAAGGGTAAGGGGCTGCTGGTCATCCGGCCGAAGATCGTGACGGCGTTCGAGGACGCGGTGCGTTTAGCGCTGCAATTAGACAGGGCTTGCCAGCCGACCATAGACCTGACGCCGCGAGCGCAAGTGTTGGTATCTGAGGGCCTCTTGCGGGAGAAACCGGAATTCCACTTGCCGCAAGATGCACAAACACTGTCAGCAGACGTACTGGAGCTGTTCGACTGGAATCGGCTCTACCAAGAGGTCTGGCGCTTCTCCACCGCGCGCGGCTACCGCAACCTGGCGTTGGATCAACGTGTGCTGTGGCGCGTTCTGGAGGAGATACACTACCAGTTACAGTGCCCGCCAGCCATGCTGGAAGTTCGCTCGTTTGCGGACGTGGACAGGCTGGAAGAGATCGCGCTGATGATCCTGCGCAAGTACGTCGAGCAGTACTACACCCGTGCCCATCGCCTGTGGGAGCGGGATCAGTTGATCTACCAAACACTGGACGAGAACGACGAAAACCTCATCGGGGCCTACGAAGCCCAGGTGAAGCGTTCGGCCACGGAGTTTCTCCAAACACTCCGTGAGATGCGCGATGATCCGGCCCTTTACGAGGCGGACGATGGTTTACCTGACAGAGTTCACTTCGACCGCCATCTCTATCTTCCACTGCTCCTGGAAGACATGAGTGCTGCGCAAGTGGTCAAATACTCCCCTCCTGGGCTCAATGTTGGCGAGCACCATTTCGTGAAGAGCCTACGGGCATATTTCGAGGCAGATGAAGGCCAGGCTCTTCTGGAAGCGCATAACCGTGAGTTATTCCTCCTACGCAACCAAGTTCGTGGACGAGGTGTCGGATTTCTAATCAACGATGAGCGGTTCTTCCCTGATTTCATCATGTGGTTGAAGGGGCCTGACCGGCAAGACATCGTGTTCATTGATCCACACGGCTTGATCACAGGCGGCAATCTTGACGTTAATCCGAAAGTGCAGTTCTACAAGGCCATCAAAGAATACCAACAGAGATTGAACAACCGAGCCGGCCGCGATGACATCGTTCTCCACTCCTACATCATCTCCCAGACTTCTTTCGACGAGTTGAGCAAACAGACTGGTATTGCCTCGAAACCAGTGTTCAACAAGCTTCACATTTACTTCCGCCAGCAAGACAACTATGTGGCGTTGCTTATGAGTAGTATTCTGACAGAGTGATAGGGAAAGCTATGGAGCGGGAAATCTACAGCCACGACACCTTCCTTTCCCCCTTCACCTGGCGCTACGGCAGCCAGGAGGGTGGTGGCAACGGATAGGAGCAGATAAGCGGATGAGCGAGTGGCTATTCATTTATCCGTATGCGGATGGGGAGGTCAAGCCGTACCCAATTCATCAGTTCCCGGCACAGGTGTGAGTCCATCATGCATGACATCGAAGTGGATCAAAGCGGCCGCACCGATATACTGACTGTTGATACGGCTCTTGCGTTTTCCAATGACATTCAGTTGGCTATCCTCATCCCTAAAAGCGTGAAGCGAGAATGTTACCAACTGCTGAAGGAAGAGGGAATGCGCAAAGACTTGATCTCTGTCAAGCTCTTTGCCGCTGGATTGATACTGCTACTGGCACCCCGTGTCAGCACTGTGGGGTTAATCACCATTGATCTGGAGTATCCAGGATGGGAGAATGAGATCAAAGAGCAATTGCTACGCTACCTGCGAAGAAGATACCCTAATCTGAGCAGCAGGCAGATTGATTTCAGGCCGGTTGGCAAGAAGTCGAGTGCTCACAAGGTAGCACTGGCCACTTACCGGCGAGAGAGGCAGCCAGACAGGAAGGTACAGGTTGGAGAGTTGCTTGCAGTTATCATCTGAGGGCATACGAAAAGGTCGGGGCAGCTCTGTCATGTGAGCCTCGCAGCCATGTTACACCGTCCGGTCAAGGATAGGATTCGCATGGCCACCCGACCTCGTTAAGAATATTATACCACAAATAATGGGAATGTGCAAATAAATGAACAGAAGCTTGCGTTCGGGATACAGCTATGACACCTTTCTTTCCCCCTTCACTTGGCGTTACGGTAGCCAGGAGATGCGAAGGTTGTGGTCGGAGAAGCACAAGCGGCGGCTATGGCGACGGAACTCGGTGGCTCTGGCCGAAGCCGAATACGAGGCTGGGCTGGTTAGCGAGATGGAGCTGGATGATTTGAGGACTCACCAAGGACGAGGTGGGCATCGCACGTTGATTTGACAACTGCCCTGGCAACATGCTATACTACTCTTGTGGACGGATTCCTTTTTCACCCCATTGGGAGGTGTGACTATGAGTGTGTACCCTGTGCCCGCTGATACAGATACTGTGTTGCGACTCCTGCGTTTGTTGCCGCCTCGTGAGCGACTACGAGTGGTGGCACAGGTCTTGCCGGAATTGGAACGCGACCTACTGCCTACACCACCGTCTTCCCATTTCTGGCAAGGTGATGACGTGCACACACTAGCCGAGCATCAAGGTGTTCAGCCCGTCGCTGACTTCGATGCGTTGCTAGGTGGCTGGCCTGAGGACGAACCGGTAGACGATTTCATAGCCGCCATTCACGAATAGAGACGGCGTTGAAAACGAGGTGAACGATGGAACAGCAAAACAAGGATCTAATCCTTCTGATTCTGGATATGCAAGGCATCGAGGACCGCCTCCGTGAGTTTGAGCGCAAGTATCGCCTACGATCTAGTGTGTTTTATCAATTGGTCAAAGAGGGCAAAATCGAACAGCGGTTGGAGCTCCTCGAGTGGGTGGGGCTGTACGAGATTCTCCGGGCCCGGGAGGCAGAGTACCAGCGGCTGCTCCAACAGCAGGTGGAACCCGTGTTGGCTGCCTTGAACTCCCGTTGTGAGGGGGGAGATTCACTTTGAACAGGGCCTTGTCCTGCGCGTGTTAGAGGTCGTGAATGCACGCCAGCAGCGGATCGAACGCTATGGCTATGAACTGTGGAAGGGCAACGAAGAGCTTTGGTGGTACGATTCGTGGCTGCATCCCGATATTCCAGAATTGGCCAGTACTCATCCTCATCACAAACATGTTCCTCCAGACATCAAACGTTGTCGCGTTCCCGCGCCGGGCTTGAGCTTTGATTCTCCTAACCTGCCTTTTCTACTTCGGGACATCGTGCAGGCGTATTTGAGCGCGTAAACAACTGTGAAAACCACTTTGCGCTTGTTCTCCCCCAAGCTCCATAACGCCCTGGCCCCATTGCCCTATCTGCCCAGGGCGTTTGCAAATGGAGTTTGGCCGTGTTTCAGCGTAGAGCTATGGAGTAACGAGAGGGGAGCGATGGACCGAGAAACTTACGGGTATGACACTTTTCTTTCGCCCTTCACCTGGCGTTACGGCAGTCAGGAGATGCGAAGGTTGTGGTCAGAGGAGCACAAACGGCGGCTGTGGCGGCGGGTGTGGGTGGCTCTGGCGGAAGCGGAGCACGAGGCCGGGCTGGTCAGCCAGGTGGAGTTGGATGACTTGAGGGCTCACCAGGACGAGGTGGACATGGCCCGATCCCTGGAGATCGAGGCGGAGATAGGCCACGATAAGATGGCCGAGATAAGAGCTTACGCTGAGCAGTGCCCCATCGGCGGGGGCAAAATCCACCTGGGGGCTACCAGCGCGGATGTGGAAGACAACGCTGATATCCTGCGCATTAAGGAGTCCCTGCACTTGATCCGCAAGCGTTTGGTGGATCTTCTCGCAGCTTTCGCCACCCAGATCGAACGCTATCAGGACCTGCCTGCCATGGGCTACAC
>CAYUPJ010000194.1:0-8004 GCA_964446635.1 uncultured Anaerolineae bacterium
TCGGCTTGTTCCAGCTTGTCCCAGGAATCGGTTATGTTGATTGGTAAAGTTCTGATAACACTCCCAACTATGATCCCCTCTACGACATTGATAAAGACTGCGACATTGACATCGTGGACATCATGCTGGTGGTGAAGCATTGGGGGGAGAGCTGTTAGTGAAGGGCGGACCGCGAAACACGCCCTTCGATAAACTCAGGGCAAGCGAAAGGCCACGAAAGGCGCGAGATACTTTCGTGGCCTTTGTTTTTTGGTGCTGAGTAGTTACGGTAGCCGACATCGCTACGGTGCTGCGGGAGGCTATTCGCAGCGAAGACAAGGTCGCCGAGACGGCTCGTCTGGCAGAATCCCCTACCTTATTGGCTCATCTCATAGATCAACCGCAGCCCCTTCAGGGTAATCCATGGATCCACGAGCTGGATAGCTTCGGTCTCTTGGGCGATGATGTCAGCCAGACCGCCGGTGGCGATGACCTTCATGTGGGGGCCTAACTCCTGTCGGAAACGGGCCACCATGCCTTCGACGAGGCCCACGTAGCCAAACAGGATGCCCGATTGCATGGCCTGCACGTTGTTGGAACCGATGGCTTTGGGCGGGCGCGTCAAGTCAATGCGTGGCAGCTTGGCGGTGTGGGCGAAGAGGGCCTCCATGGCGATGACGATCCCCGGCGCGATGGCCCCGCCCAGGTAGTCTCCCTCTGCTGAGACGGCGTCGAAGGTAGTCGCAGTGCCGAAGTCCACCACGCACACCGGCCCCCCATACAACCGATGGGCGGCTACGGCGTTGGCCACCCGATCGGCCCCCACGTCGCGGGGGTTGTCATAGCGAACACGCACTCCAGTGCGCACACCGGCGTCCAATACCAGTGGATTGCAGCCAAAGTACTCCTTGCTCAAGCTGACGAAGATCCCCGTCAAGGGTGGCACAACGCTGGCAATGGCGATACCTTCTACATCACCCACGCCGTAACCCCTATGGCTGAAGAGCTCTAACAGGAGTATGGCGTACTCATCGGCCAGGCGCTGGTGATCGGTGGCGATCCGCCAATGGGCCGCCAGCTCTTCCCCCCGGTAGAGCCCCAGCACGATGTTGGTGTTGCCAATGTCAATGCACAACAGCATGGTTCATCCTCCTACTTTTGTCATTGCGAGGAACGGAGTGACGAAGCAATCCCCAACCTGGCAGGAGATTGCTTCGCTTCGCTCGCAATGACATGGTTCTAGCCACGGCGGGGGTCCAGGTAATCCCGCAACCCGTCCCCCAGAAAATTGAACCCCAGGACGGTGAGGGCGATGGCCAGGCCGGGAAAGATGGCCAGCCAGGGCCCCCGGTCCATGAATAACCGTGCCTCCTCCAGCATCTTCCCCCAACTGGGCAGTGGTGGCTGGGTGCCCAGCCCCAAATAGCTCAACGAGGCCTCGGCCAGGATGGCCGTGGCGAAGCTCACGCTGGCCTGCACCAGCAGCGGGGCCAGGCCGTTGGGCAGGATGTGCCGCCACAGGATGTGCAAATCCGTCCCCCCCACGGCCCGCGCCGCCTCGACATAACCCTCCTCCCGCACCGATAGCACCGAGGCGCGGGTCAGCCGGGCGAAGACTGGAACGTTCACCACGCCGATGGCCAGCATGGCGTTGACGTGCCCTGGCCCCAACGCTCCGACCACGGCGATGGCCAGGAGGATGGCCGGGAAGGCGAACAAGGCGTCCATCAGCCGCATCAGCGCCTCGTCCAGCAGCCCGCCGTAGAAGCCGGCCACCGCCCCGATGATCACCCCTCCCCCCAGACCGATTCCCACCGCCACCACTCCCACGCTGAGAGCGATTCCCGCCCCGCCCATTACCCGGCTCAGGATGTCCCGCCCGTACTGATCGGTGCCCAAGAGATGGGCCGCGCCCGGCGGCCTGAGCCGGGCAGCGATGTCCATGGTCGTCGGATCGTGGGGAGCGGCGAAGCGGCCCAGCACGGCTACCACTGCCATCGCCAGGACGATGGCCCCTCCCCACACTAAAAGCGGGCTGATCCGCAGCCAGTGTCTCTCAGCGACCATGATTGTTCTCCATATTGAAGTTTTGTAAGGGGTAGCAGCCCAACCTCGTTGGGCGTCAAGGGGGCCAACGATTGTCTTGGCTCAAACGGCCAATACGATTGGCCTTCTACCCGTTATATCGTAACTTCAGTTCTCCAAGGAGATGCGCGGGTCGAGCCAGGTATAGGCCAGGTCCACCAGGAAGTTGATGACCACCACTACGGCAGCGATGAACAGCACCAGTCCCTGGATGAGGGGCAGATCCCGGTTGTTGATAGCGAAGAGCACCAGCCGGCCCACGCCCGGCAGGGCGAAGACCTGCTCGATGACGATGCTCCCCCCCAGGAGGAACCCCAGTTGCAGGCCGAGCAGGGTCACCGTAGGGATGAGGGCGTTCCTAAGGGCGTGGCGGACGATGACCTGAGCCTCGGAGAGGCCCTTGGCTCGCGCGGTGCGAATGTGATCGCGGGCCAGTTCTTCGAGCATCGAGGCCCGCACCAGACGGGCCAGCACCCCGGCCACCGGCAATCCCAGTGCCAGGACGGGCATGGCCAGAGTGCGCAGCGTCCCTAGCGGACTCTCCCCCCAGGGCACGTACCCGCCTGAGGGCAGCCAGCGCCAACTCAGGGCGAATATGAGGATGAGGAGGATGCCGATCCAGAACGATGGCAGGGCCAGCCCCGCCTGGGCGAAGACCAGCACCCCATAGTCGAGGGCGCTGTGTTGGCGGACGGCAGCCAGCACACCTAGTGGCACGGCCAGCAGCACGGCCAGGGCCAGCGACAGGGTAGCCAACGACAGGGTGACCGGCAGCCGTTCGGCGATGAGAGTGGCCACTGGCCGGCCGTGCCGCAGTGAAACTCCCAGGTTCCCGCGCAGCACCCCGCTCAGCCAGCTCAGGTATTGCAGGGGCAGCGGGCGATCCAGCCCCAATCGCGCCCGCAGGTCGGCCAGGGCCTCAGGTGGGGCTTCGGTGCCCAGGATGAGCTGAGCCGAATCGCCCGGCACCACCTGCACCACCACAAACGTCACCAGCGAGATCAGAAACAAAGTCAGCAATAGAGACGGTAAGCGCCGCATCTCCAATCTCTAATTTCTAATCTCTAATTTTCCACACCGTCCGCAGGTCATAGATGTCAATAGGATACAGTTGCCAGCCCTGCACCCCATCTCGCAGCCCGACCGAGGAGAGCGGAGCCAGGAGATAGACGGCCACCGCGTCGTCGGCCAGCATCCGCTGCATCTCGGCGTAGATCTCGTGGCGGCGCGCCGGGTCGGTGCTGACCGCCCCCTCTTTGGCCAGCTCATCGTAGCGAGGTTTGTCGTAGTTCATGTAATCCTCTTTGCTGTCGCTGACGTAGCGGTTGAGGAAGGGGTCGGGGTCGAGCCGGCCGGTGTGGCCCAGGGTGGTCAGGGCGTAGTCCCGGCCGTAGTACACCTGCTCCAGGTAGGTGGCCCACTCGATGGTCTCCAGCTTGGCCTTGATGCCCACCTTGGCCAGTTGGTCGGCGATGACCTCACCGTTGCGGATGTGGAAGTCGTAGGGCTGGGGGAGGGCGATGGTGGTCTCGAAGCCATTGGGGTAGCCAGCCTCGGCCAGGAGCGCCTTGGCCTTCTCAGGGTCGTAGGGATAACGATCGGTCAGGTCCACGTAGAAGTCGCTGACCGGGGGCATGTGGCTGCCAATGGGAACCCCGGTGCCCCATTGGGCTCCTTCGATCACCGCCTGCTTGTCAATGGCATGGTTGAGGGCCTGGCGCACTCGCAGGTCGTCGAAGGGGGGGCGGGCGTTGTTGATGGCCAGCAACTGGATACCGTTGAAGGGCTGCTGGATTATTTTGAGGCCAGGCTCATCTTGGAGGCCAGCGATCTCCTGGACTGGCACCTCGGGCACCACGTCCACCTCGCCCGTCTTCAGGCTGATCAGCCGGGCGGCCGGGTCAGTGATCACCCGGAAGGTGACCTCGTCCAGGTAGGGCACGTCGGCGAGAAAGTATTTGTCGAAGCGGCGCAGTTTAACGTGGCTATCGGGCACCCATTCCACGAACTGGAAGGGGCCGGTGCCCACGGGGTGATCGCGCATGGTCTCGGTGGCTTCCTGGGGGACGATGGCTGTCCAGCCGTAGGCCAGGTTGGAGAGGAAGGCGGCCTGGGGCTCGGAGAGGGTGAAGACAATGGTATGGTCGTCCGGGGTCTCGATGGCGGTGATGATCTGGTAGTCCTTGGCGCGGGGGCTGGCCGTGTCGGGGTTCAGGATGCGTTCGAAGCTGTACTTCACGTCGGCGGCGGTCATCTTCCGCCCGTTGTGGAAGACCACGTCGTCGCGCAGGTGGAAAGTCCACTTCAGCCCGTCGACTGAGGTCTCCCACGAGTTGGCCAGGTCGGGCCCGATGCAGCTCTGTGGATCCACCTGTACCAGGGTGTCGTAGAGGTTGCGGGTGATCTGGAAGGTGGCGGCGGCCACGGTCTTGTGGGGGTCGAGGCCGTCCACGTCGGCGGCGATGGCCACGGTGAGGGAGCCGCCACGCTGGGCGGTAGGCGCGGTGGGGCCTGGGCTGGGTGTGGGCGAAGCTGTGGGGCCACAGGCGGTGAGGAGCCCTGCCAGGAACAGAGTCAGCAGGGCCAGGTGGAGAGCGTTTCGTGCGTTCATTCGGTACCTCCTCAATGGGTGATGAGTGAGGGCCGGAGGGCGGCCAGGGCGGGGCAATGAAAAACCCCTTGGGGCGTGCCAAGGGGCAGGTATGGGTCAGGGTATGATGATTCCCGCCGTCTCGGTCGCCTCGGCGATCCAAGCGACAACAGTTGTTTATGGAGAGACACTAACTTTGCTCACCGCCGCGCTATGCGGTCGGTGGCGCTCATACTATACTACAGATGAGCTAAAAGGTCAAATCACAACAGCGTCCTGAACTCTTCAACGGTCAGCCCTGTTTTGCGAATCAAATCACGCAGCAAGCCCGGCCCCAGAACGGGATGCAGGGGGACGGAGAGCGTGTAAATGGATCCAGCCTTGGTCAGAACAACGTGACCTCCTTGTTGATGAGCCACCTCCCATCCCGCTCGTTGGAAGGCACGCACAGCTTTCCGCCCAGAAACGCGGGGAAGTTTAGGCATAGACAGGGACCTCAACTTCCAAGCTCTGAATAGTGAGTGGCAATCCTTTCTCCAGACGTACTTCCAGGCAAAGTTGAATCGCTTCCTGGATATTCTGCAAGGCTTCCTCCTCTGTACTCCCCTGGCTCATGCAACCAGGGATAACTGGGCACTCCACGACATACCACCCTTCCTCATCCTGGTACATCGTTATAGGAAACTTCATGTTCGGTGTCTCCTTCTCCTGCTCAATCTCCTGCTCAATCTCCTGCTCAATCTCCTGCTCAATCTCCTGCTCAATGAGCGTTTGCTCGCTGAAACATTGAACGTCGTAACCGTTTCTCGCTGTGTCGGCGGCGCTCATACTATACTATGGGAGAACAGAAAGGTCAAATCAGGCTTTACGAAGACGTGCATTTCAATTTGGGGGCGAGGCCTTGAGTTGGCCGGGCCTGTCATTGCGAGTCTTCCATGGCGCGGCCCGCCATTCTAGAGGACAGAAACCGCCGTCTATCCTGTCATTGCGAGGCGGCGGTTTTCCGCCGAAGCAATCCCCAAGCAGCTACGTGGAGATTGCTTCGCCTTTGGCTCGCAATGACAAGGGGAAGTTTCTGAGTAGGAGCGCTTTTTGCGGTTGCGAGGAACGAAGCAAAGCAATCCCCTACACACGTTGGAGATTGCTTCGGGCGGATACACCGCGCCCTCGCAATGACATTTGCCCCAGAACTGAGATGCACCTTTTACGAAGTTGCCAAAAAGAGGGATGAGGGCTATAATATCCTTGGTTTTGCGAAAGGGGGAGTTATGGCTAAACAAGGAAAAGCTTCCGATCTCGGCGAGACAGCCGGCATTTTGGCTTCAATCGTTAAGAACATCAGGCTGGTGTGGCGCCTGCTTCGGGACCCAGGTGTCTCATCCTGGCTGAAGATGATCCCGCCCGCCACGTTGCTCTATCTTCTCTTTCCCATTGACTTCCTGCCCGACCCTGTACTGGGCCTGGGACAGTTGGATGACATTGCCATCATCTTGCTGGGACTGAAGCTCTTCATCGAGCTTTGTCCTCAGGACATTGTGCGCCACCACCTGCGCGAGATCAGCTCCGTGTCCGGGTCCTACCGGGTGGTGGACGAAGAGCCATATCAGGAGCCAGCGCCCTCCGCCTACATTGACGCTCCCTACCGCGTCATCGGGGACGACAAAAAAGAATAGCCAATACCCAATATCCAAACCCAGAGGCCACTCTCATCAATGAGCGGTGGCCTCTTCTGTATATAGTCAATGCCCTCATGTCTCCTTCGGCTCTCCTATGACCTTCCATCCCCTCTGCAAAGCATAATCCCACAACTGGCTGTCGGGGTAGACGGCAACGGGGTTGCCTACCAGTTCGAGCACGGGGACGTCGAAGATGCTGTCCCCATAGGCAAAGCTCTGGCTCAAGTCTACGTCCAGGCCCCTTTTTTCCAGGAGCTCGGTGAGAAGAGCTACCTTATCGTGGCCAAAGCACGAAGGCTTGGCGGCTCGCCCAGAGTATCTCCCCCGGTTGAGTTCCAGCCTTGTGCCCACAACGTGCTGCACCCCCAGGCGCTCCCCGACGCAAGCCAGTAGCTTCTCGAAAGCGCCGGAGACCAGGACCACCTGGTGGCCTTCGGCCTGGTGTTGACGTAGTACCTCGGCCACGTCAGGGCGCAGGGAAGGGATGAGGGCCTGATCGGTGACCCAGCGGAAGATGGCCTGGCCTTCCTCACGCCGCAGGCCGACGAGGAGCCAGGCCATGTCGTTGACCCACGAGCGGAAGAACCACTCCTGGCTCAACAAGCCCAGGCGGTGCAGTGGCCACAAGGAGAAGTGAGTGACCAGAAAAGCATTGGCGAGAAGTCGCCTGCGGCGGTGTTTAGTGAAATACTTGTTGAAAGCTTGCCAGACGTGCTCCGTGCACAAAGTGCCGTCGAGATCAAAGAAAGCTGCGATCATTGTTCCCCTTTCCAAGCTCAAAGTTCTAAGGCGGTCAAAGTTCAAAAGCGGATAGTCGTCCCTTGCTCAAGGTCCGGCTCCAGCAGCGCTCGTTGAATCATGCCCGGCCGTCGGCCTGAGATGAGCTGTACCTTTAGCTCAGGATGCTTTTGTACCAGGGCGTACATGGTTCGGACCTTGGTCAGCATCCCGCCCGTCACGTCAAAGCCATGAGAGCCAGCCAGCACAAGCTCCACCTGGTGGAAGTTCTGGCGCGAAATCTCCGGGATCAACTGGGCGGATTCGTCTCGGAGGGGATCGGCGGTGAAGACGCCCTCTGCCTCGCCGGCCAGGACGATCCGCGCGGGCCCAAGGTGATGGGCTAAGTATGCGAAGATCTGTTCGGTGGAGATGATGGTGCAGCCACGCACCTTGTCTGGGGCTACATCGCCGTAGACCAGAGGCACCAGGCTGTGTTGTAAGGTCAGTTCGATAGGCGCTGTTTCCATGCTGATGAGCTCCCCATCGTAGCAATGAGCCGAAGCCGAGGGCTGGATGGAGATGACGGGAACTCCCTCAGCCAGGAAGATGTCTGTCACCAGCCGGTTGAGGCAAGCAGCCGCAGCGCCTGTCTCGGCGTAGCCCCGCCAGTTGGGTGGGCCTTCTTCGAGGAGGCCGTAGCGCTGGGCGACGAAGTGGCCGAAGGAGCCGCTGCCGTGGCCTAGCAGGAGTCGAAGGTCAGGCCTGGCCTTCAGCGCCTCATTGATCTCCTGTGCGGCTTGCCTGATGACTCCCTCCCTTGCCGTCGCCTCCTTGTTTTTATCTGTTATGAGGGAGCCTCCCAGTTTCAAGAAAACCAGTTCATCCATGTTTGCCATCTTGTAACTGCTCAGCCCGCTAACGCTGGTTGAGCATTCAGAGCAGGAGGCACATAGG
>CAYUPJ010000195.1:0-7970 GCA_964446635.1 uncultured Anaerolineae bacterium
AAGAGGAACTGGGGAACCGGGCGGGCATCGCCATCACGCTGGGGCAGTTGGCGAACCTGGCCGACGATGAGGGCGACCAAGTGGAGGCGGAGCGGCTCTACCGAAGAGTAGCCGATGTTTGTAAGGAATTAGGGGACATCGTCACTGAGAGCATATCGCTGTTCAACCTGGCCCTGCTGTGCGAGGCCCATGGCCGCCTGGACGAGGCCCTGTCCCTGCTGGAGCGGGCGGTGGCGATTGACGAGCGCGTGGGTACACCCCGCCTGGAGAAGCATCGCCGCGTTCTGGAGCGGGTGCGGGGGAAGCTGCAGTGAGGTGCCCGTCACTTTGGAAGTGACGGGCACCTGGGGCACCTGAAGGAGGTTTGACTATGCCGTATCGAAGGATTCAGTTCACTCCAGGGCAGTACTACCATATCTACAACCGGGGCAGCGGGCATCGGTCCATCTTTCGGGAACAGGATAACTACCTGTTCGTGCTGCGCCTGGTGAAGAAGTATACCAGCGCGTTCGATATCTCCGTGATTGCCTACTGCCTCATGCCCAATCATTATCACTTCTTGCTGCGACAAGACGGTACAGAAGCAGCAGGTCTATTGCCTCAGAGGGTTTTCAACAGCTACACCAAGGCGTTCAACAAGCGCTACGACTGCAGTGGTACTCTCTTTGAGGGACGGTATGAGGCCCTTCACGTGGACAAAGAGGGCTACCTGCTTCACCTATGCCGGTACATCCACGCTAACCCGGTCAAAGACGGGTTGGTATCGCGCCTGGAGGATTGGCTCTATTCCAACTACCATGAATGGATTGGAACGCGCAACGGTGCGTTGATTGACCGGGACTTCGGGCCAGCGTTTTTCCCGGCGGCGCAGATCTATAGCCAGTTTGTTCTGGACTACCTGACTGGCCTGGACAAGCTGCCTGAAGGAACTGAAGCATACTTGCTGGAGTGAGGTGCCCAGGTGCCCTAGGTGCCCGTCACTTTCAAAGTGACGGGCACCTGGGGCGCCTGAAGGAGTGACTCATGCCCCACGACATCATAGATAACCGCACGCGGGAGCTGGCTCCCGAAATCAATAACTTCCTGGCCGATAGCATCCGCGCCCACTTCGCCGTCGGGTACTTCTTCTTGTCCGGCTTCCAGGCCGTCGCCGAGCACATCCCCCACCTGGATCAACTGCGCCTGCTCATCGGCAACGTCACTAACCGCCAGACTATCGAGCAACTGGCCGAGGGCTATCACCACCTGGCGACCCTGCAGCGCGCCGTCCGCCGCGAGTGGATGGCCGGCACCCAGGCTCCCCGCATCCGCGCTGAGACCGCCGACTCCATCCAGAGCACCCTGGAGCTCATGGATCAGACCGACGATGCCCAGGCCCTGGTCCTCTCCCTGGCCGACTTCATCGCCCAGGGCAAGGTGCAGGTGCGGGTCTACACCCGCGGCCGCCTGCACGCCAAAGCCTACCTGTTCGACTTCGACCCGGCCCGCATTCGGGCCCAGACCGGCGCGGCTATCGTCGGCAGCTCCAATCTGTCGCTGGGCGGCGTCACCCACAACACCGAGCTTAACGTCCGCGTGTTCGGCGACGGCAACCACGCCGAGCTGTCCCGCTGGTTCAACGGGCTGTGGAACGAAGCCGAGGACTTCGACGCGGACCTGATCCACGAACTGCGCCGCTCCTGGGCCGCCAGCCAGGTGCCTACGCCAGAAGGCCCCCGGCCCGTCAGCCCCCACGACATCACCGTCCCCTTGACTGCCCGTGCCCATCGTGAGCTCAACAACCTGCGTCGCAGCACGATCACCGGTCAGGCTCTGGTTGAGCAACTCCTGCGCATCGTCCGTGACTACAACCTGGAGGAAGCTCACCGTGCCCTTGCTGACCAGGTCGAGGAAGCGCCGTTGATTCCGCGCATCTTATGCAGCGAAGCTCTGCTGTAGCGAAAAGACTTGTACTGAGCCTGTCGAAGTAATGGAGGAAGAAAAGTGACCAAGAAAACGCTTATCATCATTGGAGCCGGACTAGCCGGCCTGTCCACCGGCTGCTACGCCCAGATGAATGGCTATCAAAGCCACATCTTTGAACACCACACCAAGCCGGGCGGGGTGGCTGCGGCCTGGAAACGCCAGGGCTACTTTATTGACGGTGGCATTCACTTACTGATGGGCCACAAGCCAGGTCAGCCAATCTACGAGTTGTACCGCGAGCTGGGCGCGGCCCAGGCCAATCGCTTCCCCGACCTGACCACCTATGGCCGCTTCCTGGACGAAGCGAGCGGGTACAGTGTGGATATCACCTACGACCTGGATCGCCTGGCCAGCGACTTGAAGGCTCTCTCGCCGGTTGATGCCCGGATCGTTGATGAGCTGATCGCCGGTGCCCGCGCTCTGCAGGGCTCTGCCCTATTGTTTGAGATGGGCATGGGCAAACCACCGGAGTTGATGGGCCCCCTGGACCAGCTCAAGCAGTTCTGGGGCATGCGCCGGGCCTTCAAGTACTTCGCCGGCAAGTACGCCAAACCCATGTCCGATTACGTGCAGGCCGTGCATGATCCTCTGCTGCGCCGGATCATAGAGAACCTGTTCCTGCCAGAGGTGCCGGTCTGGTTCAGCTTCATGCTTCTGGCACTGCTGGCGGACAGGCAACTGGGGCTGCTGGAAGGGGGATGTCCCGACTTTGTGCTGCCCATCGAGAAACGCTACCAGGACCTGGGTGGGCAGGTGACTTATAAGGCCACCGTCGAGGAGATCCTGGTGGAGGAGTCTCTCCTCCCCGACGCGGGGAGGGGCCGGGGGAGGGGTCCACGTGCTGTGGGCGTGCGCCTGGCCGACGGCTCCGAGCATCGCGCTGACGTCGTGGTCTCCACCGCTGACGGTTACAGCACCATCTTCAAGATGCTGGGCGGGCGCTACGGGAACGAGAAGATCAACAAGCGATACCGGGCCTGGAAGCTGATCCGTCCTGTGGTTATAGTCAGCTTTGGAGTGGCGCGGGAATTCGTGGGCGAGCCGCCTTTGAGCATCATCATGCTGAAGCAGCCCTTCACCGTGGGTAGTGAGGCGATTGGTGGCTTCTCCCTTCGCATCTTCAACTATGGCAGCAAGTTTGCCCCGCCGGGCAAAACGGTAGTCCAGGCTATGTTCGAGACAGAATGGGACTTCTGGAACGAGTTGCAAAAGGACCGGCCGCGCTACGACGCTGAAAAGGAGCGGGTGGCAGCGGAGGTGCTGGAGCGGCTGGAGGCGCACTATTATGGCATCTCGTCCCAGGTGGAGATGACCGACGTGGCTACGCCTCACACGTGGTGGCGCTACACCCTGAATCACCAAGGTGCTTACATGGGCTGGCTGCCGACGCCGGAAACGATCATGACCCAGATACCCAGGACGCTGCCCGGACTGGCCAACTTCTACATGGCCGGGCAGTGGGTGATGCCGGGCGGCGGCGTTCCTCCGAGCCTCTATTCCGGCCGCCACGTGGTGCAGATCCTCTGCCGTCGGGACAGGAAGCCGTTTTCGATGGCCTTGCCGTGAGTCTGGGCGAGATCTGGAAGTCGCTATGACCCTCATCTATCTCGGCTGCGCCTGGCTGGCAGGCATCTTCCTGGGCTCACTCCTACACTTGCCGTCGGGGTTCGTCTGGCTGCTGACATCCCTGCCCCTGGCGAGCCTGCTCCTGTGGCGAAAGGATCAGCGAGTCAGGCTGATCAGCGTCTGCTGCCTCTTTCTGCTCCTGGGCGTTCTGCGCTCCAACGCCAGTGCCCCTCCCCAAAGCTTCGACGAAGGCCACCTGGCTAACTACAACAACCAGGGCTGGGTCAAGATCAAAGGCGTTGTCAGCGGCGAGGCCGATGTGC
Organism: uncultured Anaerolineae bacterium; assembly: GCA_964446635.1. Classification (GTDB taxonomy): domain Bacteria; phylum Chloroflexota; class Anaerolineae; order VGOG01; family VGOG01; genus CAYUPJ01. Next base: position 3,855 of record CAYUPJ010000195.1, read on the forward strand.
GAGATACCTACACCAACCTGCGGGTGGCAGTTGTTAAGATAGAGGTGGAGGATCAGGAGCGCGAGGTGAAAGGCACCGTGCTGGTGCGCGCTCCTCGCTATCCCGAGTACGATTACGGCGACGAGCTGGAAATCGAGGGACTGCTGGAGACCCCACCGGAGTTAGAGGACTTTTCCTATCGAGAGTATCTGGCTCGTCAGGGCATCCACTCGATCTTGCGGCGTTCCCAGATCAGCCTCATAAATCGTGGTCGAGGCAGCCCTTTAACGAGAGCCCTCTTAGCTTTCAAGAGGCAGGCCCAAAGGGTTATCGCCCTCATCCTGCCTGAGCCCCAGGCCGCGCTGTTGACGGGGATCCTTTTGGGGGTCGAGACCGGCATCCCGGCCGACCTGAGGCAAGCCTTCTCGGCCACAGGCACTGCCCACATTATCGCTATCTCAGGCTTCAACATCTCGATAATAGCCGGAGTCTTCAGCGGCCTCAGCATCCGCCTTTTCGGCAAGCGGCGGGCCATGCCGGTGGCCCTGGCCGGCATCATCGTGTACACCATCCTGGTGGGAGCTTCGGCAGCAGTAGTGCGGGCAGCCATCATGGGCTGTCTCTACGTCATCGCCACTCACTATGGCCGCCAGACTCAGGCCCTCACCTTGCTGATGGCCGCTGCCATGTTGATGACCCTCATCAACCCTCAGACCCTGTGGGACGTGGGCTTTCAGTTGTCCTTTGCTGCTACCTTGGGCTTGATCCTCTATACCCCCGTTCTGCAAAGCTGGTTTGAGAGGCTGCTATCTAAGGTATTCTCGCCCGGAACCGTCAAGCAGGCTGTCGAGCTCTTGAACGGAGCTCTCATCGTCACTCTCGCAGCTACAATTACCACCATGCCCATCATTGTCTATCACTTCCGTCAGTTGTCTCTGGCCACCCTGTTCAGCAACTTCGCCGTTTTGCCTGCCCAGCCTGGGGTGATGCTTCTTGGCGGCCTAGCGACCATCGCCGGCCTGATCTGGCTGCCACTAGGCCAGGTCCTGGGCTGGATAGCCTGGCTCTTCCTGACCTACACTATCCGCATGGTCGAGATCACAGCCAGTTTCCCCTACGCCTCCCTCAACCTGGGACGCTTCAGCCCCAGCCTCGTCTGGCTCTACTATGGTTTGCTGGCCGGAGCTACGCTGGTGAGCCAACAGGAGACTTCGCGCCTCAAGTTCCTGTGGCGCCGCCTGACCCACCGCCTCTCCACCAAGGTGCTCATCGCCGGCCTGGCCGTCGCCGCCATCCTCGTCTGGGTCACGGTAGCCAGCCTGCCCGATGGCAAGCTCCACGTCACTTTCCTCGATGTCGGCGAGGGCGATGCCATCTTCATCGAGACCCCCCGTGGCCAACAGATCCTCATTGATGGCGGGCCAAGCCCCACGACTTTGATCAGTGCTTTGGGCCGTAGAATGCCCTTCTGGGATCGCAGCCTCGATTTGGTCATCCTCACCCACGCCGACGAGGACCACATCGCGGGGCTGATCCCGGTTTTGGAGCGCTATCGCGTGGGGCAGGTGCTCGACAGCGGGTACGAGCACAACAACCCGATGTACGAGCGCTGGCAGGAACTGATTGAGGAGAAAGCAATTCCTGCCCCCTCAGCTCGTGCGGGGATGCGCATCGAGACAGGGGATGGCGTAGAGCTCGAGGTTCTTCACCCTGGACCCCAGTTGATGGAGTACACCAATGCCGACGCCAACAACAACTCCGTCGTCACTCGCCTGGTGATGGGGCAGAGCTCTTTCCTGCTCCCAGGCGATATCGAGGAGGCAGCAGAAGAAATGTTGGTCGCCTCGGGTCAGGAGCTAGCCAGCACGCTGCTCAAGGTTCCTCACCACGGTGGCAACACCTCATCGAGTGCGGCCTTCTTGAAGGCGGTGAATCCCAAGCTGGTGGTTATCTCCGTGGGCGCCGACAACAAATTCGGCCAACCCGCGCCCCAGGTATTGGGTAGGTTAGAGGAATTGGTGGGTGAAGAGCGCATCTTGCGCACCGACGAGCAGGGCACCATCGAAGTGGTGACCGATGGGGAGAGGATTTGGGTAAGGACGGACTAGTGCTCTACGGTGGCTAGCAGGAACTGGAAGACCGCCGTAATTAGACTACGGATAGATGTGGTAGGTGCGAACAGGTGGCTTTTCTGGAAATATGCAAGCCATGAGCCTATGCGAGCGGGGCTTGCACGAGGCCCGCACCCACAGCCATTGGATCAAAGCCAGCGGCCAATCGCTCTTTCGTTGCCCGACCAATCAATCGGGCGGTGAGTTCGACGATATCGAGCCTGCCGCTCTCGGCTAGCAGCTTCTCAGCCCAGAGCGCCGCAATACCCGCCACGTGGGGGGTCGCCATGCTCGTACCGCTATAGGCAACATAGCCACCTCCAGCTTTGGCTGAAGTTACGCGAACGCCAGGACCACTGATATTCGGACCGGTGTTGGAGAAATCTGCCACGGTCAAAGCGCCGTGTGGTTCACCCGCAGTCTGGAGTGCACCCACGGAAACGATTCCCTCAGCAGCGGCTGGCGGCGCAACAGCGAGTTCGTAATCTGGATTGATGTTGCGCTTACTTTCGTTCCCGGCGGCTGCGACGAGCAAGGTTCCCTGGAATAGTGCACCCCGCGCGCGCACCAACATGGCCAGACTGTCAAACAGGCGAGTATTGGCTCCGTAAGCCTCCAGGGCTCGAGATGTAGCCAGGTCAATGGGAACTCCCTGGCTCACCCAGTAGTCAACCAGGCCTGGAAAATCGAAACCAAGAGACATGGAGACGACGTGCGCTCCTTGTTCGACGGCCCACTGAATGGCCCGACAGATTTGCTCGGTCGAACCCGAACCGTCCGAGGCCAGCACTTTACCTATCAGTGCCCGCCGAACGCCTGGCGCCATGCTGAAGCGGAATCCGTTGACCTCCTGGCCGAAAATGGTACCCGCACAATGCGTACCATGACCGTGACCGTCGCCGTTGCCTTCGCCGGTGAAATCCTGCTGTATCAACTCAACCCCCTGAAGGGCCTCGTGCTCAGCATCAATCCCTGTATCCAGAACGGCCACAGTGACACCGTGGCCGGTAAAAGGGCTCTCGGCCACGCCGGTCACAACAACCCCCCAGGTCGTCCCCTCGTGGAGTGCCTCTACGGCCTCAGTTGCAGTGGGCTTGACCAGCTTAACTGGCATGGGCGGCGCGATGCTCACGACATGGGGGTCTCGCCGCAATTCGACGATATCGCGTTTGGCGAGCGACTCGACCTCGACCCGCAGATCGGCGCCCTCTGCTGGAGGGAATCCCCTGTAGGCAGGTCGAGCGTAAGCATCGCCTGGGTCTTTACGACCGGTGGTACGAAGAACAACATACTTACTGTGTTCCATGTCTCTTGCCTCCTTTCATTGCCAAACACATTATAGCAGATTTCAATTCGTTTGGCAATATTATATCATATTTCCACCCATTCCGCACATAACAAGAAGCCACCTGTGCGCTCGACGCAGGTGGCTTCTTATACAGAAGCTGGCGTCCCAGCAAACAGAAATCAACTATGGAAAGCCAGGGCAGCCGCCACCCGAAACCCGAGGTAGTGATAGCGGGTGTCAGGGTAGACCCCGTAGCGGAGCGTGCAGCGGGCGTACCATTGATTGCGGTACCACGAGCCACCCCGCAACACCCGGCCTACTCCACTCCTGATATCTTCCCAGCCTTCCTCTTGACCATAGGGGTAGACCTGGCAAACACTCTGTGTCCACTCCCACACGTTGCTCGCCATGTTCAGCAAGTCGTATGAGCGTGCGCCCTTCTCCCATTCGGCCTCGCTGGGGAGGCGGTAAGGCTGGCCGGTTTCCTCGGCCAGCCAATGGCAGTAGGCTACAGCGTCATGCCAGGAGACGTACACCACAGGATGATCCTCTTTGTCTGTTGGTGGCTGCCTGTCTATCCAACGCTCCGGAGGGTGATGGCCGGTAGCCTGCACAAAGGCAGCGTAGTGGGCGTTGGTCACCGGTGTCTTGGCCAGATAGTAGTCGGGCAGGTACAGAGTATGTTGAGCCTGCTCATCATCAGCCGCATCTTGATCCAAGCTGGAATCACTGCCCATG
>CAYUPJ010000196.1:0-7951 GCA_964446635.1 uncultured Anaerolineae bacterium
TACTCCTTGCCTCCTGTCGTCACTCGCTTCTCAATCACGTTGCCTGCTCCGTCGTCGAGGAGCACGCTGTTGGTGATGGGGCCTGGGCCTGTAGCCTGCACGGCGAAGCGCACGGTGGCCATGCCCCTGACCGGCGCGGGCCCGCTCCAGGTGAGGCGATGGGTGGCGTCATCGTAGACGGCTGGCCCGCCACTGCCTGCCCAGGCCGAGCCGGGGACGTAGACCACCTCGGTGGGAAGGGTGTCGGTCAGGGTGACCGTGGCCGGGCCGCTGCCGCCGTTCCTCACCAGGATGGTGTAGGTCAGCACCTGGCCGGGACTCACCGCCCCCCCTTCATCCCCCCCAGTGGAGGGGAAAGAGGGGGGGGAGCTGACCAGCTTCTCCGAAGGGCTCAGATCCGGGGCGGTTATCGTCGTAGTGGCCGTCCGCGTGAAGGGCGACTGCACGCCGTCGTCAATGGTAGCTGTGTTGACAATGGGTGTACCATCTGGCAGGGGAGGCACGGTCCTCACGGCGAAAGAGAAGGAGACCTGTTCACCGCTCGGCACATCGCCACTCCATAGGATGCGGTTGGTAGCTTCGTCATAGATTGCTCCGCCGGTGGCGCTGCCCGGCTGGTAGACAGTGTGAGGAGGGATGGGGTCTACGACGGTCACATCCGTCGCGTCGGCGGTCCCCGCGTTCCGCAGCGTGAGGGTGTAGGTCAGAACCTCGCCTGGAACAGCCACGTTCTTATCCACCTCCTTGGTCGAGCCCTCTAGCTCGATGGTGTTGACCCGGGTCGTCGCCTGAAGCTCGTAAGTAATACCCTGTCCATCCTCAATGATCGCCGTGTTGGTGATAATGGTCTCCGGCGGCAGCGAGTCGGCGATGTTCACCTGGAAGGCGATGGCGAGCGGTGGGGGAGGAGGCAAGATCAGAACAGCTAGCTCGTCGTGCACGTAGAGTTCGTCGTGGGCAATGGTCAGCCCCTGAGTGCCATCGCCGTTCTGAATGCCGATGGTGGCCTCATCCAGACGCGCCACCATCGTCTGGTACTGGTAGGTGATCGAGCCGTCGGCCCGCAGGATGATCTGGAAGGTGAAGGGACCACCACTACCTAAGTGGAGAACCTCCACGTAGGACACCACCAGAGCCTGCCCTGAGCCTGCCGAAGGGGTGTCCCGCCTCCCCTCTTTCCCCCCCAGTGGGGGGGAAAGAGGGGAGGAATAGTAGGCTTCCCCACCGGTGGAGAAAGTGAGATCGTCCCAGAAGGGGGCGATGAGGTTAAAGGGCTCCTCGCCGCTGGGCAAGGTTACATTCCCGTAAGCCACTGAAGGGCTGGTGAGGCTCAGGAAGCCATTGGAGCACAGGCGGAAGGTGGTGAAGTTGCTCCCGTAGAAAGGGAACGAAAAGCCAATGGGGAAGGGGCCGACGTTGGTATCGTCTCCCAGATCGGTGATGAGCGTGCCGATGTCCGTGATGTCCACCCAGGCATAGGTTGGACCTGCGGGCTGATCGCTGTCGGTCCAGGTATAGCCTGGTGTTACCGGCACCGACCCCAGCCACTCGATCTGGTTCAAGGCCGGGTTGTAGATGGCTCCAGCGGTGACACTGCCAGGCACGTAGACCGTGTTCTCAGGGATGGGGTCCACCAGGCTGACTGCGGTAGCGGTGACGGAACCCGTGTTCTCCAGGGCGATGATGTAGGTCAGGGTTTCGCCAGCCAGGGCCTCGGTCTTGTCCACTGTCTTGGTCGAGCTGGCCAGGTCAGGCCCCATGATCGTGGTCATTGCGCTGGCCCGGAGGGTCCGTCCCAGCTCATCGTCCAGGGTGGCCGTGTTGGTGATCACCATGTTGGTGGGCAGCGGCTCGTCCATCTCCACCTGAAAGGTGATGGTGGGCGGCGGAATGGGTGGTGAAGGGGGAGAGACAAGGACTGCCAGGCCGTCATGGACGTAGGCCTCATGGTGGGCGATGGTCAGCCCTTGGGACCGGTCGGCGTTCTGGATGCCAATGGTGGCCTCATCCAGGGGCTCGCCTATCGTCTGATACTGGAAGGTGAGAGAGCCGTCGGCCCGCAGGATGGCCTGGAAGGTATAGGGGCCGCCGGCGGCGTAGCGGGGCACCCCCACGTAGGAGACCACCAGGGTGTCCTGCCCCCCCCCCTCTGTCCCCCCCGTCTTTAACGGGGGGGATTCAAGGGGGGGTTTCCCCCCACTGGGGGGGATGAAGGGGAGGGGGGAGTAATAGGCGTCCCCGGCTGAGGTGAAGTTGAGATCATCCCAGAAGGGGGCCAGCAAGTTGGCCGGAGCCGAGGGGTTGGGCAGTTCGAGGTTGCTGAAGTTGCGGCCAGAGATGGGCGACAGGCTCAGGAAGCCATTGGCGCTGAGGTAGAACTGGGTGAACTCCTCCCCGAAGAAGGGGAAGGAGAAACCGATGGGGAAGGGGCCGTGGTTGGTGTCATCCCCCAGACCTGTGATAGGGGTGCCAATCTCCGTGATGTCCACCCACTCGTAGATCGGGCCGCCGGGCATGTCGCTGTCGGTCCAGGTGTATTGACCTTCCTCTGCGCTTTTCCCCGGCACATCCCCCACCCACTCGATCTGATCCAGGCCTGAGTTGTAGACCGCCCCGCCGGTGGCGCTCCCCGGCACGTAGGTCGTGTGGGCCGGGATGGGATCCACCAGACTAGCGTTGGTGGCCGTAACGGGACCCGAGTTGCGCAGAGTAATGGTATAGGCCAGGGTATCGCCGGGCAGGGCCATGACCTTGTCCACTGTTTTGGTCCAGTTCGTCAGGTCAGGCCCCATCACCGTCGTCGTCGCACTGGCCCGAAGGATGTGCCCCACCCCGTCGTCCAGGGTGGCCGTATTGGTGATGACCGTTCCCCCGGCCAGCGGCGCCTCGACTATGGCCTGGAAGGCGAAGGTCATCCAGGTCGTGGCCGGCAGGGTGCCACTCCACTGGATGCGGTCGAGATCCGGATCGTAGATCACGCCGCCGGTGGCGCTGTCGGGAACGTAGACCGTGTACTCCGGTATGGGGTCGGTCAGGCTGACCCCCGGCAGATCGGTCGCACCGATGTTGTTCAGGGTAAATGCGTAGGTCAATACCTCGCCTGGGATGGCCGTCTCCTTGTCTACCGTCTTGGTCAGGGAGGGCAAGGTGAACCAGGTGATGGCGCGATCCACCGTCTGGGCCAGCGCATCGCGGGGGCCGACGCTCTCCAGGCCAAACCCAAAGTAGATCACACGGTAGGGAGGTGATTCGGCCTTGAGTCCGTGGATGACTCCATTGGGATGGGCGATGATGGGCAAGGCAGCGTCGTCGGCAGGTTCGATCTGATCGGGATAGAAGCAGCCAAAAAAGGTGCAGAAGCCCGTGTTCTTGTAAGCGTACGTGTCGTTGAGGATGAGGGTCAATCCCTCCAGGATGTCGGCTCCGATCAGTGGATCCAGAGTCTGCGGTTCTCCGACGAAGTCGGCGTGCAGGTAGTTGGCGTAAAACAGCGGGGCGTAGCTTTGATACTCATCCCAGTAGCCAACGTCCTGCCCGGAGATGAGGAGCTTTCCCCCGTTGTCCAAATAGCCCATCAGGGCCCCGTCGGCGCCGATGTAGCCCGGTGACGCCAATGGGTTGGCCCATAAGACCACGTCGTAGGCTTCCAGCTCCTCGGCGGTAGGAATATAGGTCGTGTCGGTAATCAGGCGCGTGTCGTAGAGGTAGCCCGCCTTGTCCAGAGCGTACTGGTAGTAAAGAGTGACGTTGTCCCCGAGCCAGGCATTGGCATCCACCAGCAGGAGGGAGGGGACTATGGGCAGGATGAAGTCCTGCGCGGTCACCGTCCCCTCAGCGATGCTGACCACCGCCCGCTGGATCTGATGCCCCCTCAGGCTCGCCTCCACGGTGTAGCTGCCCACTGGCAGGGTCAGGTTGTAGAACCCATCAGCGTCAGCCGTCGCCGAGGCCGGAGTGCCCAACACCTGGATCGTGGTACCCCCCTCCCCGGCCCCCCCCCCCATCACCCGACCGCTGAGGGTCCCTGTGGGGGCTGGCTCCAGGTACAGGTCTCGCATGGACATGTAGCCCGTGATCACTTGCACTCCCTCCACCGTAGCCGGGAGGTAACCGAAGGCTCTGGCCGTGACGTCGTAGAAGCCCCCCGGCACGCTCACCGTGTAGGTCCCCGTGGCATCCGTGGTAGTGACGAATCGGTCACCGGCTTGGCTGACACCGCTAACAGCGGCCTCAGGAATAAGCAAGGGAGCAGGGGAGCGGGGGAGCAGGGGAGCAGGTCGCTGATTCGCTGATTCGCTGATTCGCATCACCTGGCCATACAGTTTCCCCGCCCCCAGCGCCCAGCGGACAGCCTCGTAGGCGTCAATCCGCCCGGCGCCGAAGGCGTTGTCGGGGCCAAGCTCGCCCAAATCGGCGGCGGTGTATTTCATGAAGTTCTCCAGGTCGTCTAGAGTCAGAGTGGGATCAGCCTCCAGCAGCAGAGCTGCCAAACCAACCACGTGGGGGGTAGACATGGAGGTGCCACTCCAGCCCCCCTCGTAGCCGCCGCCGGGGATGCTGGAGCGGATGTCCACGCCGGGGGCGCTGACCTCAGGCTTGGTCTCATCCCAAAAGGAAGGGCCCAGGCCGCTGAAACTGGCCAGGGAGTCGTTGCGATCTGTGGCGCCCACGGCCACGGCGTGGGGGAAGCTGGCTGGTGAGCCCACGGACCCAGCGCCCATTTCTCCCTCGTTGCCGGCGGCGAAGACAGGGAAGATGCCCGCGGCCCGCCAGGCAGCAACATCGGGCCAGGAGGTGGGATCGGCTCCGTTCATGCTGCCCCAGGAGTTGTTGACCACGTCGGGGGCTTTGCTGGGATCCGGGTTCTCACCGTTGAGGTCAGTAGGGGCCAGTATCCACTGGAAGCCCTGGTGGATCTTCACATCATTGGTTAAGCCGGAATCATCGAAGATTTTGACGGCGATCCATCGAGCACCAGGGGCCATGCCGATTTGATTTCCAACACCGTCGTCTCCCACAATGGTGCCCATGGTGTGGGTGCCGTGGTGGTAGCCATCGTCGGGGGCATCGGGGTAGGTGCCCGTGAAATCGAACCAGTTGTACTGGTGATTTCCAGTGGCGCCGCGATATTTGCTTTGCAGGGCGGGGTGGGTCCAGTCCACGCCAGTGTCCATATTGGCCACCACCACCCCGTGGCCGGTGATGCCGAATTCGCGCCATACTTGGTCGGCTCGCACCTTGGCGATGTTCCACTCTATGGATTGGGTATTGGGTATTGGATATTGGGTATTGGGCTTTGGATTTGGGAGTTGATGGGTGTGATTGGCGCGGATCTTCTCTACCTCTGGGCGGGCGGCCAGAGCCAGAAGGGTCTCCAGGTCGCTGGTCACGGCCAGGCCGTTGAAGACCCAGAAGGGGATGTATCCCTCAACATGGCCTGAGGCTCGTTGCTCGTCCAGATAAGCCCGGATCCCTCGCTGGCTCCTCTCGGCCACGGTTTGCAGGGACGATACGACGGTCTGGCGGCGGGTCAGTTTCTCCTGGATCCGCTGCGCCGGGGCCAGGTCGGCCTGCTGGGCCAGGTAGACGAGGTAGGTGGTCTTCTCACTGGAATCCAATTCCTTGAGAACCTGAGGCTCGATCTTAACCCGCAGGTTCAGGGGGATCTTCTGGAGCGTAGGCGGGTCCGGCGTGGGATCCGCGGCGATGAGGGTGGGAATCAGCAACAGAGGGAGCACAACCAAGAGTATAAGGCCAAACCATTTGCGCCAGGTCATGGGTCTTTCCTCCTTTGGGGTCTATGTAGTTGTGTGAAGGGGGGCATTCCGCCCCCCTTCACACAATGGCTATGGCTCGGGGACCAGGATTCGAACCTGGATTTTAGGATCCAAAGTCCCGCGTCCTGCCGTTAGACGATCCCCGACCGTTTTCGCCCCATGGTTTGCACCACGAGTAGAAGGCAGCGAGGGTGGGCTTCGAACCCACAACCTTCCGGTTAACAGCCGGGCACTCTACCTGTTGAGCTACCTCGCTGCGCCTGGATTTTATCAACACTTAGGAACTCTTCAGTTATCACCAATGAGCCGCGCGGGGCTCGAACCCACAACTCTCGGCTTAAAGGGCCGATACTCTACCATTGAGTTAGCGGCTCCACTCAACACTTACATTATAGCGTACTTATTAGAAGTTGTCAAAGCGGCCAAGCTAGGCTATAATAAGCCCGAAACCTATTCGTGCGTAGGGAGGTGGTAAGTGACCCAGCCATATGATCTTGTCGTCATCGGCGGGGGGCCGGGAGGATATGTTGCAGCCATCCGCGCTGCCCAACTGGGGGCTAAGGTGGCCCTGGTGGAAAAGGATCGCATCGGCGGCACCTGCCTTAACCGTGGCTGCATCCCCACCAAGGCTCTGGCGCGAAGTGTCGAGGTGCTGCATTTGGTGGAGGAGGCCCCAGCCTTCGGGGTGATCGTCGAGGAGCCAGCCTTTGATTTTGCCCGCATCATGGCCCGCAAGGACGAGATTGTGGCCCGCCTGGTGGGAGGGGTAGAGGGACTGCTGCAAGCTCACGAGGTGGAGGTCTTGTCGGGAACAGCGACCATCCCCAAGCCCGGCCTGGTTCTCGTGAAACCGGTAAACGGCAACCAGCTTCCAACCCTTCGACTAGGCTCAGGGCAAGCTTCCAACCCTTCGGCTACCCCTTCGACTCGGCTCAGGGCAGGCTTCCAACATCTAACTTCCAAAACCATCATCATCGCCACTGGCTCTGTCCCCGCTAGCCCCCCCATCGCCGGTTTAGATGCGCCGGGCGTCCTCACCAGTGATGACATCTTGGAGTTGGAGGAGGTTCCGGACAGCCTGGCCGTCATAGGCGGGGGGGTGATCGGCCTGGAGTTCGCCAGTATCTTCCACGCTCTCGGTACAAGGGTTACCGTGCTGGAGATGCTCCCCACCCTGCTGCCCACTGTGGACGGCGAACTGTCCCGTCGCTATAAGAGCTACCTTCAGCAAGGAGGGGTGGAGGTGCACCTGCAAGCGCGGGTGGAGGAGATCCGGCCCAAGGGAGACAGGCTGGCGGTGACGGTTGCCGACTCTGGCGAGGAGATTGAGGCAGAGAAGGTGCTGGTAGCCACGGGGCGGGTGCCCTACACCGAGGGGCTGGGGCTGGAGGAGTTGGGGGTCAAACGGGAGCGGGCAGCCATCGTGGTAGACGAACACCTGACCACCAGCGTACCAGGTATATATGCTATCGGCGATGTGACCGGAGGGGTGATGCTGGCTCACCTGGCCAGCCGCCAGGGGGAGGTGGCGGTGGAAAACATCCTGGGCGACCCTGCAGCCATGGACTACCGCGCTGTGCCCAATTGCGTCTTCACCCTGCCGGAGATTGCCGGCGTGGGGCTGACCGAGGAGGAAGCCAAGGTGGCGGGACTGGACTACCAGGTGTCTCGGTTCCCCTTCTCAGCCAGTGGGCGGGCCCTCACCATGGGAGAGACGGCCGGCCTGGTGAAGCTGGTGTGCGAGAGGGAATCGGGCAAAGTTCTAGGTATGCACATCATGGGGCCTCAGGCCAGCGACCTCATCGCCGAAGGAACCCTGGCCATCCAGATGGGAGCCACGGCCAGGGACATCGCCGGGACCATCCATGCCCATCCTACCCTACCTGAGGCCATCATGGAAGCGGCCAAGGCCGCAGCTTTTGGCGAAGCAATACACTATCGTAAGAGATGACCTACGTTTCGGCAATCAACGAAGGAGGTACAAATGCCTAACCTAAAGATCCTGAAGGCCAGCGCTGAACTCCGCCTTCAGATGCGTCCGACGGCCGAGCGCCTCTATGGCCAATACCGGGACCACGTTCCTCGCTTGATCCGCCAGTTGGCTGGGCCCACTCAGGCCGAGCACGATCAGGCCTTCGACCTGTTGAGTCAGATGGGCGAGATGGTCGCCTCCG
>CAYUPJ010000197.1:0-7769 GCA_964446635.1 uncultured Anaerolineae bacterium
GCTCGCCTGCGCCGCACGCCTTTGCCCACCGGAGGGCCTTAAGTTGACACCAATGCGTGGGATGATGCCAAGGCTTATTGTGACTGGAAAGGCAAGCGCCTTCCCACGGAAGCAGAGTGGGAGAAGGCAGCACGAGGGACCGATGGGCGAATGTGGCCCTGGGGAGACGAGTGGGATGCCAACAAAGTGAACTCGGTGGAGTCTGGTCCTCATGACACCACCGCTGTAGGCAGCTATCGAGACGGGTCCAGCCCCTACGGGGCCTACGATATGGCTGGCAACGTTGGGGAGTGGGTGGCCGATTGGTATGACAGCGACTACTACGGGCAGTCGCCTTCCAGCAACCCTCAGGGGCCCGACGCAGGGATCGTCCGTGTGCTGCGTGGCGGCTCGATGTACTATGATCAGAACATCGCGCGGGCGGCCAACCGCAACTACGCCGCGTTGCCGCGCTTCGACATCGGGTTTCGGTGTGTGGCGTCCCCTCGCTCTCCCTAGAATTCTTGCTCCTGGGGTGCCGATTCTAATTTCACAGCTTCACTCCAAGACCAATCTCCACAATGCCCAAAAAGGTTCTCATCCTCATGTCCGATACCGGCGGCGGGCACCGCAGTGCGGCGGAGGCCATCGCCGAGGGGTTGGAGCACATTGAGCCAGGTGAGTTTGACGTGCAGTTCTTCGATTTTATCGCCGATGGCACGCCCTTCCCCCTGAATCGCGCCGGCCAACTGTACCGCCCCTCTGTCAAGTACAGTGGCTCTCTGTGGGGCTGGTTTTGGCGCACGAGCGACGACCAAAGGCGGATGGCGTTCTTCTTGAATCTTTTTATACCCTGGGCTAGAAGCAGGCTGGGGCAGCTGCTTCGCCAGACGATGCCGCAGGCTGTTGTCTCGGTCCACTCCCTGGGCAACCATCTGGCCGTACAGGCCAGGAGAGGGCTAGACAAGTCCATTCCCGTGATCACCGTGGTCACCGATCTGGTGCGGACTCACGTCTCATGGTTCTGTCCCAACGTTGACCTCTGCATTGTCCCCAGCGATGCGGCCCGCCAGAGAGGGCTGGCCTGTGGCTTGTCGCCTCAGAAGATCAAGGTGATTGGGCTGCCAGTAAGCCTGAAGTTTGGCCATGATTCTGGGAGGAAAAGCGATCTGAAGGGCAAGCTGGGTTTGAAGCCTGCTCTACCAGCCGTCCTGCTCGTGGGAGGCGGCGAGGGGATGGGCAGGGTCTTCCGCATTGCCAGAGCCATCGCCGAGGCACGCCTCCCTGCCCAACTTCTGGTGGTAGCAGGTCGCAATGGGTCACTGAGACAGCGGCTCGAAAGTGTAGATTGGGAGATTCCAACCACGGTCTTCGGCTTCGTAGACAATATGCCGCAGTTGATGGCCGCTTCCGAGGTCATCATCACCAAGGCCGGGCCGGCCACCATCAGCGAGGCCATCGCCTGCGGGCTGCCCATCATCATCAGCGGGGCCATCCCCTACCAGGAGGAACTCAACGTTGCCTACGTGGTGGAAAACGGCGTCGGGCGCTTGGCCGAGGAACCGAGGGAGATAACCAGTCTCCTGCAGGAATGGTTAAATCCAGGAAACGAGGAACTGAGTCGAATAGGCCGGAACGCCTGCCGTCTGGCACGACCGGAAGCGACTTTGGAAATCACTCGTCTGATCGCTGATCTCTGCCAATAGGCATTCAGCCGAGTCAGTCAATCAAACCTGGGAAGTAGAGGGAACAGGTATGTCATTGCGAGTCCCGCAGGGGCGAAGCAATCCCCTACGCACGTTGGAGATTGCTTCGGGCGCACACACTGCGCCCTACTCAGAAACTTGTAATGTCATTGCGAGCGCTTTTTGCGAAGCAATCTCCAACTCGCGACTTGGGGATTGCTTCGTCGGCAAAGACCGCCTCCTCGCAATGACAGTCACGGTTTCTGTCCTTTAGAATGGCGGGGCACGCCATGGCCGACTCGCAATGACAGTCTGAACAGTGCCTCTGCGGAGAAGATAATGACCACCAAAGACGACATCCGCCAGCGCCTTTGGGAGAGACTAGAGAGGGAGAACATCGCCGACTTCCCCCGTCCCTGCTTTGGGCGCATCCCCAACCAAACGAGGGCAAAGCGATGATCGGGATAGAAGAAGCGCGCCAGTATTACAGTGACTCCGATGCCGCCCATGGCTTCGATCACGTGTTGCGGGTGCTGGCCCTGGCTGAGCGCATCGGCCAGGCGGAAGGGGCCGAGATGGAGATTGTGCGGGCAGCTACGCTCCTCCACGACGTGGCTCGGGCCGAAGAGGCGCGCACTGGGGCTTGCCACGCCAAGGTGGGAGCCGAGCGGGCCCGCCAGATCCTGGCCGGTCACCCCGCTGACAAGGTAGAAGCTGTGGCCCAGGCTATCGCCTCCCACCGCTTCCGGGATGAAATCGTTCCCCAGACACTGGAAGCTAAGGTTCTCTACGATGCTGACAAACTGGACGCCATAGGAGCCATCGGTATTGCTCGGGCCTACGCCCTGGCCGGCAAACAAGGCCAGCGCCTCTGGGCGGAACCACCTGCTGGCCCCCTCTCCGAGTTCCAGTCTACAGATTACACACCGGTTCACGAGTTCGTCTTCAAGCTCTCCCGGCTTAAGGAAGCACTCTTCACCGCCACTGCCCGTCAGATAGCCGCGGGGCGACATCGCTACACAGTCGAATTCTTCGCCCGCTTGGAGGAGGAAGTGCAAGGAAAACGCTAACATAAACAGGTGGTATACTTACGAATTCGGTTGAAACCACTCCGAAATTTTAAGGTTTGCTCGGCGAGATTTTAAGGTTTCTCCTCGTTTTTCGTTTGCTTGCTGAAACGAAAGCCAGTATAATATTGATGGTGCAACTCCTGGCGTGGGGACGCAGGAGCCTAATTGAGGAAGGCGAGGTCATTCCTCCGAGCCTCCGGGGGCCTCGCCTTCCCCCTCTGCTTCAAAGTCCTCGCCTAGCTTGCTGACCCCTTGCTTGGTTACTTCGCATCAGGAAGTTGGCCGGGTATAGTCGTGTCCTCCATTCTGATTTGACACACCAGCTTCTAGGTCAAGGGGGAGTGAAAAGATGGCAGAGATGAACAAGAAAGACGAAGTGCTAGACGAGAAGCTATCTCTACTCAATGCCAGGGAGGCTGCTCAATACCTGCGGGTGAGCTTGTTCACTTTGAGCAGGATAGAAAGAGAGGGCGGAATCGTTCCCTTCCGTACACCCGGCGGCCATCGCAGGTACAGCCTGAGAATGTTGCACGAATACCTCGAAAACAGTCGTGATTCCTGGAACTATAAAAGCAGTGCCATACAACACCAGCAAAGGGCGGCTAATTCTGAGAATGTCGAAAGTTCACAGTTGGAGCTAGTTCAAGCTTAAGCTCCTCCAGCCCAGAGAGGCAACGATAATAGGACATGGTCTTGTGGAAACACTGGCATAGCCGAGGTCAATAGAGGCCTCGGCTATTTGTCTTGAAAGTGGATAAGTTCAGCCTTCTGTGGTATAATTGGCTCCAGCTAAAAGCAGACAGGGTCAGCAAGTGATCTGGAGAAAGAGCGATGCTGAGGCGAGGCAAAGGCCGGAGTCCGAGCACAAACTATGAGAAAGAGCGCGAACACATGGTCGAGAGCCAATTGGCTAGCCGGGGCATCAGGGACAAGCGAGTGCTGGATGCCATGCGCCAGGTACCTCGCCACCTGTTTATCCCAGAGGACATGCGCGGCCTGGCCTACTGCGACGGGCCCCTCCCCATCGGACACGGACAGACCATCTCCCAACCCTACATCGTAGCTCTGATGACCGAACTTCTGGAGCTCACAGGGCAAGAAAAGGTGCTAGAAATCGGCACGGGCTCCGGCTACCAGGCAGCCATCCTGAGCCGCCTGGTCCATCAAGTGTACAGCATAGAGCGCCACGACGTATTGGCTCAACAAGCGGAGAAAGTCCTCGCTCAACTGGGCTACGACAACGTGGTGGTCAGGGTGGGCGATGGCACGCTGGGCTGGCCGGAACACTCCCCTTACGAAGTTATCATCGTCACGGCTGCTGCCCCAGATGTCCCCCAGCCTTTGGTGGACCAGTTGGCCGATGGAGGGCGTTTGGTGGCTCCGGTAGGGAGTCGGTGGTCGCAGGCACTGGTTAAGGTGAAGCGCCAAGGCGACCTGCTGGTAAGGGAGCGGCTGACCGCCGTAGCTTTCGTGCCTCTGGTCGGGGAACATAGTTGGAGAGAGTAGATGATCTTCGCCAGGGAAAGCCCAGTTTTCACCGATCGGCTGGGTGCGGGCCGGCAACTGGCCGAGGAACTGCTGCGCCGGGGATACTCTGGCGAAAACACCGTGGTCCTGGCCATCCCGTGCGGTGGTGTGCCGGTAGCCTACTCTGTGGCCAAAGCCCTGAGAGCCCCCCTTGACCTGATCATCCCCCGCAAGATCCCCATCCCCAGCAACCCCGAGGCGGGCTTCGGAGCTGTCACCGCCGACGGTACAGTGATCCTAAACCAACCTTTAGTAGCTCAACTTAGCCTTCCCCCAGAGGAAATCGCAGCCCTGGCCCAGCGGGTTCTAGGAGAGGTACAGCGACGGGGGCAAGAGTATCGGGGCAACCGTCCTCCACCAGAGCTGAAAGGCAAAACAGTCATCCTGATAGACGATGGGCTGGCTTCGGGCTTCACTATGATCGCTGCCGTCAGGGCAGCGCGACGGCAAGAACCAACAAAAGTCATTGTAGCTGTGCCAGTCAGCCCGGCCAGCTCTGTGCGGCGGGTTGAACCTTTGGTGGATGAATTGGTATGTTTAATAACACGCGAGACCCGCAGCTTCGCTGTGGCCAGCTTCTACCAACACTTCCCCGACCTCACCGATGACGAAGTGAAAACCTACCTGCAAGATGCAGTTATGTAAAAATACTTGACATATCACTGATATTGTGTTATAATATATCTTGAGAGGAAATGTGACTGAGACCCATCTTGAAGCCAATGAATCTCCGAGGGACCCGCAGGTCGCATTTTTTTGTATGTGAGTCTCTCAAGCCCTGCCAGAAGGGGCGAGAAAAAGGAAGATGAAGTTTAACCTGGCCAGACTGTTGGAAGGGCCAGTCGGCTCCAAAGTGAGCTTCGACATAGATGAGCCCCAGCAGCAATTGGCACAAGATCTGTTCATAGATTTTGTTCGGGGAACCATTGAATTCACACGCACTAATAGAGGTGTCTTCGGCGAAGGGGAGTTGCGTAGCCAGGTACAATCAGAATGTGCTCGCTGCCTGACGATCTTTTCTCAGCCGATTGATTTCCATCTAGAGGCCCAATTCGGCTTGCCCCCTATCAAACGTCACGAGGGACTGATATTCCCCATCGGAGTGAACGGCATCCTAGACCTCAGAGGAGCCCTGCGAGAACAGATCCTGCTGAATCTGCCCATGCGACCACTTTGCAGATCCGACTGCCGTGGGTTGTGCATCGAGTGCGGGAAAAACCTGAACGAGGGGACTTGCGACTGCGTGCAGGAAACCACTGATCCCCGCCTAGAAAGACTCAAAGAGTTACTATAGAAAATATGGAGACTGAAAGGTGCACATATACTCAGAAAGAGAAATAGACATCGTAGCAGAGCTTCTGGAGAGGGCTGGAATTCAGGGGCACCTTACCCTTGATGATATACTGGGGGCCTTTCCTGAGGCAGAAGAAAATTTAGATCAACTGGAAGAGGTATTCATTTACTTTCAAGATGCTGGTATAGAAGTCCACGATAACGAGAGAGAAGAAATCACCGATAAAGGAGAGGTAAGGAGAGAAAAAGAACGTATAGAGGAAGACAGACTAGAAGAAAAAGAACTCCTCGATTTGAGCGGTATTGCCAGTGATGACTCTATTGGCTTGTATCTAAAAGAGATGGCCCGTGTGCCCCTCCTGTCCACTCAAGAGGAAATAAGGCTGGCCAAGCTCCTGGAAAAAGGCCTGGCCGCTCAGCGCCGCCTGAGCAAGGATGGTCACGCCCCAGAAGAGCGAAGGAGATTAGAGCAAGTCATTGCCGAAGGCAAAGCAGCTCGAGAGCATCTCATTAAGGCCAACACTCGCCTGGTAGTCAGTATAGCCAAGAAATACATGGGACGAGGGGTACCCTTCCTTGATCTGATCCAGGAAGGCAATCTCGGGTTGATGAAAGCCGTCGAGAAGTTTGATTATCAGCGGGGCTATAGATTTAGTACCTACGCGACCTGGTGGATTCGCCAAACCATCACTCGGGCCATTGCCGACCAAGGACGCACCATCCGTGTCCCTGTCCACATGAGTGATCGCATTAGGCGGCTCTACAAGGCAGCAAGACACCTTGAGCAAGAGCGAGGACGCAAGCCCACTCCTGAGGAAATAGCTGAAGAGTTGGATATGGAGCCACGCAAGGTGCAATGGATGCTCAAAGTGTCGTGGCGTCCTCTCTCCTTGGAAAAGCCCATAGGTGAGGAAGAGGATAACGAACTGGGGAGCTTCATCGAAGACGACAATACCCCCGCCCCCACTCAGAGTGTCTATGAACATCTGCTGAAGGAGAAAATGGAAGAGGTCTTAGCTACCCTCACCCCTCGCGAGGCTCGTATTTTACGCCTGCGCTTCGGCCTGCAGGATGGGAGAAGCTACACTCTAGAAGAAGTAGGGCAAAAGTTTGGCCTGACCCGAGAGCGCATCCGCCAAATCGAGGGCAATGCCCTGCGCCGTCTACGCCACCCCCGGCGCAGCCGCCAACTGAAAGAGTACCTTACTTAAGCGCGCTATGGTGCCCCTGTAGCTCAGAGGACAGAGCAGAGGTTTCCTAAACCTTGTGCCGGGGGTTCGAGTCCCTCCAGGGGCGCCTTTTATCTAATGATAGCAGCTTCACGAGAGCCCCTCTGAATCAATTAAGAGAGGCTCCTTGTGGCTCTGGCTATCTCGATTATCCTAGCTTTACTTATTGCCCACTCCATCGCCAAACCTCTACAGCGCATAACCTCAGTTGCAGTAGAAATCATCAGCAGTGAAGCCAATCGTGTGTCTCGCCTTGTAGATCTGGCACGCATCGAGTCAGGGCAGATCCAAATGCTGTGCGAATCTGTAGACCTAGCAAGAGTGCTCGAAGTGTGCGTCGAGAAATTCGCCCTGCGAGCCAAGGAGAACAATGTAGCACTAACCTTAGATGTACCGGTCTTGCCACCGATAACTGGCGACAAGGATCGTTTGGCCCAAGTATTCACCAATCTTCTGGAAAACGCCTTGAAGCATACCCCCCCAACCGGCAAGGTGACCGTCAAGGCACAACAGAACACTAAGAAACTACCCCAGAAAGTGACAACAGCTTCTACATCTACAGTAGAAATCACCATAACCGATACAGGAGTAGGCATCCCTCCCCAGGATATGGAGCACATTTTTGAGCGATTTTACCAAGTGGACAAATCGAGATCTGGCACAAACCGAGGAGTAGGTCTTGGTTTGACTATTGCCAAACAAATCATTGAAGCCCATAAAGGAACCATTCGTGTTGAGAGCGTAAGAGATCTGGGAACTAAATTTACCGTTGTCTTACCAATTGATTGGACTTTGGACAAAGCTGAAGAAACCCGTTTTCTGATGACTCTGTTACCGAAATCTAACTGAATCAACCTGTTTCAAGTCAACGTGGAGAGCGTTGCGGAATTCGTAGTTTAGCCCCTTGTGGGCGTTGTGCGGGCTTCTTTTAGGCGCAAAAACGGCCACAAGGGCCTATACTACGGCAATTCTGCAACGCTCTAACG
>CAYUPJ010000198.1:0-7736 GCA_964446635.1 uncultured Anaerolineae bacterium
G
Organism: uncultured Anaerolineae bacterium; assembly: GCA_964446635.1. Taxonomy (GTDB): domain Bacteria; phylum Chloroflexota; class Anaerolineae; order VGOG01; family VGOG01; genus CAYUPJ01. The sequence goes on from CAYUPJ010000198.1 coordinate 2, forward strand.
ACCGTCAGTAGCCAGTAGTCAAATGTCAGTAAAAGGGTTCTATTATGAATCCCTTTAGCTTTCCCCTGGTCTTCCTGGCTGGCTTGTTGTCCTTTCTCTCGCCTTGCGTTCTCCCGCTGGTGCCCATTTACCTGGGCTGCCTGTCGGGAAGCAGTATCTCTAGCCACCCAGCATCCAACCGATGGCAGGTCTTCAGCCACGCCCTGTTCTTCGTTGCGGGCTTTACTTTAGTCTTCGTCATAGTTTTTGGCCTGCCTACCACTATCCTGGCCAGCGCGTTGCAGCAATACAGAGATTGGATCGCCAGGATCGGCGGGGCAATTCTCATTTTGTTCGGCTTGCACACTATGGGGATCGTCACTATCCCCATCCTCAACATGACTCGCCGGGTGGACATGGGAACAGGCATAAAGCAAGGCTACGCTCGCTCGGCCCTGTTCGGCCTGGCTTTTGCTGCCGGTTGGACACCCTGTGTCGGACCACTGCTGGGCACGGTGATGACGCTGGCTTTTGCAGAACCCTCGCGGGCACTGGGATTCATCTTCACCTATGCCCTGGGCCTGGCCGTTCCCTTCCTGCTGACGGCGGCGCTGCTGACCCAGGCAGTCGGCTGGTTCAAACGGCTCAACCGGCACATGCGGGCGATAGAGATCGCCAGCGGGTTGCTGATGGTCGGGGTAGGGGTCTTGCTCATCACCGGTACATTCTCCGCGCTAAACAGATACTTCATCCGCATCACCCCTGAGTGGTTGCTGCGGTACATGTAGAAGACCATAACTATCCAGGAGGAAAAAATGAGTAGAAAGAAACAGTACAATCAGACCGATGCTCGCGCGGCCAAGCGCGACCGCTTCGTAGCATCGTCAGAGCAAAGGTCAGGCGGCATATCCCCGCTGATCTTGGCAGGTGGTCTCTTGCTGAGCCTGGTCATTGTGGGAGGCATAGTTTTTGCCTTGATGCGGCCCGCACCGGGCGCAACGGCCGCGCCAGAACCGTCTGGCGTGCCGGTGGAGGCAGGAACTCAACTCGTTACGGCAGCGACCATCGGCCACGCCCCTTATCCACAGACTGTGGCCGAGGACGGTGCAGTACAATTCCCTCTCGCTACCTTCGACGATTACAAGGCCCATTACTACACTTACATGCACGAGGATCAGCCCGTCGAGTTTTTCATCCTGAAAAGCAAGGACGGGGTCGTGCGGGCGGCTTTCAACGCCTGCGACGTTTGTTTTGCGGCCAAGAGAGGCTACCGCCAAGATGGCGACGTAATAGTCTGCAACAACTGCGGGCGGCGTTTCCCCGCTGATCAGATCAACGTGGTCCAGGGAGGATGTAATCCTTCACCCCTGCAGCGCGCTGTCGAGGGCGACTCCATCGCCATCCAGGTAGAAGACCTCGTCGGCGGCTTGAAGTATTTCTAAGAAGGTGAACCGTATGCAATTAACCGACATCGCCTTGAATAGCCTGCGCCGGCGCAAAGGGCGCATGATCTTCCTGGTGCTCGGCCTGGCCATTGGCGTGGCGACGGTCGTGGCGCTCGTGGCTATCACCGATACCATGCAGACCGACATCGCCGCCAAGATGGAGAGGGGCCAATATCCTCATCGTGCCCAAAGCCAGCGATTTGTCCCTGTCTTATGGCGGTGTAACCGTCGCCTCCGCGGCTTACGACGTGGGCGAGTTGAGTCTGGCTGACCTGGATCGCTTACAGACCATTCCCAATGCGCGAAATATCAGCGTCATCGCGCCGAAACTGTTGGGAGCCATCACTTTGAGTGAACGGCCGGTGTTGGTGGCGGGTGCTCGCTTCCTTGACGAACTGCGACTCAAACAATGGTGGCAACTGGACGGGGCAGAACCTGCTGAGACCTACGACGCCCTGGCCGGGGTGCGCCTGGCGCAGGCGCTGAACCTGCACCCCGGTGCGACGCTGGAGTTGAACGGCCAAGCTTTCCGCGTGGTGGGCATTTTGGCCGAGAACGGCACCCAGGACGACGACATCCTCTTTGTTGACCTGGCGGCGGCGCAACAGGTGATGAACAAGCCGGACGGCATCAGCCTGGTGGAGGTAGCTGCGCTCTGCATCGCCTGTCCTGTGGAGGACATGGTCAAGCAAATCAGCGCGGTACTACCTCAGGCACGTGTTACCGCCCTGCGTCAGGCAGTGACGTTACGTATGGATACGGTAAGACAACTGGGGCGCTTTGCCCTGGCCATGGCGGCGGTGGTGACGGCCATCGGAGGGATGGTAGTGCTGACGACCATACTCAGTTCAGTAAGCGAACGGCGGCAAGAGATAGGGCTGTTCCGCGCTATGGGCTTTCGCCAGCAACACGTCATGCGGATTATCCTCAGCGAGGCGGCGCTGGTGAGCACGGCCGGGGGTGTGTTGGGCTGGCTGGCGGGCATGAGCGCGGCGGTACTGTTGACGCCTTACCTGGCAAATGTGACCATACCGGTGCAGTGGAATCCGTGGTGGGCGTTCGGCGCAGCGGGTGGGGCACTGGTGATCGGGCTGGGGGCAAGCGTCTATCCAGCGATGTATGCCGCACGACTTGATCCTACCATCGCCTTGCGGTCGTTGTAATTATGGGAGGAGCTGATGATTGAACTGCAAGCCGTAACCAAAACCTACAACACGGGAGAAGCGTTGGTCTATGCGCTACGGGATGTCAATCTGCAGGTGGCAGAAGGTGAATTTGTAGCCATCATGGGGCCGTCGGGGTCGGGCAAAAGCACCTTGCTTACCATCCTGGGCGCGATGAATTCGCCCAGCACAGGACAGGTGACGATTGACAGCATTAACGTCTACGACTTGGGGGCTGAACAGCAGGCCGACTTCCGCCACGAGTACGTGGGGTTTGTCTTTCAACAATTGCAACTTCTACCCTACCTGACCGCACAAGAAAACGTCCTCCTGGCGCTGGCTGTTGCTAAGCTGCCCAAAGCGCCCAAAATCGCCCGTGCCCGTGAGGTGTTGGCCCAGGTTGGCTTAGCGGGCAAGGAAGGGCGCCTGCCTTACCAACTGTCGGGAGGGGAACAAGGGCGCGTGGCCGTGGCCCGGGCGCTGGTCAATCAGCCTCCGCTGCTCCTGGCCGACGAGCCCACGGGCAACCTGGACCGGGCCACCGGCATACAGATTCTGAACCTGCTACGCGAGCTGAATCGCACGGGGCAAACGGTGGTCATGGTTACTCATGACCCTCATGCCGCCAGTTGCGCCAGCCGCATCGTCAATCTCCTTGATGGGCAGATTGTTGCCTAGTTGGTAGGGGCGGGTCTTGCACCCGCCTAGGGCGACCGCAAGGGATCGCCCCACTCTGCGGCGCGGTGCGGGCCTTACTATTATTGATGGGGTGGCTGAGTTGGCACCAGGAGTGCACCTTGCTCGTGGTTGGAAAAGGCAATGACAGTTGGGCCACTTTGCTCGACCTTGCGGCTCTGATCAACTTCCAGTTGCATGTGGTTAGCGCTCCTCTGCGCGGCCCTGCTCTACCGAGCTCGCCATTCAATCGAGTCGGGTGAGCAGCGTTAAGAACTCAGCCAGTATGATCGCCGTCGCCCCCCAGACCTTATGCTCACCCACAGAGTAAAAGGGGACGTGCAAGGGCGCGCCGCGCCAGGTCCAGTCCTCCTCGCGCCGCGTCGCCGGGTCGAGAAACAGGTGCAGAGGGACGTCCAGCAACTCGGCCACTTCTTTGGGATCGGGGTGAAAGGTGGGACGTTGGGGTGAGTAAACGACAAAGGGATGAACCATGTTGTTGCTGGGCGGGACGTAGATGGTTGTGAGGGGACCAAGAAGCTCCAGCCCGTCGGTGGCGATCCCGATCTCCTCCTGAGCCTCGCGCAGTGCGGTCTCCTGCAGCGAAGCATCCCCTTCCTCCCACCCGCCACCGGGCAGTGAGACTTGACCGCTGTGGTGGTTCAGGTCGGACGTGCGCACGGTCAGCACCAGGTGTAACACGCCGTGGATGGGGTACAGGATCAGCAGCACCCCGGCCTGACGGGGCTCGACGCCGGGAGGTGGACTGAACGGACGGGGGCGCGGCGCCATCGTGAGCTGCGCCTCAAAGCCGGGCAGCGGACCACGCATCGCGGCGCGGACGCGCTCAATGATAGGAGCTGAGGTGATCTCAAAATACTTCATCACCAAGCGGTTGGCATCGTGGGCAAATAAAACTGCTGGTGCTGCCGGTCTTGATCTTTTCGACCCGCGTGCCGCAAGTCGGACAGGGCTGCCCCTCACGGTAGGCTACCAGGAAATAGCTTCCGTCCCAGCGGCCCTTTTCACCGTGCAGGTCGCGTTCCCAGGCACTTCCGCCCAGGTCAATGCTCTCCTGCAACGTCTCCTGGATGGCCCGCCACAGAGCAATTGTCTCGTCGTCGCTCAACGTATTGATGGGCCGCAACGGGTGGATCCTCGCCTTGAACAGCGGGTCCTGGACGTAGACGTTGCCGATACCGGCGATCCGGCGCTGGTCAAGCAGGAAGGGTTTGATGGCCCCACGCTGCCTCCGCAGCAGTTCCCGGAACTGATCCAGGCTCAGGCTCATGGCGTCCGGGCCGAACTGTGCGGTCGGTGAGTGGTCGGCCAACTCGGCCGCAAAGTGGGCATAACCAAACCACCAGAAGTTAACGGCCAGACAGGTATCGTCGTCGAAGTCAAAGATGAGACGGTACTTCTCTGGCAGCGTGTCGCAGGTGGTGAACAGAATCTCGCCGCCCATTCCCAGATTCAGCAGCAGCCAGCCCTGGGTTGTCTCGACGAAGAGCCACTTGCCGCGATGACTCACATCGAGCAGCCGCGCGCCGGTCAGCGCGTCCACGAACGCCTCTTTCGGGACATTCAGGCACTTGGGCTGCAGCACTTCAACGTTGGCGAAGGTCTTGCCCACCAGTTCCGTTTTCATCTGGCGGGCCAGAACGGTGATTTCAGGCAGTTCTGGCATGGCTCTCACTCCTATCTAAGTTCTCACCAGCAACACCCCCAGCAGGATCAGCACCAGACTCCCCAAAACGGTCACATTCAGTGGTTCATTCAGCACCAGCGCTCCCAGCATCAGCCCATTGACGGGAATAATGTACGTCACCATCGTGGTGAAGGTGGCGCTGGTCCGCTCGATGAGGGTGAAGTAAATGACATAGGCCACGACCGTCCCCAGGATGGTCAGCATCATCCAGCTCGCCAACACTGGCAACGACGGCGCCAGGTCAAAAGGACGGTCTATCAGCAGACTGACGGGCAGCATAAGCACCATGCCCATCGTCAGTTGCCCGGTTGCTGAGACCAGCGGTAGTTGTCCCCTTAGTCGGCTGCGGGCGTAGATGGCCGTTCCAGCATAGCAGAGGGAAGAACCGACAATGGCCAACTGCCCTAACATATTGACCTGCAACCCCTGGCGCAGATCGGGCAGCATCAGGATTCCCACTCCCACAAAGCCGACAATCACACCGATGATCTTGGCTACCGTGACTCGCTCATCGTCGGTAAGGAATTGGGCCAGGATGACAGTGAAGATCGGGGTAGTGGCCTGCAACAGCGCCGCCAAACCACTGGGGATGTATTGCTCGCCCCAGGAGATAAGCGAGTAGGGCACCGCCATGCCCAGTAAACCCAGTACTGCGTACCGTCCCCACATCCGCCGGCTGCGGGGCATTAAGACCCCCCTGGTGCGTAGAATAAGCCACATGGCGATAGCCGCCAGGGTCAGCCGCCCGGCAACCAGCGTCAGTACCGGCACCTCGGCCACGACAACCTTGATAAACAGATAGGAGGTTCCCCAGATCGTGCCCAAAATCAACAGCAGTAACAGATTCATGTAACGGCCTCGGGCCATGCGGTACTTGACAAAATGCGGCTATCAATGCTATCATCAGGTGACGAACTACCCGGCAAAGGAGCACACCATGCCAGACCTCTACCCGCTATCCGACGAAGTCAAAGTGAACATACTGCGCAAACTGACCATGTTCTGGGATGGACAGTGGTTTCTGAAAACGGTGGACGAATTCGGCCTGGAGGCTGCCATTCGCCTGAACGCCAGAGTGCGGACGGCCTTTGGCCGCATCGAGATGCGCACCTTGTTACGTGCCCTGGGCAAACGCCGGGCCGACGATCTGGCCGACGCCATCCGTCTGATTGCCACTTATGGCCAGGTGCTCATGGGCGGCATCCTCCGCGCCGATTTCCAGATGGTAACCCCCACTCAGGCCGAAGTGCTGATCTACCGCTGCGCGGCCTACGAGGGCGCCAAGATGGCCCGCCTGGATCGGATGGATCAGGCCTGCGTGGCCTGTGAGACCCTGTGGGAGGCCTGGTTCGAGGTCCTGCTGCCCGATACCCCGCTGATCGTTCGCTATCCCCTGCGGCAGGGCAAAGGCGACCCCCATTGTCACTTCATCATCAGCCTCGCACCGGACTCTGTATGACCCGGTACTCCGCTTCGCTCGTCGCTCCCAGCCCCAGCTCCACTGCCCGCCGGATCATGGTCAACTCCCACGGAGTCTTGTTCAGGCTGTGGCCCGGATAGCTCTGGATGACCTTCAGGGCCTCCACATCAATGGCGATCCGGTCGCCTGAGGCGAGGATCAGGTTGGGCTCCCGCAATTCTCCTGCGGACGGGCCACCGGAGATGAAGCAGCGGCGGCCATCCACGATGATCAAGTCTGGCGCAATGGCCAGATTTAGCTCGGCCAGCTTCTCGCTCAACCGCCAGAGGTGCATCCACGCCCGATCCCGGTGCCGGACGAAGCCCATAGCCAGCTTGAGGCTCAGGGTGAAATCCGCGTAGCGATGGGTCTTGAGGCAACAGACGTAGACGATCTTTTGGGCTTCGAGCCCCGCTTTGGCCAGGGCGACTTTCTTGAGGTAGCGTCCGCCGACCTTTACCGGCACCCACTCGCCCTCATCGAAGACCACCACCTCGGCCCCAGTCTCTTCGGCCGCCTGGAGCATGCCCGCCTGGCGCAAGGTCTCTCTAGTGGACAGGCTGATCATCGAGGACTCGCCCAAAACGACCTTGCCCGCCCCGTGCTCGCAGAGCAGTTCGATGACCGCTTTGACGAATTGGGGATCGCTGGAAGCCGGCGGTGGGTCGCTGGTGTTGAAGTTGGCCTTGACCAAGATCGTGTCGCCCGGATCCACCAGCCTCTCAAAGCCACCGATAGCGGCCACGGCTTGGCCAATGTTTTGCTTCAGGTCTCCATCGTATCGAACCTTGCTGACCAGAGCTTTTCCTTCGTTGGTGAAGACGTTCTCCTTCACGGTCCCCCTAAGTGTAAGCGTTGTTCTTTCCACGCCTCGATAAGTGGCACAGTTACTGGACCTTTGAGCAAGCTACAAACAAGTTGGTATCAACTACTGCTCTGAGCGTAGATAGCTGGTCGAGCAAGCTCAACTTCGGCATCGATTTCTTCCTCGGTGATAGGATAGTGTTCAACACGAGCCCACACTCGAGCCAACAGTGCCTCGAGGCGCTGATTCCACGGTGGGGGCTCAATCGCCCGTCGGATGATTTCTTGGTGCTCGGGCTTCAGTTGACGGACAATGGCCAAAACCTGATCAAGGGTCAGGTCAAGTTCGACCTGCTGCGCAGTCACCTTTGGCATGATCATCACCTCCTGTGCCCCAATTATACCTCAGTTGACCACTCATGGCAAAACTTGATTTGTCAACTCGCTCTAGATTTGCTATACTTCAGGACGAACCGTGTAAATCCCAGGGGAAAGCAGGATC
>CAYUPJ010000199.1:0-7727 GCA_964446635.1 uncultured Anaerolineae bacterium
TCCGCATCTTATCTTTGATTCTGACTTGGTCCATGTTGAGTCTATCTCCTGAGTCGAAAGTTTACCAACGCCCGACAGGGGGACAAAAGGCTATCTGAAGGATGGCCCTACCCTTCGGGTAGGGCCATAAACCAATTGGGTGCATTCAAAATGGGTTGGTAGGGGCGGGTCTTGCACCCGCCCAGGGCGACCGCAAGGGCTCGCCCCTACAACCGGACCTGAATACACCCAAACCCAGCAGTAATTATCCCATGCGGCTCCGGAAGTAGCCAACACATATCTCTGATATTGGCCCCTGAGCCCGGTCACTCCTCCAAAGCTTTCTCTACTGCCTCAACCCAGCGAGTGTCTATCTCTTTCTCCTTCTCCATAGCCCAGCACCCCCAGGTGGGAGACTTCCCGTCAGCGGGGAGAAAAACGTGTCCCCGGTACTCACCGGATAGGACAAAGATGGCCGTTTTGACCTCAAGCACCCGAAATCCCTGCTCGTCTGTAGGGATCCGTTCTCTTTCTTCTTTCGGAATCAGTTCTCCGATGGTAACCCTCTCCGGAGCCTTAAAGAGCAACTCCACCAACCTCTCTTTCCCTCTCATAGCCGAAACCTCATTTTCACTGAAGACACAGCCGGCTGGCAGGTTGAGGCTAGGAAGAGTGGCAAGAAGCTGCTTCGCCAGTTCAGTGAACTTCCTGTCAGCGGGGCGAACAATCTCCTCGCCCCCCTTCGAGTAGACCGTTAGCCTCTCGACTTTGTCCACATCTATCGGCTTGGGGGTAGGGGTGACCAACTCGCCACAAGCGGTGATGAGCAACAAAACCAAAACGGATAGAACTCTACAATGTCGCATGGCTTACTCCTTTCCTTTACTAAAAACCCTTCAGGACGAGGGGCAGATAAACGACCCTTGGGCCTGCCTCTACTGCTTCTAAGGTGTACCAGATGCCTTTGTTGTCAGCCGTGGCGACGTTGCCGGCCCCATCAACGACCTGAACGTAGAACTTCGTTTCTTTCGTGGCCGGGATTTCCCCCGTCCACTTGAGTGTTTCACTATTATAACTCAGGTCTTGGCTGACCTGGGTTCCGGAGCCATCGGTGTACACCGCGACGACGCCATGTACGTCCGAGGCATCAATGGCCTCAACCTTGATTCGCCCTACTCCTCCCAGACTTCCGAAGTCTGTCAGACTTCGGAAGTCTAGCACGCCGTCCACGGAGAGGATGATTGGCTCCCACCAGTCGTAACTATCGGAGTAGTAGACGTCAAAAGACATCCGGTCATAGATCCGTTCCACCCTCCCCACGCTGTTGTATTGCCCCATCGCCGTGACCAAGGTCTCGGTTCCCGAAATGGTGGCAGAATTGTGGAGGGCAAAGGGCACCGGCGGGTACCAGCCTGGGGCCTCGAAGGCTGGCTCCACTGTGGAAGTCACGTCCTCATTGATGGGCTGAACGACCACCGGGTCGAAAGCGGCCGTGTCGGTGTAGGTTCCGCCCGTAAAGATCACCCCATGCGCTCGCCCTGCATCCGGCATCGAAACGTCGGCGAAGAACTTGGGTTGGATCGGCTCGCCAGCCCCCAGGTGGATGTGGCCGTCGAGGTCGAAGAAAGTCCCATCGGCGGTGTGGGTCTCGCCCAGGGAGGCGAAGGACTGAGCCAGACCAAGCTCCAGGTGGCCCTCACCAAGTCCGTTCAAGGGGAGGGGTGCGCCGGAGGTCACCACCACGCTGGGGAAGATTTCCCCCTCCAGGGCTGCGCCGGTTTGAATCTCGTACATCGGCAGCCCGTAAAGGGTGGACTCGATCAGTACCTTCTCGTCGTAGTCGCCGAAGGTTGGTGTTTCGGCGTAGTAACGTTTCTTGGCCGCCGTGAGAGCCTGGCCGATTATCGCGGATCCCCCCTTCAGCAGCTCTTGGGTGAAGTTGTACATCAATCGCTCTGAGAGGCCAATAGCGTTCCCCAACCCCCAGCCATAGCCGGTGTTGGCCACGTAATTGGCCCCTCGTTGGGAGAGGGACTGGGCCAGATCCAGGCCACCGGGTAGCACGCCGACATCGTTGAGGCCAGAATGGCAACCGAGGGTGTAAATGAGTGCCCGGTTGAGATCTGCGCTCCCCCAGGTGGCGATATCGGATGCCCTGACGTTAGGCGTTTGGGGAGCACCCTCGGTCGAGGCGTTGGCGTGGCCATTGATGGACTGGATATCGAACCTGGGGACAGTGTCCAATTGCTTCGCTCTCAGTTGACTCCCATTCCACGTCTCGCCTCTCAGCTCGCAGTCCACTTTGGCGCTTCCCAGGTCGGTGCCCAGGGTGTTGCACACCTCGTCCGCAACGTCTTTGATGAAGTCGTAGCCGGTGACCAACGCTTTGTCGGCCGACATGGTACTGCCGGCCAGGAAGATGTCAATGAGGTCCATGATCTCCTCCGGCGTTTCGACCAGCCGGCCGATGGCATAATCTGGGATGTAGAGTTCGTGGCCCGCAAAGTCGGTCGGTTCCCGGTCGGCGTAGTAGCTGTCGGTCAGAGTCATGTCATCTCCACAGGCGGCCCAGATGGTGGTGTGGCTGGAGACGTAGATCTGGTAATGGCTCTCCGGGTGACTGGTGCGGTCCAGGGTCCGCCGGAAGGGGATCACCTCGTCGTTGCCCACGATGACGATGTACTCCACGTTGGGGTTCTTGTCCAGGTAGGCAAGCACCTGGTTCCTCACGGCGTTGGCCACATCGTTAGCCTTGACTGTGCTCAGTGGGTCGGCGATCCACTCGTCGTAGGCAGCCGCTACCGCCGCATCGGTTTCCACCTGCACGATGTTGCCCAGCACGCGTGGGTGGCTGGCCAAAGCGTACAACTTGTTCATCAACTGAGTTGTCTGCTCAGGTCCGTAGAGGGAGCGAATCCCTTCCCGGTTGACCAGGATCAAGGTTTTGACCGCCGAGGGCGGCGGCATCGCCGGAGGGGTGGGGGTGGGGATGGGGGTAGGGGTGGGGACGGGGGGAGGCGTCCCTTGCACCACCCGAAGCTCGTATTGCATGTTGGTTCCAAACCGGCTGGGGCGATAATTGTGAATCAGGGCATAGTACGTGCCCGCCGAAGGGATGGTGTAGGTGATTTGCGAGCCCAGGCCGAAGCTGAAATCGTCGTTTTCGGCCAGCAATGTAGCGCCGTCGGTGTTGTACAACTGCAACACGGTATCGCAGCCTGGTTCCAGGTTGATCGTCTGGATGGCGTAATCCCCCGCCACGGCGTTGAACTTCACCCAGTCGTCGTCGTTCTCCGGGGTGAAATTGTGGGTCTGGACCTTCCCATCGCTGGTTATGGGGCTGGCCTGCTTGTGACCGTCGTCGGGCTCATAGCCGTCTATGCGCAGGCCGATGGTGACGCTCAGGTTGTATGCAGTGTTGGGGCCGCTGGCCGTGGGGTTGTAGTGGTGCACCTGGACATAGTAGGTGCCGCTGCTGGGGCAGGTCCAGATGATGCGTGCTGCCTTCATCCCGGTGCCATCGTCATCGCACGTTATCTCAGTGGTGCCGTCAGCCTCGTACAGGCAGAGGTAGGTATCGGAGTCGAGGCCCAGGTTGAAAGTCTCGATGACGTAGTTTTTCCCCGCTACGGCGTCGAACTTCACCCAGTCCTCATCGCCGGCGGGACAGAAATTGTGGGTCCGGTCCGGATCGTTGGCCCGGATAAGCCTGGCCTGCGAGGCCTTGTCGTCCCCGCCATCGAACTCGTACTCATCACCGTCGCAACCCAGCGTCGCCACCGAGAGGTCGTAGTTCGTGGTGGGGCCGTAGACCTCAGAATCGTGGTTCTCGAGTTTGATGTAGTAGGTTTCATCGGTAGCGGAGATCCATTCCAACTGCTGGGGATGGCCGGTGGAGAGGGGGACGTTGCAGGCGTCGAATATGGAGAGCATGGGAGTGGCGCCTGCTCCCAGGTTCTGTGTCCTGACGATGATCGTTGACCCACTGGTGGCGTTGAACTTCACCCAATCGTGGTCCCCGGCCGCGCAGAAGATGTGGGTCTGAGTCGTGCCGTCGGTGGGGATGTCCCTGGCGGCAATACAATTGTTATCGTCCTCGTATATATCCTCTGGGCAATTGGTGCTGGGGGTTATGGAAAGGTCGTAGCTTGCGGCAGGGCCGTAGTCGGCGCTGTGGTGGTTCACCTTGACAGAGTAGACCCCGCTGGTCGTACAGTACCAGACGATGCGCGCCACGGTCCCGGCGTCAGGGTCATCGGAGGCGATGGGCGGCTCCCCGCAGTCGCCGTAGAGGGTGAGCACCGTGTCACCATCTACCCCCACGCCGGTTGTCTCGATGGTGTAAGTGATCCCGGCCCGGGCGGTGAATTCCACCCAGTCCTGGTCGCCCACAGGGCAGAGGTTACGGCCCTGATGCGTCCCATCGGTGGTTATCTCCTGCGCTGCATCACAGGTATCATCCGGCTCGTAGTCATCGGGCACGCATGGCGTGGGCGTCGGGGTTGGCGTGGCAGTAGAGGTCGGCGTGGGGGTGGGAGTAGTTCCCACGCAAACCTGTACCGAGGACAGGTTGTTGGTCTCGTCGTCCTCGGGGACAAGGTTGTCCCTGTCAACCCAGGCGTATACCACGTGGTCACAGCTCACGGTGGTGAATTCGTAGCCGCTGTACTGCCAGCTAAACCGCTCGCCTGGGTTCAAACCGAACCAAGACGTCCAGCTTGTATCCGGCGTGGTGGGGGTGGGAGGTTGGTCCGGCGGGTCAATGTAGAGGTAGGTGGAGAAGCCGCCGGATTTAGCATTGCCCCGGTTTCTGATCACCACCGTGATCGTACACGCCTGGCCAGGGTCTGGGACGGGAGGCTCAATGGTGATGCTTTCTATCACCAGGTCAGGCCCTGGTGAAAGGTGCAGGCTCTGGGCGGGGAGCGCCCCAGCAGGGCTGAGGGCAAACCCTAATGCCACCAGCCCTCCCGCAATCACCAGGCTCGCCATCGCAAGCTGTAGCAGGATGAGTTCCCTTTTCATGTGGACCTTCCCTTGGAGCACGATGATTGGTGCCACAAGATTATGGAGGTTCGTAGTGGCGACTTTAGTCGCTCTGAAGCGACCGAAGTCGCCACTACGGAGAACGTTACCGACGTTTGGTCACACTCAACAAACGGATGGATGAAGCGGCTCTCTCTAACCTCTCCCCTACCCCCTGGCCCCCTTCCCTTCTCCCCGTTGCGGAGAGGGGAAGAGGGTTGGGGGGATAGGGTGAGGTTCCAGCCTTACCGATTCTTAAGGATGATGGGGAGGTAGATGCCAGCCTTAACGAGTACGCTAGTCGTATCGGTACCTTGCTGCCCGTTGGCGTCAGTGACCTGCAAGGAGATGGTGTGGCTGACCACTTCGCCCTCCCTTATCGCCGTCATCAGCGGCGCCTCGATGCTGGCCCCGCTGCCCAGGAAGCCGTCGTGGCTAGAGTGCCACTCGTAGGTAAAAGGCGGCTTGCCGTACTGCACCACCGAGCCGCTGAAGCTCACCCGCTCCCCGGCTTTGAACCTGGCGCCAGCCGTTGGGGTCTGGATGGCGACCTCTGGCCGCAGGTATTCTGCCGCCGCCGGAACGTACACCAAAACACCCCCGGCCAGAAGCTCTCCTGCGGCGTAGAAGTCGGCGGTGAAGATCCACACGGGGATCAGCTCCTGCTGATCCTGAGCATACGGCAGTTCATAGTAGCCCAGTGTCTCCGCTGTCCTCGTGATCACGTCCGCCACCCAGGGGACCTGCGCTACGGCGATGGTAGGGTCGGCCAGGAACAGGTCCCAGGCCTTATCGGCATCCATGATCGTCACTTCTTCCCCCGTCGCCTGGAGGTCACGCGAGCCACCCTGCACGCCGAGGATGTCCCCCATGTCTCCCAGGTACATCTTCGTCCGCCCGCCGGGACCCACCACCGAGAACTCTTGCTGCCGGAGGCCAGAGGCTGTCCCAGCTAAGCCGTCAAGCACCCGCCCGTAGGAGAGGGAAAGGAGCACCGGGGTGCGACTGGTTTCCCGTTCTTGAAGGATGCCGGCCTCAGAGGTTACCGTCTGGACCTCGACCCGTTCCTCGACTGTCGGCGTCATTTCGACGGTGCGGTATGCTGCACCGGGCAGCCCCTCGCCAGGCCCGGTGAAAAACTCGTTCCCGATCGTTAGGGCTTCGTCCGCTGTGGGCAGGGCGGGCGGCTCCACGGGTGATACTGCGAGTTCGCTCAAGTTGCGATACTTGTAGCCGCCGTTGGCGAGGTCAACCTGCAGGGTGTGGGTCACCACCCCGTCGGTGTCAAGCACGTAGTAGTACTCGCCGTCTGTCCCTATTGTCCCTGATATGTCGAAGGCGGAGGCGATTTCCAGCACTTTGCCCTGGTCCACCTCCCGCTTCACCACCTCGTAGACGGGCATGGTCTCGATCTGGTAGACGTCCTCTATCTGTTGCGGTGGCGGGGTGCAGGAACAGTGGTCCCAGTACCAGTACTGGCTGTCGTGGACCGGGTCAGAACTGACGTATCCCATTCCGTGCAGGTAGTCGTTGTAGTTGTCGTTCACTTCGGCCAGCACCCTGGCGCACACGCCGCCCGGTTGCACGTCGTCCACCGCCTCGAACCAGGCCTGCTTCACCGTATAGGGGGGGCGTAACCACCACCACAGGAACTTCCACCCCAGCATGTAGTCGGCCCAGGCATCGCCATCGCCGGGGGCGACGACGTACATGGTGTTCTTGAAGCCCAGGAGCAGGTGCAGCCCGTTCATCGTGGCCGCCCAGTACCCCCTGTTGTAGTAGGGGGCCGGCCCTCCGTCGCTCAGAACGCTACAGGAATCAAAGGCCAACCACTCCATGTCCTTGTCACCATAGGCCTGGTAAGCGTCGCCGGGGACGAGATGATGGTCGCTGACCGTGCTGCCGAAGTAGACGGAGCTGAGGTTCTTGCTCCAGAAACTATCCCAGGCGCCCGAACCATGGGTGCAAAGCATGGCGATGTCCACGGTATCGGCGACGGAATCCTCCCACCCGCCCCGTGATTCATCTTTGAAGTCCTTCTCATACGCGTTCCAGTCGGTCCAGCGGAACCGTCCCGTCCAGCCTTCGTCGAGCAGTTGGTAGTAGAGCCCATCGCACGACTCATCCCAGTGATCACGGTCGTCGGCCGTGCCGGGGAAGTCGTTGATCCACTCGACCCCGACCTCGGTGATCCCGTCGTCACCCCATCCCAGAGCGCCAACAGGTGAATCCGGCGCCACAGGCTTGGGCTCCCCCGCTAGCACCGACGAGCCAGCCAGCAGTGAGGAAAGGATGGCCATCACCAAGACAATGGCCAGGCTCCTCCCTGCCTTCGATTTCCAACTTTGTCCTATCATGATTTTCCTCCTTTCACACCCCCCGCCCCCCGGCAAGCGGGGAGATGGGGGGTAACGAGCCTGTTCCACACAGGCCCCAGCCACTAATACAAGAAACCGCTTCATCCATCCTTGAGGAGACTTCCGAAGTCTTCGAGACTTCGGAAGTCTAGCCGTAACAAGTGTCAAAAGCGCTTCATGACGAGGGGCAAATACACCTCGTGCTCTCCCACGGTCACCATCGTTACCTCAGGGCTGGCCTGATTCCCCACCCTGTCCTGGGCGTAGACCACCACTCGATACTGCCCGGCCTCGGCGAAGCCGTCGTAGCTCTCCCCATACACCTCTTCCATCTCCTGCTCTACCAGCCTCACCAAGGGCACCCCC
>CAYUPJ010000200.1:0-7652 GCA_964446635.1 uncultured Anaerolineae bacterium
TTTTAATCGGAAGGTGTCCCATGTTCAAATTGCTTATTTTTCGCCAGAGTCCAGCTTCTCATAGAACTCTTCGGAGCTGAGGGAGTACCTCTGCTCGAAGTCAGCCAGTTGTTGCTCCAACCTGGCTTTTTGTGAGATCAAGCGAGAGGTCTCCCTGTCGAACAGCTTATCAGCTATCCTATCTTTCACCACCTCTATTATTTCAACCCTCCGTCAGCCCATACAACTCGTACACCAGCGCGTTAATCTCCGCGTCGAGCCGTTCAATGCACCGCGCCAAATCGTGGCGGCGTTCCTGAACAGTAAATCGGCCTTCTCCTCCCCCCGTGCAAAGTTGATTATCTCCGCTAGTTCCATCTTTGTGGCCTTTCGCGTGAGTCATGGTTCAAACTGTCCCCTCACCCACAAGTGTCCCCCCAGTGCACCACCACCAGCATGATGTCCACGACGGTGATGATTCCATCGCTATTGAGATCGTAGCGTGCATCCCAGTCAGGATCCTCGTCCGTCATGCGCCATCGGCTAGCCACCTCCATAATGTCCGCCACATCCACTCGGCCATTGGGGTCGAAATCACCCAAGAGGACACAGAGATGGGTATCGCCATCTCCACCAGGGTAATCCTCAACGTTCCCCGCGTTATCCTTGGCCCGGGATTGGAAATAGTAGGTGTGGCCGTCTTCCCCAACAAAAACTGTTGATGTGGCGATTGTGTCTACCTGCCAGTCCTCCCAAGACACGGCCGGGCCGTCCCTGAACTGCACGTCGTAGCTGACGATGCCAGAGGTGGTATCTGAGCCCGACCAGGAGACGGAGAAGGAGAGGGTAGATTGGTAGGTTGGTAGATGAGCAACCGAGGATGAGGGTGGGGCGGTGTCAAGAACGATACTGTCGCTCAACGTGTCTGTCCGACGACTGTACCCATCCTCGTACTGCACCTCGACCGTCTTTGTGCCGTCGCCTGCGCTCAACGTGAAGCTGTAGACAGCAGTGTATTCAATCCAGCTTCCCCAGGGGGCGCCTGCCTCCCGCAGGCGCATCTTTGCTACGCCGCTCCCCGCATCGGTGGCGGCCAGCGTCAGGGTGACTGTGGCCTGATTGGTCCAGGTCGCTCCGTCGTTGATAGCGATCTCCCCTTGCGGTGGATTGACCTCTACGGCGATTGTGTCTGACACCGGTGTGGCGACGTTGCCCGCTGTGTCGCGGAGCTGCATGTACACTGCTTGCAGGCCGTCGGTAGGGCTCAGAACCCTCGTGTGTGTACTGGTGAACGTCTTCCACGCATCCCACGACACGCCGTCGGCGCTGAAACGCATCTGCGAGACGCCGCTCAGACCGTCGGTGCCGGTCAGGGTAAGAGTGGCGGTGATCTGCATCGCAGTCTCCGCGCCATCGTTGATGCTGACCGTGCTGCCAGCGGGTGGGGTCTGGTCGAGTGTGATGGTGTCGCTGACCACGTCTGACACATTGCCCGCCACATCGCGATACTTGACCTCGACCGTCTTGGCCCCCTCGCTGGCGGGTAGGGTCCAGGGGTATGTAGTGCTGTACGCAACCCAATCGTCAAAGCTGCCGCCGGCATCGCGAAAGGCCATCTTGATGTAGTCAGAGCCCAGTTGGTCGTAGGCCGTCAGTGTGAGTTCAACGTCCCGCTGCGCGGTGTAGTGCGCACCGTCTGCGATTAAGACACTGCCGCCCCAGGGGGCTGCTGTGTCCACATATACTGTATCGCTGAACACAGTGCTCCACCCGGCGTGGTCGCTGGCGCGAATATGGAGCACTGTCGGTTCGAGAGGCGGTAGGTGCAAATGGTTGAAGAGCACCGAAACAGTGTTGTCATCGTAGTTAGCCGTGACCAGGTCCAGGTCGCCGTCACCATCCAGATCGCCCACCGTCACGGAGTAGGCACGGTCCCCCACAGCATAGGTCAATTGTCCGCCAAAGGTCCCATCACCCTCGTTCAGCAGCATCGAGACGTTATCGTCGAACTGGTTAGCCACAGCCAGGTCCAAATCCCTGTCCCCATCCAAGTCGCCCACTGCCACGAAGAAAAAGCTACCGACCCCGTAATTCAGCGGACTGGCAAAAGTGCCATCCCCCTCGTTTAGTAAAACTGAAACGTCCTCGCCAAAGGGGTTAGCCGTGACCAGGTCTAAATGACTGTCCTGATCCAGGTCGCCTACCGCCACAGCCCAGGGACTGGTTCCTACGTCATAGGTTACCTGGCTGGCAAAGGTGCCATCTCCCTCGTTTAGCAGCACCGAGACGTCATAGCTATTGAGGTTACCCGTAACCAGATCCAAATGGGTGTCCTGATCGAAGTCGCCCACCGCCACAGAGTAGGGGTCCTTCCCGACGCTGTAGTTCACCTGCTTGGCAAAGGTGCCATTCCCCTTATTCAGCAACACCGAAATGTTGTTGTCATCGTGATTGGCCGTGACCAAGTCCAAATGGCTGTCCTGATCCAAGTCGCCCGCCGCCACAGTCCAGGGCTTGGTCCCTACGTCATAGGTTACCTGGCTGGCAAAGGTGCCATCTCCCTCATTTAGCAGCACCGAGACGTTATCGCCGAAGCGGTTGGCCACAGCCAGGTCCAAATCCCTGTCCCCATCCAAGTCGCCCACGACCACGGAGTGAGGACCATGCCCCGCGGTGTAGTTCACCTTGCTGGCAAAGGTACCGTCCCCCTCGTTCAGTAGCACCGAGATGTTGTAGTCCTCGTTAGATGTGACCAGATCCAGGTCACGATCCCCATCCAAGTCGCCTACAGCCACGGAGCTGGGCTCGCTGTCCACACCATAAGCCACCTGCGGTCCGAACTCAGGGCCGTCATAGGTACTCGCAAGAAGCGTACGGGTATGGGTTCCGGCCGCAAAGGGGGCCGCGTCCACCCACGTGCTCCCGTCGTCGCTCCACTCCAGGGTGTTCATGCCGCTGGTAGCGTCGCTGCCCGCCACAGTCACCGTCACGGTGGTCGTGTTCACCGCGTAGGCCCCGGCCGTAATCTCCACCGTCACCGTCGGCGGCGTGGTGTCCAGCACGATGGTGTCGCTGTAGACGTCGGAGAACTGGCTGCCGTCGTAGAACTGCCCATAGACAGCCTTCTTCCCATCGCCGCTTTGCAGCGTCCAGTCACGGGTGACGGCGAAGTCCTCCCAATCATTCCAGTCGCCTCCATCGTGGCTAAGCCGCATCTGCTCAGCGGTGAAGGGAGCTTGCAAAGTCAGCGTCACCTGGATTGATGCAGCGTAGTCGGCTCCAGCGTTGATGGTCACCGAGCCGGCGGGGTCGTCGGCTCTAGTAGGGGCGGTGCTGAAGGTGAAACCAAGGAAGAGCAGACAGATCGCCGCCATTAAGATCACAAAGGCCAACAGGCCAAGCCTCCCCAGCCTAGCCGGAGAGCCGTTCTTTTGTCTCTTCTCGCTCATCTCCATCTCCTTTCGCACTGTTTACAACCACAAGACGAATGCCAGCCTTGGGCACGCAAGGGCGCGGCCTTGGTGTCAACGGATAGCAAACGGATAAGCAGATAGGGACCCTCGCCAGCTCATCCGTTTATCCGCTGCCCATCCGTTGCCCCTACCGCAATCTCCCCTTCCGTCAACCCATACAACTCATACACCAGCGCGTCAAGAGGTACACACCTATCCCACAATGTTTCTGTATGCCGCTTCAAATAACGGCGCCAATTCCTCCAGTGGGACGTCTACACTGTCTATCTTGTAGAGCACCTGTTTCCACTCATCTTCATAGCGATGTGGTTCCCAGTTGGACGGCTGGCACTGGTCGGCGGTTTCTTTGGGCACTTTGAAGAACAGGGCGAAAGACTTGCTGCCCAGCCAAGTAAGTCCGAAGGCATTAAAGAAGCCATGCTTGTAGCCGATGTACCCTTTGTTGAACTTCTTTTCCAGAGGCCAGCCTTGGCTGGAAACCAAGTCATCTATCCGCTCGGACACCGCAAAGAACATCTCCACGCTCTGGGTGTTGCGATGCTCCTTATAGAATTCCTTGTTATACTCGGCTGTCCCCTTGGTGATCTTGCGTTTAGCAGGTGTTTCTGGCTCCCGCTTGTTTACCAGTATAAACTCGTGTCCCTCGGCGGCAAAACGCTGAACCTCGAGCAGATCCACTTCGTAGTTGATCTTGTTGATCAGACGAAGCACCGTCACGGGGATGACGGGGGCCATGATGATGATGCGCACGTTCAGGTTGTCCCAATTGATGCTCACGTCGTCGGGCACATCTCTTGCCTCAAGCCACAGAGCTCGGATGCTGTCGGGGTTCGTTTCAGCCCAAATCGCGTAACGGAGCACTTGGGGGATGATATCTTCATCAACGGGTTGGTTTTTGAATTCGATTATGACCACGTTGTTTTCCTTGTCAACCCCCACAATGTCGGGTACATCCTTGCGAGAAGGTGTCTTGACCTGTCGGGACAGGATGAATATCTCGCTAAGGATTTCTCCGACGTCACAGACGTAACGTTCAAATTCATCTTCGCTCTTGAACGGTGTCTCTGCCAGGTTGATTGTCTGACCATCTTTGGAACGCCAAAATAGATTAGGCATTGTTGTCTCCTTTCGACTAGATTTTGTATCTGCCTCTCCACCATCCCAATCTTCTCGTCTATCAACCCATACAACTCGTACACCAGCGCGTCAATCTGCGCGTCGGTGCTTTGGATCACGAAACAAGCGAAAGACCACGAAAAGCACGAAGCCCTTTCGCGCCTTTCGCCTCCTTTCGTGTCATTTGTGGTCCAAACCCTCCACCACCCCAACCTCCTCCGTCAACCCATACAACTCATACACCAGCGCGTCAATCTGCGCGTCCGCTGAATCGCTGACTCCGCTGAAATCGCTGAGACCGCTGAGGTCTGTTTCAGCGTAATCAGCGTCTTCAGCGCCTCAGCGATTCAAACCCTCCACCACCCCAATCTCCTCCTCTGTCAACCTATACAACTCATACACCAGTGCATCAATCTCCCTATCCGTCTTCTCGATTTTCCTCTCTAGCTCCTACCGTTCCTGCTCTACAGTATCCTGTCAAAACCATCTCGACAACTCTGGGGAGTGGATGCCGGGACCAGCCCAGTGGGTTCAGAACTACTGTGACCCAACCTGGATAGAACTCGATCCGATCTGCTGGCAGGAAGACGGCGAACGTGGAGACACGCTCCTCTATTTTCTTCCCTAGTTCGCTGACGCGGGGTCTGTTGGCGAGGAAAACCTTCTGATCAGTCACCATCAGTGGGCCTAACAATTCCTCAGCAAATGCTTGATCCTGCGCCCAAACCGGCAATCCCACGACTAGCACATTAGCTGCGTCAGGCGCGAGCTGTGGGCCTTTCTCCTCTATTTTGCCCCCCGCAGCAGTCGCCAGCTTCCGGAGTCGATTGACGGAATACTCCCCACACCCGAGCCAAGCGTACCCAAGGCCAGCCAGCTTGCGGATACTGAGAACTGTCAACCGGGGCTTGTCTCTTGGTAGACGTATGGGCTGCTTGGGATGCGCCACCTTGGATTGGTGAATATCTCTGAGTAGATCGCGAAGTTCCGTTAGGAACACTTGCACATCAGCTTCGAAATCTTGTTGATCCCCACTCAAATCGTACGGTTGAAGATCCACCATGTACGGGTAGGGAAATTGGTAGAACGCTTGGCGGATGATCTCCTCGAGCTTGCGGACACGATGCCGTGGCCACTTGTGCGACGACAAGCCAACTGTGACCCACTCTGAGGGCTCCAAGTTCCGCACCTCAAAGTAGACGTCTACCCCATTGGCTACGACTTTGAACTCCGCTCGATGGCCATCTGCAGTTTCAGGCTCGCATTTAGCCAACAGCCCATGGCGGGCAAGTTGCGCTGCAAACCAGAGCTCGAGTAGCACGCTATCAAACTCGGCGAAGCCACCATTAGTACGCAGTTCGGCCAGATTTTTAGCCTTGGTAGTGAATTCAGGGATCGATGCGAGTTCTGCTAGCGCGTCATCCAGGTATTTAAGTGCCACTGGTTGGGGCACCGAGAAATAATGGACGATGCAGGTTTCTTGCATGTAGAGGCCAGGTTGGAACCCATCTTCCAACTTCGACCGACCAAAAAACTTGACAACATTAGGGAAAGCCTCTAGGTTCATCCGAAAGTTTTGCCTTTTGCCTCTTTGGGCAGTGCTCTCCTTTTCGCCCATAGCTTTGCTCCTCATGCCTGTCCCTCCACCACCCTCCTCTCCTCCTCCGCTAGCCCATACAACTCATACACCAGCACATCAATCTCCGCGTCGAGCCGCTCAACGCGGCGAGCCAAGTCATGGCGGCGGTCTTCTTTGAGCGCCTCGGCCTGGGCGTGCTCCTTTTGCAGCCGCAGCATCTCCTCTACCAGCGCCACCATCCTGTCATGTCGGGCCATGTCCGCCGGGTCGTCGAAGTTGATGCGGCGGATGGGGAGGCTACGAATCAAGGCCGGATATACATGCAGCCCTCCCCCCATCATAACCCAAAAGTAAAAGTTGCTCAGTTTTGAGTTGATGAGGCCAAGCAAGTAGAGCAAGTTGTATCTCTCTGCATGCGGTGGAGGATCGGGTCTGCGTATGTTCAGAGGAGCGTCAACATGCTCAAGATTCTCCCACTTCACACATAGACTCACTGTGTCGTTGGCATAGAAGTGTTGATCATCATAGACAGCCATTAGACCTGAACTGCCAGAAATGTTACGAACTATCAACTTCTCGTTCTCAAACAGTTCAGGGAACTTCGGCCTGTGCATCTCTTCTGGCTCGTATGAAAGATACCTACCCTGCCATCGAAGTGAATACCGATCTATTTCCTTGCCCTCAAGGTAGGGTTTGCTTTGGGCAGTAGCTGGTTCGTTGAAAATGAGCGCGTCCTTGGACCGTCCCGTATCAGTGTGGTGTGGTACAGCCCCGATCACAGCGTAACACAGATCGCCGAATCTTATGCTATGATCATCAATTACTTGGATAATATCCAGCGCTGGCTTTTTCAGATCCAGCCGAAACATGTTATTAGGAGTGCGAAGAAAAGCACGCTGAGGGACGGCATAGCCTTCCCAAGTATCTATGGGCTCCTCAATACTCCTCGGGCGTACCATTAATACCTCATTTTGTTCTCGCAGTCTCTGGTCGCTTTCTTTCCTCAAAATAAGGATACAGGTTGAAACCGTCGCATCCTCAAAAACTCTGTGGGAAGAGAGATCCACTATATGTTCGATTGCAGTTGACTGAAGAATCAACCGCCTAAGCCTGATCGCGTAGTTCTGACTTAGAACTGCATCAGGTACAATAAATCCCAGGCGTCCTCCCTCTCTGAGCAATTTGATCGCTCTTTCCACAAATAAAATGAAAATGTCAAACCGACCATGGATCACCTCGAACTGTCCTGATTCTTGCCAGCAGGTTCGTTCATCTTTCGCCATCCGTTCAGCACGCACATAAGGCGGATTGCCTACAATCACGTCAAACCCATCCCGTTCCATGATCCTGGGGAACTGTTCGTCCCAGTTGAAGGGGTGTTTGCCGCGCCAGTCAGGACCGAAGGCGGCTTCCAGTTCTTCGGGCGTGCCGCTGATGAGGCTGTTGCCTTGACGGATGTTGTCCAGCCTGGGCAACTCGCCGCGCTGGTTCACGGCCTTGAGCAA
>CAYUPJ010000201.1:0-7631 GCA_964446635.1 uncultured Anaerolineae bacterium
CCCCACCGCCTATGCCATGGATTTCACACCCCGTCAACTGTGGCGACTGGTGAATCTGGGCTTTGTGGAAGAGGTGCTGAACAGCCACACCTTCTGGCTGTGTACCGTGTGCAAGTCCTGCCAGGTGCGCTGCCCGCGAGGCATAGACATCACCGACGCGATGGTTGCCCTCAAAGAGTGGGCCACCCGCGAGCACATCCAGGTCCCTGAAAGGTTGGAGGCTCTTGGTGGCACCATCACCAGCCGCTACAACATCTACGGCGACGACAACGCCACCCGCCTCATCTGGAGCGAGAACCTGTCTGATCCGCCTTTGGGCGTGAGCCCCCCACGCCGCACGGCAGAGGTGGTCTACTTCGTCGGCTGCGTGGGTTCGTTTTACCCCCGCGCCTACTCCATCCCCCAGTCGCTGGTCCAGGTGCTGGGCCGAACCGACGTGGAGTTCACCACGCTGGGCCGGGAGGAGTGGTGCTGCGGCTACCCTCTCTATGTGGCGGGGATGCGAGAGAGAATGGTGGAAATGGCCCGTCACAACGTGGAGCGGGTGCGGGCGGTGGGTGCGAAGCGGGTCATTTTTACTTGCCCCTCGTGCTACTACGCCTGGTCCCACCTCTACCCAGAGATGGAGGACGTCTCCGGCCTGGAGTTCCAGCACGCCACCGAGTTGCTGGCGGATTTACTGATGGGAGACGGTCTGACGCCAGGGCCGGTGGAGGCAGTGGTGACCTACCACGACCCTTGCGACCTGGGGCGTAAGAGCGGCGTGTACGACGCGCCTCGCCAGGTGCTGACCAGTATCCCAGGGCTGGAACTGCGGGAGATGGCGATGAATCGCCAGAGCGCCCTCTGCTGCGGTGGCGGCGGCGATGTGGAGACGGCGGACCCCGACGTCACCTTGGGCGTGGCGGCCCAGCGGCTGGCCCAGGTGCAGGCCACAGGAGCCGAGTGCGTCGTTTCCGCCTGCCAGCAGTGCAACTGCTTGTAGCGCATGCCTGCCCCACCGGGCAGCGGGCACAGGGCTACTCGCGCTCATCCGCCAGGGGCGCTTCGCCGACGCCTACCGGGCGATCAAGGAGGACAACTCCTTCTTTCCGGGAGACATGTATGCATGCCTCAGGTGCAGGCAGCCATTCCTCGAGCCGTACAGATCGTTGAGGAGGAATTGCCTGGTAGGTCCAAGTTCTGACTATCTCGAATGAGGAGGTAAAGGCATGACTAACGAGATCCAGATTGACGCTTTTCCACCGGCCAAGATGGCCAGCCGTATGGAAGATGTGGGCGTGACAAAGGCAAAACTCAATATCTGGTCCATGCTCATACTGGCGGTGCTGGCAGGGGCCTTCATCGGCACCGGAGCAATTTTCACCACCACCGTCAGCGCCGGCAGCATCCTCGTCAACGCCGCCGACGGCACGCTGGCTTTCAAGACCGGCCTGCCCTACGGGGTGGTGCGGCTGCTCGCGGGCCTGGTCTTCTGCCTGGGCCTGATCGCCGTCGTGGTGGCCGGCGCGGAACTGTTCACCGGCAACAACCTCATCATCATGGCTTTCGCCAGCGGCAAGGTCACCTTGGGGCAATTGTTGTGCAACTGGGGGATTGTATACCTGGGCAATTTTGTCGGCTCGATCCTGACCGCCCTTGTCATGTTCCTGGCCAAACAGTACACGTTTGGGAACGGGGCTATCGGGCTTACAGCACTGGCTATTGCGAATGCCAAGTGCAGCCTGGGTTTCGTCCAGGCTATTGCTCTGGGTATCATGTGTAACGCGCTGGTCTGCCTGGCCATATGGCTCTGCTCCTCGGCGCGTTCCACCACCGACAAAATCCTCGCCATCATCTTCCCCATCTCCGCTTTTGTGGCCGCCGGCTTCGAGCACAGCATCGCCAACATGTACTTCATCCCCATCGGCCTTTTTGTCAAAGTCTGGGCTCCGCAGGCCTTCTGGGAGGCCATCGGCAAGACCCCGGCCGATTTCGCCAGCCTGACGTGGGGAGCGTTCTTCCTCAAGAACCTGCTGCCGGTGACCATCGGCAATATCATCGGTGGGGCCGGATTTGTGGGACTGGTCTATTGGTTCGCCTACCTGCGACCGCAGAAGAAAGTGTAGGTGAAACCAGGGGTTGCACTTCTCCCACTCAACTCCCGCGGTATTCTTATGGGTACAGTTGCTCTTACCTGGCACCACCGAACTTGGCCTAGTTGCACCAGATTTTGAGCGCATTTTCGAGAAACCCAGCTCGCTTATGAGGCGTTTTAGTCACAAAACGGCCTCAGTCCGGGGCAAAACTTAGATTCTTGAGGCCAAGAAAAGGCTTTTTACCCCATTTTCAGGGCCGGCCAGGTAGGAGCGATTGCGCCCTATTCTTATGGCCTCTCGCCGAGCATCATTACCGGCCTGCAGTTCGAGCGACTGACCAGCGCGGGCGGTCCTACCAGCGGGGAGATCCTCAGCGCCGAGGGGAAGAAGCCCGAGTGGGTGGCCATTATTCACTGTATTAGCAGCCGGGACGAGAATGCTCACCCGTACTGCTCCCGCGTCTGCTGCATGTACTCCCTCAAGCAGGCCCACCAGGTACGGGAAAAGACCGGCGCCGAGGTTTACGACTTCTACATGGACATGCGGGCCTTCGGCAAAGCCTACGAGGAGTTCTACGCGCGGGTACAGGAGGAAGGGATCACCTTTATACGAGGCCGGGGGGCCGAGGTAGAGATCCTGCCCGACGGCAAGTTGCGGGTGAGGAGCGAGGACGCCGACCTGGGGCGGCTGGTGATGGCTGATGTGGACATGGTGGTCCTGTGGCCCCAAGCCGAGGTCATCGGTACGCCGGTGGAGGGCGCGCCGCCAAATCCCATCGTCGCTGAGTATGAGGGGATGTCGCTGGAGGGGCGACGGACATTCTGGCGGGAGCAGTTCCTCAAGTGCATCAAGTGCTACGGTTGTCGCAACATTTGCCCGGAGTGCTTCTGCGAGGCCTGCGCGCTGGATGATCCGCTGTGGGTGGAGCGGGGGGTGTTGGCTCCGCCGTTCCCCATGTATCACCTCATCCGGGCGATGCACATGGCGGGTCGCTGTGTGGCCTGCCGCCAGTGCGAGTTGACCTGCCCATCCCACATCCCGCTGACCGTCCTCTACGATCTAATCCGGCGGGATGTGGGGAACCTGCTGGGTTATGTGCCGGGGGCGGATATCGAGGCCGCCCCGCCGCTTTCGTTGACGCTGGAGGATGCGCCGCTGCAGCACATGAGGGATATTTGATCCCTGTTAATGTGGCGGGATGGAGGAGCAGTATGTCCACAGTCACTACACATGTATCCGAACAGGTGGGGGACCTGAGCATAGCAGAGTTAGAATCGCTTATCCGCCGCATCGTGCGCGAGGAGATCGAGAGCGCGCTTGCTGGATTGGACCTCTACCGGAAACTGACCATCATCGAGCCGGGATCGCCGCTCCATGAGGATTTGAAAGACATTGAACGGCGGGCACAGGAAGGGCGGCTTAAGTTCTACACCTACGAAGAGGTATTCGGCAAATGAGCCGGTACCAACCCGCGTTTGAAGACCGCTTTGTGCGCAACCAGCGACGATATCGCAACCTGCGGAAGCAGATTCAGCGTCGTGTGGATCAGGTACTGGATGATCCCTACACAGGCACGGAGCGGTTAGGCCGGATACCTGGTGGGCTGGATTTGCGCGGCTGCCGCAGCGTGCGAGTGACCCGCAACCTCCGTATCCTGGTTGTGATCTGCGAAGAGTGCCGTCAAGTGCCTGAGTGTCAGTTCTGCTTCTGCGAGGGGTTGCCGGATAAGACCGTGGTCTTCCTCACCGTCGGCCCGCGCGAGAAAGCGTATTTGCTGCGCGAAGCAGAAGAGGAACCGTATACGGTTAGTAATAGCGAGTCGCAGCAGTGAAGTCATGGCGGTGCCAGGGGGCAAGCACCAATCGTGCGGGCAGCGAGTAGGGGATAGCATCTGACGAACACAAGGGAGTAAGAGCATGAAATACGAAAACATCCTCACCACCTGTGTCTACTGCGGAGCCGGCTGCGGGCTATACCTTCAGGTGCTGGATGGAGAGATCGTGGGGGTTCTCCCTGCTAAGGAGAACCCGGTCAGCCGGGGAAGTCTGTGCATCAAAGGCTGGAACGCCGCGTCCTTTGTCTACCATCCCGACCGGCTGAAGACCCCTCTCATCCGGCGCGGAGACGATTTCGAGGAGGCGATGTGGGACGAGGTGCTGGCGCTGGTGGCGGAGAAACTCACCGCCATCCGAGACCAGACCGGCCCAGACAGCATCGGCTTCCTGGCCTCGGCCAAGTGCACCAATGAGGAGAACTACCTCATTCAGAAATTTGCCCGTGCGGTGATCGGTACGAACAACGTGGATCACTGCGCCCGTCTCTGACACGCCCCCACGGTGGCCGGTCTGGCCGCCGCGTTTGGCAGTGGGGCGATGACCAACTCCATCCCGGAGTTCAGCGCCGAGACGCAGTGCTTCCTCATCACGGGCTCCAACACCACCGAGGCCCACCCCCTGGTTGCCAGCCACGTTCTGGAGGCGAAGGAGCGAGGGGCTAAGATTATCGTAATTGATCCCCGGGAGGTACAAATCGGCCGCTTGGCCGACCTCTACCTGCGTTTTCGGCCCGGCACGGATGTGGCCTGGCTGAACGGTCTGATGAACGTCACCATCAACGAGGGGCTGGAGGACAAAGCTTTCATCGAGGAGCGGACCGAGGGGTATGAGGAGCTGCGCCGAGTGGTAATGGAGTACACCCCCGAACGAGTAGAGGAGATCAGTGGCATCCCGGCCGACGACTTGCGGGCGGCGGCGCGGATGTATGCTACCCACAAGCCTGCCGCCATCCTCTACGCCATGGGCATCACTCAACACACCACGGGCACCGACAATGTGAAATCCTGCGCCAATTTGGCCATGCTCACCGGCAACATGGGGATAGCCGGGGGCGGGGTCAATCCGCTGCGGGGGCAGAACAACGTCCAGGGGGCGTGCGACATGGGCGGGCTGCCCAACGTTTACCCAGGCTACCACAGTGTGACCCTGCCGGAGATGAAGGCCAAGTTCGAGGAAGGCTGGGGTGTGGAGGGCCTCTCCGACCAGGTGGGGCTGACGGTGACGGAGATGGTGGACAGGGCGTGTGAGGGCAGCGTCCGTGCCCTCTACGTGATGGGGGAGAACCCCATGCTGTCCGACCCCGACGTCAACCACGTCCGCCACTGTCTGGAGCAGGTCGAGTTTCTGGTGGTGCAGGACATCTTCCTCACCGAGACGGCGCAACTGGCCCACGTCGTCCTGCCGGGGGCGTCTTTCGCCGAGAAGGACGGCACCTTCACCGGCACCGACCGACGCATCCAGCCGGTGCGCAAAGCCATCGAGCCGCTGGGCGAGAGTTGGCCCGACTGGAAAATCCTGTGCGAATTGGCGAAACGCCTCACGCAACACACGACACGCAATACGCAATGGGACTACCCCTCCCCCGCCGAGATCATGGACGAAATCGCCTCCCTCACCCCCATTTACGGCGGTGTAAGTTACGAGCGGCTGGAGAAGGAGGGCTTCCTCCAGTGGCCGGTGCCGGCTCCTGATCACCCTGGCACCCCCTACCTGCACAAGGGCAAGTTCAGCCGAGGTCTGGGCCGCTTCCACGCCATCCATTTCCAGGAGGCGGCAGAGTTGCCCGACGATGAATACCCCTTCATCCTGACCACCGGCCGACTGATGTTCCACTGGCACACCGGCACGATGACCCGGCGGTCGGACAAGCTAGAGCAGGAGGTGCCGGAGGCCTACGTAGAGATGCATCCGGATGATGCTGCGCACATCGGGCTGCTTCCCCCCCGCGAGCGGGGGGGACAGAGGGGGGGGCGGGTGCGGGTTGCCAGTCGCCGGGGGGAGATCGAGCTGGGGGTGCGGGTCACTCCGCGCATCCGGCCCGGCGTGGTCTTCATCCCCTTCCACTTTGCCGAGGCGGCCGCCAATGCATTGACCCACGCCGCACTCGACCCCACTGCCAAGATACCTGAGTACAAAGTCTGTGCCGTTCGAGTGGAGCCGGTAGAGTAGGGGTGTCGCGTTTGGACAAATTCGCTGATGTAGTGTATACTTGTGCTGTCTTAATGAGGGGGACCTCCGAGGATGAGCTTCGTGGGTGGTTATGAGGGGAAAGTTCAACGTAGGGCTATGAGAGGAGCGTTCCAGGTAGCCAAGAACTACGTGGAGGTCACGAAGCCTCTGTCTGTGTTTCTTCTCGTCTTCACTGCCGTTGGCGCCATGATCATCGCTGCGGAGGGCCAGGGCATTCCATTGAGTCTGCTTCTCACCGCATTGGTGGCCATCATCGCGGGCTGCGCGGGAGCCAATGCGATCACCTGCTACATTGACAGAGACATAGACGTTGTCATGGAGAGGACCAGGAGGCGTCCTATCCCCTCTAAAAGGATCCAGCCTGCGGAGAAAGCCCTCTACTTTGGGCTTGCTTTAGCCCTGGCGTCTCTTGTCCTATCCTGGCGGATCAACTTCCTCGCTTTCGTCTCCATGCTCTTAGGCCTCGCCGATAATATCGTCGTCTACAGCCTGCTGACGAAGAGACGAAGTCCCCTAAACGTCATCTGGGGCGGCTTCAGTGGTGGCCTGCCGGCTCTTTTTGGCTGGGCGGCAATCAGCGGCACTATTAACCTCACCGCTCTCCTCGTCGCGGCCATCGTCGTCCTCTGGATACCCAATCATATCTGGAACCTGGCCATCTTCTACAGCGACGATTACAACAAGGTCCGTGTCCCGATGCTCCCCGCCGTCTTTGAGTTGAAAAAGACCCTCAGGTGTATCCTGGCTACCGTCCTGTTGATGGTTCTCTTCTCCATCCTTTTGTACTTCTTTGGGTCGTTTGGACCTCTCTACTTGGGACTAGCGCTAGCTTCTGGCCTTCTCATCAGTCTGGGAAATATCTACCTGGTTCTCAGGCCTTCTCCCCAAAGGGCCTGGATCATGTTTAAGCTTTCGAGTCCCTATCTCTTTGTACTCTTTGGGGGGATGATATGGGACGTATTGATCAGATATTAGATATTGGCGAAAGGAGAGTGACCTGATGGGAAAGATCAAAATCGGTGGCATTATAAGAAATTCTAATCTGGCCAAGATAGGGGTCATGGGCATCCCGGACCGTCCTGGCGTGGCTGGCGCGATTCTCTCCGGTTTGGGGCGCGAAGGCATCAACGTCGAGTTCATCGTTCAGTGCATAGACCTGAATAACAACGATCACATGGTGTTCTGTGTCGCCCAGGATGACCTGGAGGCTGCCCTATCCGTACTCGAAAAAATCAAGCCCGAGTTGGGGGCGAAAGAGGTGATCCACAACGCGGAAGTGGGGATCGTCTCCATTTTTGGCCCCGATTTCCGGGAGCGTCCGGGCATCGCTGGCACCATGTTCAGCGCTCTGGCATCGGTGGGCATCAACATACTGGCGATCAGCACTTCCATTTCGACTGTCTCTTGCGTGATAGATGCCAGTCTCCTCCCGGACGCCGTTAAGGTTCTGGAAAAAACCTTTGACATGCCCTGAACTATACTTTCGCGTAAATCTACGTGGACTATGACGAATTGTAGGCCATCGTCG
>CAYUPJ010000202.1:0-1979 GCA_964446635.1 uncultured Anaerolineae bacterium
GCCAGGCGGCAGCAAGTGCATCGGCGAGTGGGTGAAGCCCTGGAGATAGAATATCACCATCGCCTCGATGAGGTGGTCAGCCGATTGGCCCATCACTTTACATCGGGAGGGGATTGGGAAAAAGCCCTGAAATACACCATCAGGGCTGGTGACCGGGCCAGAGAACTCTATGCTAACGAGGAAGCCATTGCTTACTACCAGAGAGCGTTGGAACTTGCGGAGGGTAAGGAGGAGTCGGCAATTATATACGAAGGCTTGGGCGACGTTTACGCCTTGGTGGGAAAACACCAGAAAGCGATAGAAAGTTACCAATTGGTGCTGGATAGCGCCGGTGAAGGACTGGACAAAAGACGGAGAGCCGAGATTTATCGCAAGATAGGTAGGGTCCATGAGCGAAATGGAGGGCGTGCTCTGGCCCTGGAGCATTTTAGAACTGGCCGCAGGATTCTTGAATCCGATGGCCCCTCGCTAGAGATGGTCAGGCTGGATAGTGGTATGGCGTTTTTGTATATTCGTCAAGGGCAATACAAGGAGGCCATCCGACTCTGCCAGCAAAGCCTGGATATGCTAGGGGAATTGCCCGAAAATGCGGACAGCCGGAAGGAAAGGGCGATGATATATAATAATTTGGGGTCTATTTACCTTAATTGGAACGATTATCCTCAGGCCACCGAACACTTTGAGAAGAGCCTTATTATAAGAAGAGAAAATGGAGACGCACATGGCACGGCCATTCTCTACAATAACCTTGGGGTAGTCTATGAGCGCCAAGGCAATTATGACAGGGCCTTCGAATACCATCGCCAAAGCTTCGACATCGAAAAAGAAATAGGGGACATTTATGGCCTGGCTATATCCCATGCCAACCTGGGGCTGATTCTCTGCCGTAAGGGCGATTATCCCCAAGCTCTTCATCACCTGGAAGAAGCGGTGAGGATCTGTGGGGACATCGAGTGTGAATGGCTCTTGCCCGAAGCCTATCGGGTCATGGCTGAGGTTCACCTGGCCCTTGGCGAAATAAAAAAAGCTCTGGAGTTCGGTCAGGCTTCCCTGGAGAT
Source organism: uncultured Anaerolineae bacterium (assembly GCA_964446635.1). Taxonomy (GTDB): domain Bacteria; phylum Chloroflexota; class Anaerolineae; order VGOG01; family VGOG01; genus CAYUPJ01. The sequence goes on from CAYUPJ010000202.1 coordinate 1,059, forward strand.
GGCTCACAAGACTGGCGACGAGGCCTTCGAAGGAGTGGCGCACCGGGTGTTGGGAAAAGTCAAGGCCCTCGGGTGCCAGCAATGGGAAGAAGGCGAAAGGCATTTCTCCAAGAGCATAGATATATTGAGGGCCCTGGGAAATGAACACGAACTTGGCCAGAGTTGTTACGAATTTGGATTGGTGTTGAGAGACAAAGGAGAAGTAAACCGAGCCCAAGAGTACCTCTCTCAAGCCATTGAAATCTTCGAGGGAACCGGGGCCACCCACAGGCTCCAAGCAGCCCAAATAGCGTACCATCAGCGTTGACGGCTCCCTCTCAAACCTCGCTTTTGGTTTGATCCTCCTCTATCATCCTCAAAACACTAACCCACCTCTAACGCTTGCTCATCGCACATCCTCTACTACATAGCTCCTCCCTGCACGGAAACCATTTCCAATTCTGTTGAAAGACATAGCTGCTCGCGTCAAGCGGGCATTTCAAGTTGGGCGGAATCTTAAGGGAACTTTGACGTTTCGCTGACGTTTCTCTAACAGATCACTGACGCCTATTTGGTATACTGCTGTTGTAAGTTAACAGCAGTTTTTTTGTTACGCAATAGAGTAGAAAGGAGGCAATATGTCGCTTCAGCAACCAAAGTATGTGTCCTTCTTCATCCGCATTTGGGAAGAGCCACGGGAAATGGAGGACGAGAATACGGAGTGGCGCGGCAGTGTCGAAAACGTCCAAACAGGACAGAAAAACTACTTCAAGGGCATGGACAACCTGGTTGGTCTTATCCACGAACAGTGTAACGGATTTGGCATCGCTTGGTCCAAAAGGAGGTATATTGCCTGAGATGAAAAGGTGCCAAGTCGGAGCTATTTCTGAAAAGGAGGTAGGAGAAATGAAACGAACACTTTGGTGCATCTTTAGTCTGGCG
>CAYUPJ010000202.1:2079-7583 GCA_964446635.1 uncultured Anaerolineae bacterium
TTCCAGGGCCGGGATCATCAAGGGCGATTCCAGGGCCGGGATCATCAAGGGTGATCTGGCGCCGTCTACTTAGGATCGTAGTAACTTTATCACTTGATCGCCGGAGGCTCCAGTGGCCTAAACGGGTCAACTCCCAGGGGCCCTAAAATAAGGCCACTCAGGGCGCGAGCCCAGGGATCCCCGGCCTATCGTGGCCATTACGAATTGTGGCTAGAACGAAGCCGCTGATTATCAAAATCAAACCATATAAAAAATCCAAAAGGAGGCTCGAAAATGAATAACAAGCATTGGTCAATATTTGGACTGGCACTGGGAGTATTGGTGCTGGGAGTAATGGTGGGATTGATGACGGTCGGCACGGTAGCGGCCGACCCGACGCCCGGAGTCAGGATCCAGATTCCGCGCATAGACATAGGCGATGTGCTTGGAACCGGTGACTGGGAGACCTGGATCCAGGTGCAGAACGTGAGCCCAGACGATACGGACACCGGGGCGATTTTCTTTGGGTGGGGAGAATACTCTGAACTGTGTCCCTCCAACGCTCCAGGGCCTATTGCCCACTACTGCCAGTTGATCCGAGGCAATGCCATCTGGACCCTCAGAACCCAGCTCGCCGAGGACATCAAGTCGGGCATAATCTACTCGGTCAGAGCCGATGCATTCCAGGAGGCTTGTGATGATGCAAGCTGGGCCCAGGGCAACACCCATAGGTGGTTGGAATGGGAGAAAGAGTGGGCGAACGGTGACGGGATCAAGTTTGACCTGGAAGGCAGGCCAGCTATGACCTGGGGGCCAGCCCCAGGAGAAGACTTAGCCGTTACGGTGACCCGCTATGGGCCCAATGACTACGGCACCTTTATCTCCAGCACCTACACCGGCATCTCCGAGGAGATGGAGGGCACAGATGCTCCGTACGAATACTATGCCCCCTATGTCATGAAGGGCTACAACGGACTGGACACCGAGCTGACGATCCAGAACTCGGGCCAAATGTGTACCTCGGTGTGGATAGATTATATGGAGCAAGGAAACTGTAACATCCTATATAAACACCACATCGAGCAGTTAGCGCCAGGTGAGTCCATAAAGGTGAGGGTGCCGTGTACTGTAGGCCAGATTCCGTGCTTCTGGCTGGGATCGGCCCACATCGCGGCTGAGCAGCCCCTGGGCATCGTCGTGGACGAAACCAGCTTCGATGTACCTTGCGGCACTGTGGATCGGGGTACTTTGCTGACTCATCGCGCCCGGCCTAAAATGGAGCTCAGAGATGGTGCAGTTATAACGGATACGACTGTCTATGCCGACCTTATCTTCCGTGAGTGGAGCGGTTGGGATGCCAGCATCCAGGTGCAGAACCTGAGCCCAACTCGCCAACACACGTTCGTGACCGTGGACTTCATGGACAACAGCGGCGATGAGATCCTCTTCCTCGCTGACTGGGTCTGTGGCAATGGCTCCACTACCTTCTACCTGCCGATAATTAACGACCTCGGCTTCGACTACATAGGAGCAGCCGAGATCACATCGCACAGTCAGATAGACTACCCTGGAGGAAGGACGGATGCTCAGCCCATCTTCGCTGTGGTAGACCTGAAGAAGCCGGATAACCCCCTCACCCCGGAGATGGACGCGCAAGGCGGGAGCTACAACGCCCATCCAGAGTCTCAGAAGGAATTGGTGACGGAGATCGCCCTTCCCTTCATGGCTAAAGACGCTCGGGACCTCTACACCCAGTGGACTTCGATGATCGCCATCCGCAACAATTCCAACTGCAACAAGATCAAGCCCAAGATCTGGTTTAAAGACGAGACTGGGACGCTTCTGTGCGAGCTCACCAGCTTCTGGCTCCAGCCTAAGCACGTCAAGCTGATTGACCTGAACAACATCGGCTGCCTGTACCCCGGCTACATGGGGGCGGCAAAGGTAATCGTCGAACAGGTGGAGCAGCTCTGCGATACCAATATGGATGGCGTGGTTGATCAGGCGCCTGTCATGCCTTCCGTGATCGTGGTGGAGAAGGGCATCCTCGGTGCCGGTGGTGGGGGCGTCACCGCTCTCGCTGGCGCTTGGGGCGACGTCACCAACATCTACGAGGGCATCCCGTATAAGTACGAGTACTGGGACTGCAACGTCGAGATCTGTGGCCAGGTCGTTGACGAGCTCACCCTGGATCCCATCAATGGCGCGGAGATTTACACGATCGAGCGTGTCAAAGAAGGACCTTTCACCGTATCCGGTACCGCGTACATATCCCCAACTGTCGGATGTCCCCATCCCGTCGGTAACGTCCGGCTGGCAGGCGCTACTGTGGAACTGCAGGTACAGTACTTCGATGACCCGAATAAGGACGGTGCCGGGGTCTGGCGCTGGAAAGTGCAGGGTGATACGACCACCGACTCTGATGGATACTTCGAGTTCGAAGACGCCCTGGAACTGGAGGTCGGAACTGCCCCAACCGTAGATGAGGATGGCGATGAGAGGGCGTACCGGCTCAACTTATCTGTCCAGGCGAACGGCAGTACCGTGGGCTACCGGTCAGGCGAGTTCTATGACATCTGTGACGTGGAGATGGACTTCACCATCAAGACAACCGTTGGCGGTGGTCTCGATCTTACCACTGGCACATGGTGTCCTGAGAACGTAGCGGATTGTTTCGAGGACCTGCCCCACACCACCACCGACTCCACCGGCCACTACTGCTTCACCTACGGTGACGACAATTACAGATGGGACGAGGTTGAAGAGGAGTGGGTGAGGGTGGGGGACGAGGAGGATAAGGACGCGGAAATAAAGACCGCGGAGCCCAAGAACATCACCGTAGTGGCGTCGGCTGATGACTACGACGATAGGCCTCTCACCATGCTGGGTGTTGAGTGTGAGGATAAGGTGGTCAACTTCGAGCTGCAGCCGGAGTGTGACACTGTTTGGGTGTACGGCTATGTCGAGGACAAGATGACTGGCGAGTACATCAATGGTGCCACCGTTATGGCAGATAACTGCGTGGCCGGCGACACAGACATCACGCACTTCGGTGGCCCAGGTGTGGATCCCGAGTACTACCATGATGGGTATTACGAGCTGGAGCTCACCTTCGATCCAGAGTGCACCACCTGGGTGGGGGCCTTCGCCGAGGATTACAACAGTAGCTACGACAGCGTGTTCATCCCCATCTGTGACACAGCTGCCATAGACTTCCAGCTCCGCCAGACACCCAAGGCCAAGGTGTTGCTGTACTACGGCAACGGCGGTGTGGGAGGAAACCCGGCTCTGGGAGCAACAGACCCGATCACGTACACCCACCTTGCGGCCTACTTCGACAGCCTTGGCAAGACAGTGGACTACACCGACGTGTGGCCGACGCAGTTCGACTGGACGACCAAGTACGAGCTCATCGTGCTGCTGGGTCCGGGCCATGATACCTACAGCGTGACTGTGCCCTATAGCGAGAGCGTGGCGGTGAATGGCTTCACGTGGGGCCAAAAGGCTGATCTCGACTCCTTCCTGCAGCAGGACGGCAAGCTGGTCATCCTGAGCGACGCCACCAGCTTCACCGGCAATGGGGTGGAGAACGACCTGCTGGCGGCCCTGCCCGTTGACCTGTCCTTCGACCAGCACGACTTCGAGGACGGCCATGGAGACCAGATCGTGGAACCGAATACGCCGCCTGTGCCGCCATGGTCGAAGTGCCTGACCAACCTGGTGCAAGTCTACTCCACGGCAGACTCTGCCCTCCCTGACAACTGGACGGACGTCACTGCTGGCGCCTTGGCAGTTCCGGGCAATCTAATCCTACAGAACCACGCCGCCACCTACGGCGCGGACCAGCCCATGTACGCGGCCGATATCCCGTCCCACGGCAACGGTTGGGTCGCAATCTTGGGCGACATGCACGGTCTCTCCGATGGTGCCTGGATGAGCGACTGGAACTGGTCGGCGGACAATGAGGATGTTGCCAGGAACTGGCTCGTGTGCGATCCGTAAGTCAGGCTGGTGTATCGTTGTCCTAACTAAGCAGAGGGGCTGGACCTTTCGGCCCAGCCCCTCTTTTGCAGAAGCCCCAAGAATGCAAAAAAGCCACCCAGGGCTCTACTGGGTGGCTTTTTTGCTGTGCTGTTCAGAACACGGATGTGAAAGATTTGCAGATTCCTCCTCAGTACAAGTCACTTGATCCGTTTCCCCTGCTCTTTTGTTCTTCCGTTATGGAGCCTCCTCACCCAAAACCCGCCGCAGATCCTCGTGACTGGTTATGCCAGCCACAATGTCCACGAACTCCTTGAGAGAAGCGCTCTCTCGCCGCAATCTCTGCAATGCCTCCCCGATGGGGTCCACCGAGGTGGGACTGGTGGCGTAGGCGCCGTAAAAGGCGAAGTAGGCCTGGTTCAGCTTTCTGATGTAGTAGCCCTCGGACACCAGGAAACGGCGGCGCTCCTCCATGTACTCCTCAGCCCCCTCCACATCGCCCTGAGCCAGCATTTCGTCCACGGTCAATCGGATGTGCCTCATCTCGCGGTTGAACTCGGATTCGACCGGCTCCGGCAGAGGCTGCTCCTCGCCTTCTTCGACGGGAGTAGGGGCCAGTTCAGGATAGAAGCGGGCGATGACCAGGTCGCCAATCTCGTCACCAACAATCGAAGCCACCGTCTCGTTGATGGTTCTCATCTGAGGGCTGTCATCGTAGTGCCAGCCCAGGGGCTTGAAAAACAAGTACCCGTGAACCCATTCGTGGGCCGCGGTCTTGACGATATAGTCCAGGGAGGCCACCTCCACGATCATGGTCGGATAGGCCGATAATCCACCAACGCCTACAGTAAGCGACGATACGTCGAAAGACTCGTCAATCTCACCCTCGATAGCCTCTCGTATGTCCAGGCCCAAACCGTGTTCGAGATAGACCCCCTTCTTCACCCGTATCTCCGGGCGGGGTGAGATCACCAGGTAGAGGGGCAATCTCTCGAACTGGAACTTGACCGGAGGCCAGACGATCCCTAGAGTATCCAAATCCTGTGGGAGCAGAATTTGGGCTATTTGCTCTTCCAGGATAACCTCCACCTGTCCCTGCATTTCTGCCTGGCGCTGTCTCAACTCCTCCAGTTCCTGGCGTAAGGGCTGCGCAACTGCGGCTGGATTCTCCTTCGCAGTGCTGTAGGCCTGCTGGATGTTTTGTTCCACTTGACCGATCCGCTGGATCAGGGAGATATAATCGAGGACAATGGCCTTTTTCTCCTCCGCGCTCAAGCGCCCCAAATCGCTGGTCACCATCTGATTGAGCTTGCGGGTGACTGCTCCAACCTCCCATCTGGCAAAGCTGAACTGATAGCCAGCCACCAACTCGCCTACTCGATAGTCAAAGGTCCGGTAGGGAGGGATAACACTACTATGCAGGCAAACCAAAAGAAGGAGAATTCCAAAGGCTACTTTGACTACCTTCTTGAGCATTCTCAGCCCCTTTCGTTAGAGCGTTGCAGAATTGCCGTAGTATAGGCCCTTGTGGCCGTTTTTGCGCC
>CAYUPJ010000203.1:0-7572 GCA_964446635.1 uncultured Anaerolineae bacterium
GATTTTACGGGATTGGGCTTTTTGGGGCGAACAAAGAAGGCTAAGGCTAAGGCAATGATGGGGAAAGCAATGGCAATGATAACAAAGAGGCCAATGAAGCTGTAGTCTGTCAGCAAAGCCACCACTCCTTCGTTGATGCTGTAACAAACGGGCACTATTATAACATACTTCTCGCAAAAGGGCAAACAGCAATAGCACAAAGTGACTCCTGGCGAAAGATGTGGTATAATAAGATCACCAACGATGAAGGGATGATTCAGCTTTGCGCATTCGTTTGACCAGCGACATAACCGAAGGAGATTGGAACTCCTTCGTGGCCTCGTCTCCTGGGGGCCACATCTTGCAGTCGAGTCAATGGGGCCAACTGAAGGAGAGATTCGGCTGGCAGGTGGCTCGCGTAGCCATTGAGGATCAAGGCCAATGGCTGGCCGGTGCCCAGGTGCTTTTCCGACCCCTGGGTCCACAGACCATCGCCTATGTGCCCAAAGGACCCATCTGGGCCAATGAAGAGGTAATAGAGCCTCTGTTGGAAGCCCTGCACCAGCTTTGCCGCCAGCGCCGCGCCATTCTCCTCAAGATCGAGCCCGACCTGGCCGAAGGTCCCACACTGGTCCAGAAGCTCACAGCGCTAGGCTTTCGCCCCAGCCCACAGGCCATTCAACCTCAATGCACCATCCTGCTGGATCTGACACCCGGCCACGAGGATATTCTGGCTTGCATGAAATCCAAGACCCGCTACAACATTGGGTTGGCGGCGCGCAAAGGGGTGATGGTGCGCGAGGGTACAGCCAAGGACCTGCCTGGCTTCTATCGTTTGATGCAGCTTACTGGCGAGCGCGATGGTTTCGGAATTCACAGCGCGTCATATTACGAGACTGCCCACCAGCTTTTCGTACCACAGGGCCTAGCTAAGCTCTTCCTGGCCACTTTTGAAGACCAGGTTCTGGCCGGGATTATGGCCTTTGCCTTCGGCCAAAGGGCCTGGTACATGTACGGGGCCTCGTCCGACGAACACCGCAACCTCATGCCCAATTACCTCCTGCAGTGGGAGGCCATCCAATGGGCCAAGGAGCGCGGCTGCCTGACCTACGATTTGTGGGGCATCCCCGATGAAGAAGAGGAAGTGCTGGAGAGAGAGTTCCTGAAGCGAAGCGAGGGCCTGTGGGGGGTCTATCGCTTCAAACGGGGCTTTGGAGGGCAGGTGGTGCGCTACCTAGGTGCCTACGACTACGTTTATTCACCCTTACCATACTGGCTTTACAACAAGCTAATGGCTCGGCAAGCCAGATCAGGATAATGGCAAAGTGCGAGTAACTGAGGTACCGGAGCGCGATCTTTGGAACGAGGCCCTGCTCAAGCTGCCCTACAATCACGTATTGCAGTCCTACGAGTGGGGCCGGTTCAAGGCCCGATACGGGTGGGAGCCCCTGCGCCTTCTCTTCGAGGAGGATGGCCTGGTACAAGCTGCCGCCTCCATCCTGCGACGTAAGTTCCCCCATCTCCCTCTCTGCATTATGTACGTGCCCAAAGGGCCAGCCCTTGATTACAGCGATGAGGGGTTGCTAAAATCAGTCCTGGCCACTTTGGAGGACATAGCCAGGCGCTATCACGCTATCTTCATCAAGATTGACCCTGATGTCTGCCTGGAAGACCCCGGTTCTCCATCTGCTCAAGTCACCACTACCCTGGAAAGACGAGGCTGGCGGCTCTCCTCCGAGCAAATCCAGTTCCGCAACACCATGCTGATTGACTTGATGCAAGAAGAGGACGAGCTGTTTATGGCCATGAAGTCCAAGACCCGCTATAACGTCCGCCTGGCCGGGCGGCGGGGAGTCAAGGTGCGCTTAGGCAGGCTGGCCGATCTGCCCCTCTTTTATGAGATGTACGCCGAGACCGGTACGCGGGATGAGTTCATCATCCGCCCCTTTGCCTACTATCGTGACGCCTGGCAAACTTTCATTGAGGCCAACCTGGCTCAGCTCCTCATCGCCGAGTACGAGGGCCAGTTGCTGGCCGGGCTTATCCTCTTCCACTTCGGGAAGAAGGTCTGGTACATGTACGGCGCCTCGCGGGACATGCACCGCAACCTGATGCCCAACCATCTCCTGCAATGGGAGGCCATGTGCTGGGCCAAGGCCCAGGGCTGCACGGTGTATGACTTATGGGGGGCGCCGAACGTCCCAGACGAATCGGATCCCCTGTGGGGAGTTTATAAGTTCAAAGAGGGTTTTGGGGGCCAATTCGTGCGCCACATCGGAGCCTACGATTACCCCGTCTCGCGGTTTCTGTACCGGATATACACCGTGACTGTGCCCCGTTATCTAGAAGTGCTGCGGAAAAGGAATAAACAAGAATAAGGCAGATAAAACAGGGTTTTTAGTGACGAATTTTGCCCATTTTGCGGAAGGCAGTATCTAAACGAGCATTTTTTCGTTATTACGTATAGGAGAAGCTTGCGGATTGCCAGTCAATTATGAGGTCAATTGGGCCACCCTTCACGCGGAATTCATGCCATTTTCACTATGCCTTCACGCACCATTTGGGTCAAGAGTGTTATAATTTTGATGCGGTTTACCGCGTCCTCACTGTTTCAAGCGGAATCTATGAATAAGCGCAAGATTTTGAAAAGGGAACAGTGGGTAGAGGGTGATAGAAAAACGGGGGCTAAGATGTTCCATGAGTTGGATGTAATAAGTATGTGGGTAAGCTTGATCAACACCTGGAGAGATGCCCTGGCCCGAGTAAGGGGGCTTAAAGTGAACAGGCAGACCTTGCTCTGCCTGCTATGCGTTGTTCTGAGCATCAGCGCACTAGCAACGCTCTGGGCAATCATGCCTTCTTTCAAACCGGCACTGGCACAACTAGACGACAATGGCACTGGCAACGCTGAAGCACAACTCGGACCTGGCAAGCGAGTCCGGCTGCCCGCTATTGACAACGAGAACGGGTGGGATACCTGGGTGCAGGTGCAAAATGTGGGAACGACCGACACCGGGGTGATCGTGTTCTTCTGGGGCAACTACTCGAACAAGTGCCCAGCTAACGACCCAGGACCTATCAACACGGCCTGTATGACGGTAGTGGAGAACGGCGTCTGGACTCTAAAGACCCGTATCCCCACCCAGGCCAAGTCAGCCATCGCCTACTCGGTGGCTACAACTGTGTTCAACGAGGCCTGTGAGGATGCCGGCGATGCGATAGGCGACACCAACGCGTGGCGAGCATGGGAGGACATTTACGAAGGCACCGGTGAGCCTTTAGCAGTGATTGCCCAACGCACAGGCCCCAATGATTTCGGCATTATTGTTTCCAGCGCTTATCCCGGCATCACCGAGTCTATGCAAGGCGAAGGCCCTCCCTATCAATACTTCACCCCTTACGCCATGAGGCGATATCATGACTTGTACACTCGGATGATTATCCAAAACAGCGGTGACCAATGTACTCCCGTATCTATCTACTACAAAGAGCAAGGGCGCTGCCCCTTCCAACGGGTGCAGCGTATCGAGCAGTTGGCACCGGGAGAATCCATTCGACTAAGGGTCCCCGATGACATAAACTGCGAGTGGCTGGGATCAGCGTATGTTCAGGCCAACCAGCCGCTAAGTATTATCGTGGACCAGATCAGTTTCTCCAGATACTGCCTGGATTCAGACGATCGAGGCACATTGCTGACTTATTGGGCTGAGCCCTACAAGCCTGCCGGCAACACGCTGGCTTATGCAAATCTCCTGTTCAGAATGTGGAGCGGCTGGCAAACTGGCATCCAGGTACAGAACTTGACCCAGGAATCTCTGCCCACCTTCGTCACGGTGGATTTCATGGACAACAGTGGGGGAGAGTTGCTATTCGTGGGCGACTGGATCTGCCCCAATGGCGCTACCACCTTCTACCTACCGGCGATCAGCGATCTGGGCCCTGAGTACGCAGGAGCGGCCGACATCCAATCCCACAGGCAGGTGGACTATCCCAGCGGGAAAGAGACTGACGGCCAACCCATCTTCGCCGTAGTGGATGTGAAGAAGGCTTTGATCCAGTCCGACACCCTTGGCTGGATCACTGCTCCGCCGGGCGAGGCCCAGGGAGGAGCCTATAACGCCGATCCGTTGAGCGCCCATCGGGGGTGGAGAACCATTGCCCTTCCGTTAATCAGCAAATCGGATGAGGTGGTCTCGACGATTGCCATCCGCAACAACTCCAACTGTAACAAAATCCAACTTCAAGTCAACATCTATGACCAGACCGGAACCAGGCAGACTGTGCTCAGCAACCTGTGGCTGAGGCCTAAACACTTGCGGCTGATAGATCTGGCCAGCATGGGCACTGTGGTCTCTGGTTTCATCGGTGCGGGGACAGTAGAGGTCACCGGCGAGGAGCAATTGTGCGATACCAACGGGGATGGCTATGTAGATCCAGAGCTCGTCATACCTTCCGTTGTCGTGTTGAACAAAGGCCAGCCTGCCGGCGACATCACCACTACCTATGAAGGCATTCCATACATGTTCGAGTATTGGCCCTGCAGCATCACCATCTCCGGTCATGTCATAGACCAGCTCACCCTGGATCCCATAAATGACGCGGATATCCACACACTCAACCGTGTCGACGAAGGCCCCTTCACCGCCTCCGGTATCGCTTATATCGGCGACTACTGTGCTAATGTCTCTCTCGACCGACTGGCAGGCACCCATGTGGAGCTGGAGAAGTGGGATGCCGACGACACCGCCTGGTATACAGAAGACGCTACAACTACCAACTCTGATGGCGTCTTCGAGTTCGAGGACTTCCTCGAACTGGGTGAGACTTACCGACTCACGTTATTAGCCCAGGCGAACGGCAACAGTGTGAGCTACGAGTCAGACGAGTTCGATGCCACCTGTGACGTGAAGATTAACTTCCGGATCGAGACAGATGGTGGTGACCTCGACCTCGACACTGGCACGTGGTGCGAGCCGGACATATCGGGGTTGTGCGTTAAGGATATGTGGCAAGCCGCCACCGACTCCACAGGCCACTACAGCTTTGATTACTCCAAGACCACGGAGCCAATCACCATCACGGTGAAAGCGCTGCATACTGACTACACCATTGATGAGAATAGTGTAGTGACCCGGACAAACGTCGCCTGCGACGACCAAGTGGCTAACTTCGACCTGTACCCGCTGGTGGACACCGTCTGGGTAGAGGGCTGGGTCACCGACAAGATGACTGGCCTGCCTCTCGAAGGTGCCACCGTTCAAGCAAGTAACGTGGATAGCGACTCTGACACCACGAACGCGGCCGGGTACTACTCTATCGAGCTCGATTTCGATCCGGACTGTACCACCTGGGTGTACGCAGGCGCCCCAGGGTACAACCCTGAGGTGGACAGCGTATTCATTCCCAATGGAGAGACAGCAGCGATCAACTTCGAGCTCCGGCAGACGCCCCAGTCCCGCGTGCTGCTATACTACGGCAACGGCGGTGTGGGAGCATCAACGGGCGATCCGGTCGCATACAACGACCTCGAGGACCTATTCGATGGGTGGTACTACGTGGACTACACCGACGAGTGGCCAACGCAATTCGACTGGACGACGAGTTACAAGCTCATCGTCCTCCTTGCTCCGGGCTATGACAGCGGCGACGATTTGGCAGTGAATGGCTTCACGTGGGGCCAGAAGACCGAGCTCGACAGCTTCCTGCAGCAGGACGGCGTGCTCGTTGTCCTGAGCGATGCCACCGCCTTCACTGGCCACGGCGTGGAGAACGACCTGCTGGAGGCCCTGTCTGTTGACCTGGCCTTCAACGGCGGCAATTATAGCTCTGGTCACGGGGACCAATCACCAAAGCCGGATGAGTGCCTAGTCCAAACCGCAAGAGTCTACTCTGCCATAGATGTTGCTACTCCACCAAACGATAACTGGACAGACATTACCAGCCCTGGCAGGACAGCAGATCCGGGCGTTTTGATCACCCAGAACCTCGGCTCCAGCCAGTGCCCAGGTTGTCCCATGTACGCGGCCGACATTTCGCCCCATGGCAACGGCATGGTCATCATCTTGGGAGACCTGCATGGGCTATCCGATGGTGCTCACATGAGCAGCTTCAACTGGCCTGCTGATAACGAGGATGTAGCCAGGAACTGGATCTTCTGCGCTCCATAAGATTGGCCGACGCAAAAAGCCACCAGGAGGTAACCCTGGTGGCTTTTTCATTAACAACCGAATGGATAGACCGAAGGGCAGGCTAGAGCCGCCCGGTGCCTATTTCGCCACGATGTTCACCAGCCGCCCCGGCACGTAGATGACCTTCTTGACCTCCAGGCCCTCCAGGTGGCGCTGAGCACCATCGTTGGCCAGCGCCAGCTCCTTAGCCTCGTCTTCACTAATGTCCACCGCCACCTCAACCCGATCCCGCAGCTTGCCATTGACCTGCACGATCAGGGTGAAGACTTCCGCAGCAGCCAACTCGGGATCCGAGACAGGCCAGGCCTGTTGATGGATGCTATAGGGCCGACCGGTGCGTGTCCACAACTCCTCGGCAATGTGAGGACAACAAGGCGCCAGCATCAGCAGCAGGCTTTCGAGCGCTTCCTCCCATGCGTCGGTCCCGTACACGGACGTCTCCTTCGCCTTCATTAGCGTGTTGGTCAATTCCATCAGGCGGGCGATGATGGTGTTGAAGGCAAAGTCTTCCATGTCCTGCGTCACCACACGTATGGTCTGGTGCGTCTTCCGCCGAAACGTTCGGACCTCGTCCGTGCTCCCCCCCTCTTTCCCCCCCATCGGGGGGGAGGAAGGGGGGGGCTCCAACACGCAACTCCACACCCGGTTCAGCCAGCGCACAACTCCCTCAATGCCCTGGGGATCCCACGGGCCGCCCTGCTCCCAACGCCACCCGAACATCAGGTAGGCTCGCACGGTGTCGGCGCCGTACTGCTGAACCAGATTGTCGGGCAAGACGACGTTGCCTCGCGATTTGCTCATACGCGCCCCATCGAGACCCAGGATGATGCCCTGGTTGCGCAGAGCCAGCATCGGTTCATCGTCATCCACTAGCCCGATGTCCCGCATCACCTTGGTGAAGAAGCGGGTATACAGCAGGTGCATCACGGCATGTTCCGGCCCACCGGTGTACATGTCCACCGGCAACCAGTAGCGCCCCGCCTCCGGATCCCACGGGCAATCGTCTCGATGTAGCGGCTCGCCCTCCTTACGATAGGGAGTCACGTAGGCGTATTGATACCACGAGGAGCACAGAAACGTGTCCATGGTGTCGGTCTCGCGCTCGGCAGGACCACCACAGTTCGGACAGGTGGTGTACCGGAAGCCTTCGTGGAACTTGAGGGGCGATTCGCCCGTGGGCAGGAACTCGGCGTCCTCGGGCAGCAGCACCGGCAGGTTTTCGTAGGGCATCGGCACTATCCCGCACTCGTCGCAGTAGACAATGGGGATAGGCGCTCCCCAGTACCGCTGGCGGCTGATCAGCCAGTCGCGTAGTCGGTAATTGACCGCGAACTTGCCAATGCCTTGCTCCTCCAGCCACTCCGTCACTTTCTGCACTGCCACGTCGCCCGGCGTGCCGGTGAAG
>CAYUPJ010000204.1:0-1964 GCA_964446635.1 uncultured Anaerolineae bacterium
GGCGCAATCTTTGTCACCGTCAATATCGTCGTGGATATTATCGTCGCCCAGTTGGATCCACGCATCCGACTGAGTGCGGCAAGGAGCGAGTAGACGAAATGGCCGAACAAGCTACTACCAGCCGGGAGTTCGCCACGGCCTTTACGGTCCAGCAGATTAAGCAGTTGGAGCGTGAATCCAGGAGGGAGAACCTGGGGCGCGCCTGGTACAAGTTCTCGCACAACCCAATGTCTGTCGTCGGCATGGCCACGGTCTTGTTGCTCGTGCTGCTAGCCACCTTCGCTCCGTGGGTGACGCCTTACCCCAAGCACGCTGGACCGTTCACCGACTTTGCCCATGCCAAAATCCCCCCCAGTTTAGCGTATCCCTTCGGTACAGACCAGATTGGCCGCGACATCTTGACCCGGATCATTTTCGGCTTACGCTCCTCTTTGCTGATGGGCGTGGTGGTTCTGGCGCTGGTCGTGCCAGTGGGGGTGCTGCTCGGTCTACTCGCCGGCTACTTTCAAGGGACGTGGATTGATACGGTCATCATGCGCATCACCGACATCTTTCTGTCTGTGCCTCCCTTGATCCTGGCGCTGGCCGTGGCCTCTGTGCTCAAACCCAACCTGTGGAATGGCATGATGGCCGTCTCGCTGATGTGGTGGCCATGGTACACACGCCTGGTCTACGGCCTGGGGGGCGCCCTGCGCAACGAGTACTTTGTCAGTGCGGCCGAGGTCACCGGCGCCAGCACGGCGCATCTCATCTTTCGTGAGATTCTGCCCAACATCCTTTCGCCCATCTTTACCAAGATGAGCCTCGATGTGGCCTGGGTGATCATCATTGGTTCCATGCTCAGCTTCGTCGGCCTGGGCGTGCAGCCACCCGAGCCCAGCCTGGGAACGATGGTGGCGGATGGTTCCAGGTATCTCCCCGACCAATGGTGGATCGCCGTCTTCCCCGCTTTGGCCATCGTCGTCGTCGTCCTGGGCTTCAACCTTTTGGGCGACGGAGTGCGCGACATGTTTGCCGCCGAGGAGATTTGAGATGACTGTTCCCTCATTAATCGAAATCAAGAATCTGTACGTTCACTTCTCTGTCTATGGCGGACGGCTCAAAGTTTTGGATGGTGTTGACTTTGTCATGCGCAGCGGCGAGAAAGTCGGACTGGTTGGTGAAACCGGCTGCGGCAAAACGACCACGATGAAAGCCATCCTGCGCGTCTTGCCGATGCCGCCCGCCCGTATCCCACAGGGAGAGATTTATTTCAAAGGCCGGGACATCTTGAAGATGAACGCCAGCGACTTGCAGCAAGTCCGAGGGCGGGGTATCTCGATGATCTTTCAGGACCCGACCGCCGCTCTCAACCCGGTCTTTAGCGTTGGCCAGCAATTGGAAGCCGTTATCCACCATTCCGCAAACCGGGGAGGCCAATTGTCTCGCCAAGAGATTCATCAGCGAGCCCTCGTTTCCTTGCAAGAGGTTGCGCTGGCCGATCCGGAACGGCTGCTGGGCAGCTATCCCATCCAACTCAGCGGCGGGATGCGCCAGCGAGTCTGTATCGGCATGGCCCTCGCCACAGGTCCCGAGTTGCTCATTGCCGACGAGCCAGGCACTTCGCTGGACGTGACCATCCAGGACCAGGTTCTGCGTCTGCTGAGGAAATTGGTCGAGGAGAAGAATACCTCCGTCATCCTCATCACGCATACCCTCGGCATCGTTCGAGAGATGGCGGATCGGGTATACGTGATGTACGCCGGCAACATGGTGGAAGTGGCCGCTACTAAGGAGCTTTTCTCCCACCCGCTACATCCCTACACGCGCGGGCTGATGGACGCCGTCCCCCGGCTGACAGGCGGTGGCGTCTCCGACGGGATCCCCGGCCGAATCCCGAATTACCTCAACCCGCCACCCGGCTGCCGTTTCCACCCACGCTGCCCTCAGGTGATGGATATCTGCCGGCAAGAGAAACCTTCCTT
>CAYUPJ010000204.1:2064-7521 GCA_964446635.1 uncultured Anaerolineae bacterium
TCCACCCACGCTGCCCTCAGGTGATGGATATCTGCCGGCAAGAGAAACCTTCCTTTTACAAACTCAGCGAGGACCACGAGGTCGCTTGTTTCCTGTACCGGGATAGTCAATGTCGTTAAGTTAAGGCTGGAGTCGAGCCTTTAGGCGGGTAACTTCCGGCTAAAGCCTCGACTCCGGAACGATAATTTAATGACATTGTCGGGATAGTGGAAAGGGAGCATAGACGTTATGACCACGGACATTCTGACCTTCACCGATCTGAAAAAGTACTTTGTCATCGGGCACAGCGGCATCTTGAAACGGGAGCCCATCACCGTCAAGGCGGTAGATGGGGTCTCGTTCGCGGTGCGAGAGGGGGAGACTTTCGGCCTGGTCGGGGAATCCGGTTCTGGCAAGAGTACTGTCGCTTACACGACCATCGGTATGTATCGGCCAACCGCAGGCACCATCAGCTTTCGGGGGCAGAACCTGTTCGAGGGAAACAAGAGGCGACCACTGGCCCTCAAGAAAGAGATTCAGATCGTCTACCAGGACCCAGGCTCGTCTCTAAATCCGCGGCGGAGCATCAAAGAGATAATAGGGTTGCCACTTCAAATCCACCGCCAGGATGAGAATCGGCTGGAGCAAGTCGTCCGGCTGCTGGAGATGGTAGAGTTGCCGCCGGATTATATGCCCAAGTATCCTCAGATGTTGGGCGGTGGTGAGAAACAGATGGTAGCCATTGCCCGGGCGTTGGCCACCGAGCCTTCTTTCGTCATCCTCGATGAGCCGACTTCCGCCCTGGATGTGTCTATCCAGGCAAAGATTATCAACCTCCTCATCAGGTTGCAGAACGAGTTTCAGCTCTCCTATTTGTTTATCACCCACGATCTGAGCCTGATGCGCAACGTCGCCTCGCGGGTGGCCATTATGTACCTGGGCAAGGTCTGTGAGGTTGCCGAGACGGCCGAGTTCTTCCGCAACCCGTACCACCCCTATACCCAAATGCTCCTCTCCTCCATTCCCGTCGTCTCGGAAGAGGAAGAGAAACTCAAACCCCAAAAGATCACCTCCACCGGTGAGATACCGAGTCCGGTCAACATCCCCAGCGGTTGTAGCTTCCACCTCCGCTGCTCCAGTAAGATGGATATCTGTTCCGAGGTGGACCCGGTTATGGTCGAGATCGAGGAAGGCCATACGGTCCGCTGCCACCTTTACGGCCAGTCCGAGACCTGACAGGTTTCAAACGACACCTTCGGAAACCTGTCAGGTCTTAAACAGGAAAAGATCATGAAGCAGAGAATCCTGTACATTGACCCCGTGGGAATCGGGCTGGTGGCAGAAGGACTCCAGCTCTTAACCAGCCAGAAGCAGGAAGGGACAGAGTTGACTATGGTCCATCTGCCCCGTGGTCCAGAGCATCTGGAGTACCGCTACTACGAGGCGCTGGTTCTGATGGACATCTTGCACCTCATCAAAGAAGCCGAACGCCAGGGTTTCGACGCGGCGGTCATCGGCTGCTTTTACGACGTGGGGCTGCAAGCTGCCCGCGAGGTGGCAGAGCGAATGGCGGTCGTAGCCCCTTGCGAAGCCTCCACCCGTATCGCCTCCACCCTGGGAGACAAGTTCTCCATCATCGTGGGCCGCAGGAAGTGGATTCCGGAGATGATGGAAAACGTGATCAGATATGGCATGAAAGAGAGGCTGGCTTCTTTCAAGTCGGTTGACCTGGGGGTGCTCGAGTTTCACCAGGACGAGGAGGAAACAGCCCGCCGATTCAGGCAGGTCGCACGGGAAGCCGTGGAGCGTGATGGAGCTGAGGTGCTCATCCTGGGGTGCACAGCTACCTATGGGTTCTATCGCAAGCTCCAGGAGGAGTTGGGGGTGCCCGTCATAGACCCTATGCTTGCCGCCTTCAAAACCGCCGAATTCGCGGCTGAACTGAAGAACCGGTTGGGGTGGAGCCACAGCAAGATAGGAGGCTATGAGTCACCCCCTCCAGAAGAGTTCACCCCCTGGCGGCTTGAAGAGCAGTACGACTTTGGCGATATGAGGGCCTGGCTGCTTAATCAATAACGTGAACAGTGGCCTCTCTAAGGGCAACGCTCCATAACACGACCCAGGGCAAGGTAGCCTTGTGACCTTTTGCACCTGGGTCGTGCTTGATATGCAGACTCAGTAGACCGCAACAAAGGCTCGTAGTGGGCGCTTCAGCGCCTTTTTCAGGCGATAAATCGCCCCCTACCAACGGCTCTTGCGGTGTACCGAGACTACCGCTGAGAGCACGGATAGTTTGCGAAATGCGCCAAGTGTCCAAGGCACTGCGGGCTTGCGTAGCCAATCCAGATTCTCCGCACACCCCGCAAAGCGGCCCGGGAAAGGGCGATACCGAATCCATCATCTGAAGGGCAGCCCGTTCGAGATCGGCGAAGCGATGGGCCAATCACTGGGCTCAAGGCTGGAAGCCAATATCGAACGCTATATTCGAGAGCGCGTTCCTCACGGCGCCACGTTCAATGCAGAGCTGTGGCAGTCGGGCGCATTGCCGTGGTTGCGCAATCTGCCAGCTCGATTTCAAGAAGAGTTTGAAGGACTCGCTCAAGGCGCGAAGCTTCCGATTCAACGGCTTGCCGAGTGGGCGTATCTTGATGTGATCTTGTCCGGTCAATGCAGCGGAGCAATCATCACTATCGATCATCAGGTGTGGGTCGCCCGAAACAACGATATCTTCGTGCCCGACATGTGGGGCTATGTCACCATCCGAGAAATACCTGGCAGGATTCCCACCATCAGCTTTGGGCTAGAAGGTGATGTCTTTACAACGACCGGGATCAACCAAGAGAAACTCTGGCTTCACTACAACTACTTGCCCACGTGGGATACCCCTGTCGCGAGCAGACCCCATCTGCCGTGTTATGCACTCTTGGTCGAAGCACTCGAAACCTGTCGGACGCTCCAGGACCTCGAAGGCTTATTGGAACGTGTTCAGCGCGACGACAGTATGCTGCTCTTTGCCGTGGATGGCAAGACAAACACCTTTGCCTTGTATGAATGCAACTGCACCGAAGTTTACAAACGGGAAGCTAGCGAGAGTTGGCTTGTCGGCACCAATCATTATTGCGTCCATCCGAAGGCGCCGCCTGCCGGCAACACCCAGTCGCCAAGTACGACTAGTCGCTACAAACGCCTGGAATCACTGACTGAAAGCCTGTTTTCGCAGGGCGGACACACTTCTCCCGTCAAAGAACTCATCCAGATTCTGGCAGACGATGCGATTGAGGCGCGGAACGGTGAAATAGTAACTGTCTATTCGAATGTGGCTTGTCCAAGCACGCCGGAAATCTGGTATACATTTGGTGGATATCCGGCTGCTAGCCACGGCAATTGGCAAGAGCTGGAATGGCCATGGTAGGCCAGCCTACATTCGGTGGGCCGTCCAACCGCCACGTTAGTGCGCCAAGCTAACTTGGTGCTTCTGATAAGGTGCAAGTCCTTGTTGGGTAAGAGCCTGCCCTGAGCGTAGCGAAGGGGCTAACCCACCACCCATACCGAGTGTTGCAACGATGAAGGAGGGGGCTAAGGCCGGTTGCAGGAGTTACCGTGTGAACAGTCAGGTCTACGGGACAGGAGAAGAAACGACTATGCAGAGCACCTTTGAGCAGGCAGAGAAATGCAACCAAGAGCTTTGGGACGAAATCGCCCCCATTCATGTCAAGGCATATAAGGAGGTAGATATCCTCAAGGAAGGAGGAATCGTCCTTGACGAAATCGAGCTGCAAGAGATCGGAGAGGTCGAGGGGAAAACGCTTCTGCACCTTCAATGCCATATTGGTACCGACACTCTGTCGTGGGCAAGGCAAGGCGCCGCTGTCACAGGGATAGACTTCTCAGAGGAATCAATCGCCTGCGCGAGACAGTTGCAGCAGGAGTTGCAGGTGGACGCGACTTTTGTGCATGCCAGTGTCTATGATCTGCGAACGGTCCTCGATGCTCAATTCGACATTGTCTATACCTCACGAGGTGTGTTGTGCTGGTTGAGGGATCTAGACGAATGGGCTCGGATTATCGCGCATTTCTTGAAGCCGGATGGCATCTTCTACATGATGGAGAGTCATCCCATTTGCAATGTATTCGATGAGGCGAAACCGGGCGAGTTAGCCATCGTTCATCCCTATTTTCACACCCCGGAGCCCAGGCTATGGGATGATCAGTCTCCGGACTATGCCGATGAGTCGTACATTCCTCAACGTCCGTCATACGAATGGGACTGGTCCCTCAGCGATATTCTCAATGCGCTGCTCAAGGCAGGGCTACTGCTTGAGTCATTCAACGAGTATGAGAGGTTGTTCTTCAAGCGCTTCCCAGGCATGGTGAGCTGCTCGGAGAGGTGGTATTGCTTTCCCCAATATGCCAGGAAGCTGCCGCTAATGTTCACGGTAAGGGCAAGAAAACCAGGGGCGCGATAACCGCATCCCAGGGTCATGTCTGAGACAGCGGGGAGGGGTGCCTAACACTGCACGCACCCGACCGCGCCTGTCGGCGCTCGTTGTATCGCGGTATTTTGGCTTTGTTGGTATCATTGTTTAGTGGGGTGCTTTTGCTCACCCGGCGCGGCGGGTGATGAGGGCGCCCGGCTGGAAGCGGCGATCCGGGAAAACCTGGGGTTGCTGTGGGGAGCGGAAGGCGGTTAGCGCCATTCTGCCGGGCGGTGAAGCGCAAAGCCGCCAAAAAGGGACACCCACCCTTGCGGGTGGGCGTCGGCCCGGAGATGCTATCTCCGGGGGGGGTTATGGGCATATTGTATCATAACTGCTGGGAGAAGTCAATTGATCGGCGATGGAGGGCAGCCGGAGACGACAGGCCGGTTCGACCAGTGACACCGCAGGTCAACCTGGCACTCGCCAGTGGCACCATCCGTTGGCTTTTGGATGATTTTCGACTACAATTAAGCTAGGAGAGGGCTGCTCAATGAAATTCACCCAGTACTTTCTCCACACCCGCCGGCGACCGGACCGCGCCATCATCCGGGACGAATGGATCGAGCACGTCATCCAACACCCCCTGCGCGAAGAACGGCAGGCCGACGGACGGATACGACGCTGGGCGCGCATCCCCGAAATGGACAACCGCGCCCTGCGCGTCATCCTGCTCGCAGACGGTGAAACCATTCACAACGCCTTCTTCGACCGAGACTTTAGAGAGTAAACCAAGGAGTAAGCTATGCGAATCAAATACTTTGCCGACACCGACACCGCCCTGGTCGAATTCTCCGACCGTCCGCCGGTCGAGACCCGCGAGCTCAACGAAAACGTCTACCTCGACCTGGACGCCAACGGGCGCGTCGTCAGCCTGACCATTGAGCACGCCCGCCAGACCACCGGAATGGACGAATTCACTTATCAACACATCCCCGCCTACGCATGACACCGCCGCCCTACGCTGTGATGTGGAATCAACGAGCCCTATTTGCCTGCCTCG
>CAYUPJ010000205.1:0-1364 GCA_964446635.1 uncultured Anaerolineae bacterium
CTCTCGTGGAAGGACTGGACGATGCTGGCCCCCTGCTCCCGCGCTGCTTCAACGTAATCAAAGGGGCCGTGTTCAGGCCGATATGGCCTGGTGAGGGTGAAATCGTCGCCCAGGAAGACCGGCCGCAGGGCCTCGAAGCTGAGCTCAGGCAGCAGCACCTCGGTGATCCGGTCACCGATGCCCAGAGACTTCTTGTCCCTGGGATCGCGGGTCAAGTGGTGGTTATCGGAGCCCTGGATGCAGCGCATGGGGCGAGGGTACTCCGGCTTGGAGCCGCTGAAGAAGGCCAGGGTGGTGCGCTGCCCCCTGCTTTCCAAATCTGTTACCTCCAGGGCATGGAGGTGCTCATCCTGGGTGTAGGCGATCTTGGTCTGGCCGCCGAAGCCGTAGCCCCGCATGGCCACACCATGAGTCGAGTTGGCGTGGGCGGCGATCACGATGCCGCCTGCCTCGTCAATCACCCGGTAGGCCGTCAGTACATCAGTTGTAGCCCCTACCTCGGTGGAACCTTCATCCAGCTTGTCGGCAGGAACGTTGAGATCCAGAAGGATGTGTTCCAACTCTCGGACGGTGGCCTCTTCTGGGAAAATGCCCAAAATGTGGAAGCCCAGGGTCGCCGTGAATTCGAAGCCGGACAGCACCAATATCTTCTCCCGCAGGCGGCGATAACCCCGAAGCCTTTCCTCCTCCTGAGGGCGGAGGCGCTCCAGCCGCTCCAGCATCTCCAGATTCTCTATCTCCTCCAACATCCCTGCGTAGCCAGCCACGGTGTTGTGGTCGGTGAAGGCAATGATCTCCAGTCCCTTCCTCTCTGCCTCCTGCAGGACATCCAAATACGAAACGCCCGACTGCTGAAAGTCGGCAGAGGCAGGGGTATGGATATGGATATCCATCCGCCTCCACTGCAGCCCTTCGACAACCCTTCGACTATGCTCAGGGCAAGACTCAGGACGCAGTTGCTCTTTCTTTCCGCTTCTGTTATCCGGCATATTCAAATCCTCACCTAGTCTCTGAATTATGTGCTTGAGCCTTTCTTGTCGTCAACGAACAAGAATGTTACCACAGAGACACAGAGATCACAGAGTTTTTGAGGTTTTTCTCCGTGTCCTCCGTGTCTCTGTGGTTGTTTTTGAAGCCACCAACAGCAACGTTAGGAGGGACTAGCCTCCTCTTTGGCCACGCTCTCGGTGTACTGGGTGAAGGGCCTGATGAGGTTGGCAAACTCCATAGGGAAGATGAACTTGGTGGCAGGACTGGCCCCCAGGGCCTTGAGGGTTTCCAGATACTGCAAGCTCATGGTCTTGCCGTCCACCGTCTTGGCCACTTTGAAGATCGTGTCCAGGGCCATGGAGAACCCCTCAGCC
>CAYUPJ010000205.1:1464-7393 GCA_964446635.1 uncultured Anaerolineae bacterium
TCATCCATCTTGGTGCGCAGAACCAAGTTGATCTGCTCCCGCTTGGAGAGCACCTCGTCCAGACTAATGTCGCCAATCACGGCCCGCAAAGTGGTGGTAGCGATCCCCTGGGAGGCGCCGGCGAAGTTCGCCACCTGGATCACGCTGTCCGCAGGGTTCACCACCCTCCAGTAGATCAGAAACTCTACGTCAATGGGGGCGTTGTCCCTGGTGATGCAGGTCTGGTGCGGGATCTGAAGGAACTGCTCCCGCAGGTCTACCAGGATTGGCCGGTCAATGAAGGGGATCACGAAAACAATTCCAGGGCCCTTCGGGCCAATAGAACGCCCCAGCCGGAAGATCACTAAGCGCTGGTACTCCCGCACGATCTTGATGGCCATACTCAAGACGATGGCCACAAAGAATAGGAACAGGAATATACTAGCGATATTACTCAATATCTGAGCAAACATCTTGACCTCCTTCTGTGATTTATTTTGTTCCGTAGTTTTGGACGGTAGTGACGACTTCAGTCGTCCATCAGTCGTCCATCATTGGGCCAATGCGACTGAAGTCACTACTATGAACCCCTGCATTTTACTTTTTGGTTACATTTAACCTCACCCCCTCTGTACCCACTACCCTAACTTGTTCTCCCTTCCTGATAGGGCCTTCCTCAGCAATAGCACTCCATAGCTCGCTCCCGACCTGAACCGTGCCCCAGGGGTCCAGGTCCGAAGCAGCCGTCCCCGTAGCCCCGATCAGGGATTCGATCCCGCTGGCCGCCCTGGCCCGCTGGGCCCTGATCCCCGCCGAAACAGCAAAGAGGAAAAAGGAGGTGATGGAAGCGGTCATGAGGGCGATGAGAGGCCAGGAAACGGTGAGACGAGGCATGGTGGGCGAGGGCGGGGCGAAGGGACTGAAGAGCATCAGCGAGCCGAGGACGAAGGCGATGGCTCCCCCCACGCTGAGCATGAAGCCAGCTACCTTGATGTCCACGATGAAGAGGACCACCGCCAGGACAATGAGGGCCACCCCACCCCAGTTCACAGGCAGGCTGCCGAAGGCCACGAAAGCCAGGATCAGACAGATGGCCCCCGTCACCCCAGGCAGGATGGCTCCAGGGTGATAGAACTCGGCCGTCAGGGCCAGGGTGCCGATGGAAAGCAGGAGATAGGCTATGTTGGGATCAACGATGACGTGCAGGAAGTTCTCGGCAAAGTTCATGCTGATGGTGCGAACCGGAGCCCCGCGAGTCCTCAGGGTCACGGGGCCGGCGGCAGTGAGCACCTCCCTGCCGTCTATCTTGTCCAAAAGGTCCGTCAGGTCGTCGGCGATGAGATCCGCCACTTGATACTCCACGGCCTCCCTGGCTATGATGGACGCGCTCTCCCGCACCGCCTTCTCCGCCCACTCGGCGTTTCGACCTCGCTCCTCGGCAATGGCCCTGACGTAGGCGGCGGCGTCGCTGGTCACTTTCTCACCCATCGTACCGGTTATCGCCCCGGTGATGTCCACGGGGTGGGCGGCCCCGATGTTAGTGCCGGGGGCCATGGCCGCGATGTTGGCGGCCAGGGTGATGAAAACCCCTGCCGAGCCTGCTCTGGCTCCTCCAGGGGAAACATAGACCACGGTGGGCACGGAGGAGTTCAGCATCTTCTGTACGATGACGCGCATGGAAGTGTCCGCTCCGCCGGGGGTATCCAGTTGAATAATCAGGCATTGGGCGCCATCTCCCTGGGCGATGTCGATGCCTCGGCCAACGTATTGAGCGGTGAACGGATCTATGACCCCCTTCACCGTGATCACGTCAACGTGCTCTCCCTGCTGGGCCAAGGCGAGGGGGCTGCTAAGGAAAAAAGCTGCCACCAGGCTCAGTCCTATTAAAGCCAAACATTTATCTAGGCTTTTGTAGTTCTTAACCCTTAGTTTTGTGAGCATCGGTACTCCTTTCTTCACCTTGGGAGGTTCCAGGCTCCTCCCGGCTATCGGCCAGCGCGGCCTCAATGACCTGACCCACCTGATCGGCCAAGATAAACTTCATCTCTTTCCTGACATCCTCTGGCACGTCGTCCAGGTCTGGCTCGTTGCGCTTGGGCAAGATCACCGTCTTCAGGCCCACCCGGTGGGCGGCCAGCACCTTCTCCTTGATACCTCCCACCGGCAGCACCTGCCCCCGCAAAGTAATCTCGCCGGTCATTCCCACGTCGGACCGTATTGGCTTATCCAACAGCAAAGAGGCGAGGGCGGTAGCCATGGTCACGCCTGCTGAGGGGCCATCCTTAGGCACGGCCCCGGTCGGCACGTGAATGTGGATGTCGTTCTCCTCGAAGAAGTTCTCATCAATTCCCAATTCCTTGGCCTTGGAGCGCACGTAGCTCAGGGCCGCTTGGGCTGACTCTTTCATGATATCGCCCAGTTGCCCGGTGAGGGTGAAGCCCTTCTTGCCCGGCATCTTGGTGGCCTCGACGAAGACGATGTCGCCGCCGGTGGGCGTCCAGGCCACCCCCGTGGCCACGCCGGGGATCTCTGTACGCTCCGCGGCCTCGAAGAAATACTTGGGCTTGCCGAGGAATTCGGT
Source organism: uncultured Anaerolineae bacterium (assembly GCA_964446635.1). Taxonomy (GTDB): domain Bacteria; phylum Chloroflexota; class Anaerolineae; order VGOG01; family VGOG01; genus CAYUPJ01. The sequence continues at coordinate 4,025 of CAYUPJ010000205.1, forward strand.
CACCTGTTCCTCAGTGATCAGCGTTCTTTCGCTGATTCGCCGATCCGCTGATTCGCTGGCCTCGGCCACCTTGGTTGCCACCTTTCGGCAGATGCTGCCCAGCTCTCGCTCCAGGTTGCGCACTCCTGCCTCGCGGGTGTAGTCGCGGAGGATCTTGCGGATGGCTCCACCGTTGAACTCGATCTCCTCCAGAAGCAGGCTGTTCTCTCTGATCTGTCGCGGGATCAGATACTGTTGGGCGATCTTGATCTTCTCCTCCTCAGTGTAGCCAGACAGCCTGAGGATCTCCATGCGATCGCGCAGGGCGGGAGGGATGGTGTCCAGGATATTACCTGTGGTGATAAACATCACCTGGGAGAGATCGAAGGGCACGTCCAGGTAGTGATCGCGGAAGTCCCGGTTCTGTTCCGGATCGAGAACCTCCAGGAGAGCCGAGGAGGGATCGCCGCGCCAATCCTGGCCCACCTTGTCAATCTCGTCCAACATGAAGATGGGGTTCCTGGACTCCACGCGCCGCAGGGCCTGGATGATGCGGCCTGGCAGGGCCCCGATGTAGGTCCGCCGGTGGCCCCGGATCTCCGCCTCGTCGCGCACCCCACCCAGGGACTGGCGCACAAACTTGCGGCCCAAGGCCCGGGCGATGGATTGCCCCAGCGAGGTCTTGCCAGTGCCCGGCGGCCCGATGAAGCACAAGATCACCCCTTCGCGCTCCATACGGATATAGTCCGCTGGCTCTTTCTCTTCTTCCTCTTTTCGCTCCAGGCGCAGCTTGCGCACCGCCAGATACTCCAGGATGCGTTCTTTGATGTCCACCAAGTCGTAGTGATCCTCGTCCAGCACCTGGCGGGCGCGGGCGATGTCCAGGTTGTCTTCGGTGCTCTTGCTCCAGGGCAGGCTCACCAGCCAATCGAGGTAGGTGCGGATCACCGAGTATTCCGCCGCAGCCGTAGGCAGCTTGGACAGGCGATCGAGTTCGCGCTTGGCCTCCTTCTCTGCCTCCTCGGGCATGCCAGCCGCCTCGATCTTTTGGCGGAGTTCCTCGATCTCCATGGTCTGCTCATCTTCCTCACCCAGCTCCCTTTTGATGGCCTTCAACTGCTCGCGCAAGAAGTACTCCCTCTGCACCTTGGTCATCTCGGTCTGGGCCTCGGTCTGAATCTTCTTGCCCAGCTCCAACACTTCCAGCTCCCGATTGAGGGTGACCGTGAGCTTGCGGAGTTTTTCCCTGACCTCGTCAATCTCCAGGACCTCCTGGGCATCGGCGAGATCCATCCGCATGTAGGTGGCGATGGCGTACACTAACTGGCGCGGCTCATCCACGTTCAGGGCCAACATCACCAACTCATCGGGTATGTGGGGCACCAGGGCGACCAGGCGGCGGAAGAGCTCGACGATGTTGCGCATCAGAGCTTCCACTTCCACCGTGTCCTCAACCACATCGGGGGCGACCTCCACCTTGGCTTTCAGGTAGGGCTCGAATTGGGTGAACTCGCGAATCTTGATTCGTTCCAGCCCTTGCACCAACAGGATGGCAGTGCCCTCAGGGGCCTTGCGCAGGCGATGGACCAAGGCTGCCGTGCCCACCATATAAACGTCATTCGGGCCGGGGTCCTCTACCTCTGGATCCTTAGCCGCCACCAGGCCGATAAGGCGCTGGCCCAAAACGGCGTCATCTACCAAGCGGACGGAACGTGGTCGTCCCACCGTGATGGGCAAAGCGGTCAAAGGATAGACGACCACACCTCGCAGGGGCAGGATGGCCAACTCGCCAGGGATGTCTGCCAGGCTTTCCTCTGAGGTCTCCCTCCTGTCGAGTCCCTTGTCTACCTGTGTGGAAGGCACAATGGCTGTCTGTTGGGTATCCTCGGTTGATAAGCGGCCTTCCTTTTCCATGCTCTCAGGCTGTGTCTTGGGCTCGTCGAAGGGCTTGCCCTGAGCTTTGTCGAAGGGCCCGCCCTGAGCTCTGTCGAAGGGCTGCTTATTCTTTTCCGACGAAGGCATAAGCCTTCGCACCAATTTCCATAGTTTATTGAGATTCACGGTCATCCTTCTCTACACTCTCATATCAGGGTGAGATAGTCAACAAAAGCTGAAAAGAGCCTTCACGGAACCTGCTCCGGGGCGCAGGTGACAACAGGAACCTTTTGGGCCTTGGCCTTGGGCAAAACAACCTTCAGGAAGCCTTCCTCGTAAGTGGCTTCGATCTTGTCCTCAACGACATCCCACGGAAGATAGACTTCGGTCGTGAAGTCACCATATTGGATCTCCATCTGCTGATAGCTCAAGTTTAGACCCTGAGCCCTGGCTACTGGATCGTGTCTCACACCCGAGATGGTCAAATAGCGATCAGATAGGGATATCGTGAAGTCACCCTGCTCCATCCCTGCGATTTCCACCTTGACTACCACACAGTTGTCGGTCTCGTAAACGTCGGTAGGAGGTCGCCAGGTTCTGATGTGGTGCAAGGGGAGCCAACGTCTGGGGGGAATTACCTCGTCGAAGAGGCGATCCATCTCCACCTCCATCCGCTCAAGGTCATCTAACAGAGAATTACCTTGTTTCATCAGTGCTCCCTCACTAACAGAGTGATGCTGTCAAACCTTGCTTCTAATTGTACCACACTTATTCAATAAGCTCAAGTGGGCGTTAGTCAATCAGTCCTAAGTCCGAGGTCCTTGGTCAGGGTGGTTTATTTGGGACGAAACGATAGTCTACGTAAGAAAGCTCAAAATGCGTTCCGGTGACAGGGGACAAGGAGCCAGATTTACGTAAGAAATATGAAGAAATGAGATGAAAAACTGAGATATAATGAAGAAGCACTTGAAACTGCGAACTACTTTGGATTGCCAAGCAACCAGGGCGATATGGCTCTACATGACCCCCGATGAATTTGGGCATTTGCGCAATCTCGCCGCCCGTGATATAATAGCCTTCCGTGAAGGGAATTGCATGGTGGTCATCTGCCCCTTCTGTGACATCGTGTACGAGCTCCAACAGCGCCGTATCGAGAAGCTGTACGAGGCCCGATACAACCTGCCGGTGGTGTTCTATCCCCAGCTTCTCGGGCTGGCGATGGGACTCTCAGCCGACGAGGTGGGCCTGCTTTCCCAATCCACCAATAAGGGAGCAACCGATGGCAGGACCGAACGATACCGCAAAGGGAACGACAGTCCGCAAACCCATTGGCGCAGCGTTGGTTGTGGGCGCTGGCATTGCCGGAGTGCAGGCCGCGCTCGACCTGGCCGAGTCCGGGATCAAAGTCTATCTGCTGGAACGCTCGTCGGCCATCGGCGGGAAGATGGCCCAGCTTGATAAGACCTTCCCCACCAACGACTGCGCCATGTGCATCATCTCCCCCAAGCTGGTGGA
>CAYUPJ010000206.1:0-7297 GCA_964446635.1 uncultured Anaerolineae bacterium
GGCATCCACCAGGGAACGACAACTCCAAATTATGTTAATTGGTAAAGTTCTATTTCCAATGGGTGCATTACGTGATTTTTACGACTAGACGATTGTCTCCACATGTGGTAGGATTTAACAAAAGGGATGAATCAGCCCACATGTGGAGGGAAGTGACATGGGACATGCGCAAGTTATCTCTTTGGAGGAATTCAGGCAAGCACGTGTCCAGGCTGAGGTGCGCCAACGACTCCATGAGCGCATCGACCGTTGGTTGGATACCGTGGAGGCAAGTGTGAAAGAGGAGTCGCCGACGCTGGAGCAATTGGTACAAGAAGTGTTCGCCATGCGCCATGAGCTGACCGGCATGGTTGCCGAGACGTTGGTAGAACAGAAGCATGCCCAAGTTGTGGAACAACAGACGATGCTCTGTCCCAGTTGCGGCCGGCTCCTTCATGCCCGGGGGCCTCACAACCGCACGGTAGAGACAATGGTAGGACCGGTACGCCTGACCCGTCCATACTTCTATTGCCTGCGGTGTCAGGAGGGATTTTATCCACTGGACGAAACCCTCCAGCTTTCGGAGCATCGAAAGCAATGGGATATGCAGAAAGCAGTGGCCAGCCTGACGGCAGAAGTGCCCTATGAGACGGCCAGCGACCTGTTTTCTGAGTTGACGGGGCTTTCTTTCAGTGATCATATCGCCCACGGAGTAGTGGGAGAGCTCACCCAAGGGCTGACAGTGCTTTCGGTGAGCCCGACCGCCGAGGAGATTGAGCAGAGGGTTGCTCAGGCAGCCGCAGGGAGAAAGTGGCGGCCCATCCTGGTGTTGGCTATTGACGGAGCGGATGTGCCTACCCGCCCGGAGATGGCGAAAGGCCGTCGGCCTGGCCGCAAGAGGAAGCGAGCCAAGCGAGCCCCTTGGAAAGGGCAATGGAGAGAAGCAAAGGGCTTTCGTTTCTACTTGGTGGTCGGGGAGCGGATCGTGCATCTTCTGAGCTGGCATCAGGTGCAAAGCGATGAAGAATTGGCCGATGCCTTGCGTCAAGTCAAAGAAGCAGACTTGATTCCCCAGGAGAAGGTCCGCCTGTGTGTGATCACCGATGGGGCGAAGTGGATCTGGAAACATGTGAAAGCCCTCTTTCCCTCTGCCGTGCAGATCTTGGACTACTACCATTGCAGTGAGCATCTCCACAAAGTGGCCTCTGTGCAATACGGTGACAATCCGGAGAAAGAGACAGAGTGGATGGAAACCACCCTCGCTCGACTCTTCTGTGGCGAGGTGCAGGCGGTCATCGAGGGTTTGCAAGGCATAGAGGCCAAAGATGCTCAAGCTGCTGAGGAAATCAAGAAACTGGTTGGGTACCTGACCAACAATCAAGAGCGGGTGAACTATGGCTTTGCCCGCAAGGGAGGCTATCCCATCGGCAGTGGGGGGATCGAGTCGGCCCACAAGTTTATCGGTCATGTTCGACTCAAGCGCTCCGGTGCTTGGTGGTACGTGGAGAAAGCTGACCAAATGCTTGCCTTGCGCTGTGCCAAGTACAACGGCACATTTGACCGGATCTTTGAGAACTACAAGCAGAGAGTCAGACAATGCTCTATGGAACCCCCTGTGTAAAAAACGCGTAATGCACCCCCAGTTCTCATACTTACGGATGATGCCCATGCTGCCATCCGTGGAACCGCCGTCGATGATAATGTACTCCAGGTCCGGATACCCTTGCAACAGCACAGAGCGGATGGTCTCTTCAATGAACTGCCCCTGGTTGTAGGAGGGTGTGACTATGCTCACCCGCGGCCAGAGCGAGCCATCGGGCATGGGGGCGGGCACTTGGGGGCTTTCCTCTGTCCACGGCCAACCAGTTTTGCCCGGTGGGGGTGGGGGGAGTTCACTCAGAATTGGACAGCGCATGATATACATCCAAAGTCCGCCGGGCTGTCTCATCCCAGGAGAAATGCTTGACTTTCTCAAGTCCTAACCGCGCACGTCTTGAATCCCGTCCTTCAAGAAGAGCAGTATCCAATGCCGCGAGCAAATCATCTGTTTCAGTTAGCTCAAAATAGATAGGACATTCTCCGGCCACCTCAATCGTGGCGGGGATACGCGAAGCGACAACAGGGCAACCGCAGGCCATTGCCTCTAGCAGGGGAATGCCAAATCCTTCATAGAGAGAGGGATAGACCAGTGCGGCTGCTTGGTTGTAAAGGTGGCAGAGACTCACATCATCTACATTGCTAAGTAACACTACCTGATCTTTGATCTCTAGCTCCGCTAGAATCCGTTCCTCCTCTCTCGACCAGCCACTACCTACCACAACAAGATCTACCTCATTCCGTCTGGGCCAAACACCATATCCATGGAGCAGGTTTCCAAAGTTCTTATAATGAGCACGGCTACCTACATAGAGAAGAAATGGTTTGGCGGTAGATAGTTTGAGCGAATGATCAGTAGCATCCAACAACTTGAAAACATGGCTGTGCGCAAGCGGCACCACCTGAATCCTGGCAGCATCGATGCCATAGAACTGCTGCACGTCTTTCTGCGTGGTCCTAGATATGCAAATCACAGCGTCTGCAGCCAGGACACAACGTCGCTTCTGTTCTCTAAACCAATCATTCCCCGATCCGTTGAATAGATGCATGAAGTGTTCGGGGATCATGTCCACCACAGTAACGATTACAGAGCCTTCCCATTTTTCCAGCATTGTGTAGTAGGTCGAGTGCCAGATTCTCCCATTGGCGTTTTTTACCCACGACTGTTGTATGAGGCTGCGTGCCCGCTGCAAAATGGGCAACCACAGTCGGCGGGGACGGAGAAGGTCATCCACAGGGAGAAGAGGATAATGGTGGATGCGTAGATGAGTGGGTAAAGCCTGCGTGCATTTACCGGATGTCAATAGCGTGACATGAAGCGAGTCATCTATATCGCACATGCGTGGCAGAATTTCACTGAACAACCGCGAAATCCCACCGTGTGACTGGAGTTGGTAGATGATGCCGTCAACTACTACTTCCAATTCGTTGCCCATACAGAGCCTTACGCGAATGCGGAAATATTGCTCCCGCAGGACATCAACTCACCGATGTTGCCTATTTCACCATCTCGATACACGCAACAGCCCGGGCCGCTGCAACATAGTCGGGCTCATAATCCGATCTGTTGTGGATATCAAAATACGAACAGTTGGCGCAGGCATCGGTATCTACGACTTGCCAGCCATCAGCAAAATATTTGTAATAGGCAACGCTGCTAGCCGATCCCCCAAACACCTCAAGCACGGTCTCGATCCGCTGGCGATCGAACTGTTGCAGCCAACCAAGGTTCTCATAGCGACCATAGGGAACTGTGATAAATAGTTTCCCGCCAGGTTTCAACAAGCGCTTGAATTCTCTGACCACGTCCTGATAGTCATCCGGTCTGAACTCGTTGAAGCGAGAGTCTTTGCAATAGATGAATGTGTTGTTCATGCCAATGTGTTCCAGGGTGGAGATGCACACTATCTCATCAAAGCATTCACTCTTGAGGATAGTACGTCTTAGATCACCGTAGACGTAGGACACATTGCTTCGCCTCACGACACCCTCTGGTGACAAGTTATATATGACGACAGACCTGTTTCTTAGTGTAGGATGATCCAGGATGTATTCATAGTTTAGAGCAGATCCTGCATCCAAGAGAAATCGCTCTGCTACGCCAAGCCTGGCAAGAACCCAAGGATACTCGACAACTCGTTCGTCGATACGAAACCCATAGTTAACTGGTAGGACCCTGTTGTGTAGAAAACAATCAAGTAAGTCTTGATCGCTCAGCACATCGCGGAGGACCATTTCTTTGTACTCTTTGTACCCCTCGGTCCAGGGCTTACATCCTGATGTCAGGTATTTCTTTATCTTTGCATTAGCTCTGGCTGATGTGCGCCACTTCCTAACAGCCTTCAGCAATCGGAATACCATGGTCAACCTCTTGTGGGGCTATCTGACCCTGATGTTCCTCGTGCTGCACTGCGCCACAGTTCACGAACTCGTATTGCTGGGCGCTTGGCCAAGGCCAGCAGCGTTCGATATCTGAGGCGCAGAGCCCGGATGCCGCAAACTTGGACATAGTTTCTGAGAGACCAGCAGGCGAGCCTGGTTTTCTCCGGCAACGTGAGCCTAGCAGTCTGGAAGATGATTATTTGCAGCAGAACCTCGCGCACAAAGTAGGGAAACTCTATAAGCAGTGGGTTGCTTACGCCTACGGCACGTGCGTTATTCCTATGGCTCGTGGATGCTCCTCCCCATCTCTTGACCATAAGTTTTTCTTGAACAGTCACAAACTCTCCCTGAAAACAAAGTCCGGCCAGCACAAGGTGATCATTCGCAATCACCTTTCTCATCGGCATTACCTCACGCAGAGCGCTGCGTTTGTAGACCCCGCAAAAAATACCCCCAATATGCCTGCCCCCGTGGACCGTCGACTTATATCGCATGAATCTCTGGCGAGGGCACAGACCAATTGTTGAGAACCCTTCATCGGTGAACTTCAGATCTTCTGTTTCAGAGTCAATGCTTTCGCACATAGCTCCAGCGAGAACGATAGCCTCTGATATGTCGAACGCCTCGAGACAGCACCGGAGATAGCGCGGATCCCAGTAATCATCATGAGAGGCCCACATGAAATACTCTCCAGACGATAGTTCGAAGACCCGATTGAAGTTCCATGCAGCCCCCATATTACGTTCATTTCGATAGTATCGGATCCGCTCATCCCGCGCCGCATACTCCACGCAAATCTCCTGCGTCCGATCTGTTGACGCATTGTCCGAAATGATCAGCTCAAAGTTCTCATAATCTTGTGCCAGCAGCGAGTCCAACGCCTGACGAATGAAACGCTCGCCATTGTATACTGGCATACCAATACCAACCAATGGCTTATTATCCGTCATGCCTGCTCACTCCGCTTTGCGCCGCAAAAACCCACCCGGACAATGCGTCACCGCCAGCCAGTTGTACTACGTAACCACCTCAAACTCCTCGTGCTCCGCCAGGAAGTCCCGGATGGCCGCCGCAGGGCTATCCGTTGCCCACATTGGCGAACCGTTCGGAGCGTCGGTCAGGCTCTCCATCACGCCATCGAACACAACCATGTAGATCGCTGCTGCAAAATATCCCTCAAGGCATCACAAACGTATCTGACCTTTTCTTCGGTCATATTTAGACCGGACGGAAGATTGACCGCGTAGGGGCTGATCTGATAGCTGACGTGATTGCGTTGCCGGGCTTGTTGGGCCTGCTCCAGATCCTCATACGCAGGCAGCGAACTCAGCGGGTAGAAGAAAGGACGAGAGTCAATGTGGCGTTCGCTCAGCAGCGCCATCAAGCGCTCTTTGCCGGTCCCAAACGATGGATCGAGAATGACCGTCACCATCCAGTATGTATTCTTGGTGCCAGGCGCCTCGTAGTTCAAGGTCACACCATCAACACCGGCCAGCTCTTTCTCATACCAGGCGAAAACCTGGCGCTTGCGGCTTACCAATTCTTCGATATACTAGTTGTGCTAGCCCTAGCGCCGCCTGCGTACTACTTGCTACTTTCTCCGCAACCACGCCCCCGGCCAGTGCGTGATATTTTCACTCAACTCGCTCTCGCTGAACGGCCAGGCGGGCTGCTCAATCACAAACTCTGGGTGTGCTTGGACAAACTCGGCCGCGGCCGCGGCCGGGTTATCCCAGACCCACTCCGGCTTGCCGCGTGGCACATCGTACAAGTCCTTCATGATGCCGTCGGTCACCACGATATACGAGCCAGGCGTCACCAGACTGTGATAGGCTTCCAGTTCGTTCATTACGTGCTGTTTGGTGTGGTTCGAGTCGAGCAACACCATTACAGTTTCGCCGGGTTTCACCAGCGACTTGACCTGTTGCACGATGGTGGGATCAATCGAATTACCTTCAATCAGAGTGATGTAGGGAAACAACTCGTGGGCTTCAATGGCTTTGCGATTGTGCGGGCGGATTTCAATATCCACGCCGATCATGTGGCCCTTGCCCATCGCTTTGCACAGACTGGCATAGAAGATCAGCGAGCCGCCGTGCGCGATGCCGGTTTCGATGATGACATCAGGCTTGACGCGATAAATCACTTCTTGCGTTCGGATAATGTCCTCAGGAATCTGAATAATTGGACGTCCCATCCAGCTAAACGTATAGGGGTACTTTTCGTTCCAGCCCACTTTAAGCCAGAGAAGTGAGATTATCTCAAATGCTTGCTTGGCATACAGGTCTATCCGGGTCTGTTGTCCGTTGGTCTCTTGCACCAGAGTCTTAGCATCAGTATCAATGATCAGTCTCATATTTCTTCATCCACCACTCGTAAACCTGTTGCAGACCGGTTGCTAGGGAATAGCGCTGCCTCCACCCTAACTCTTTCAGGCGTCGGTTATCCCCGCAGACAAAAGGCGGCTCCCAGTCACGATAGGGTTGCGCGCCAAATTGAATCAGTTCGGCGCGTCCTATCAGGTTTCCGATGCTTTCCAGCAACTGACGGATAGTCACTGGCACGCCTGACGAGATATTCAACACACCGTTTACTTGCTTTTCGGCTAGTGCGCAGAAAGCGGCGGCAACGTCTTCCACATGAATGTAATCGCGCACCTGCTCGCCAGATGTCGCCGGGAAGGGCTGCCCTTTTTGCAGGGCGCGAATCACCGCTGGCACCACGCGCCGCTCATCTTCCTGTGGCCCATAAGGGTAGAAGATGCGCCCCCAGGCAAAGTTAATCTTCGCCTGCGCCGCTATTTGCTGACCCAACAGGCAACAGGATAGTTTAGCCGCCGCGTAGATCGTAACAGGACGAGTAGGAGTGTCTTCACGCAAATAACCGTAATCCGTGTCATACTCCGCGCATGTTCCAGCCATCACCACCTGGCGGCATCCCACCTGGATCAATTCATTCAAAAGCGCCAGACTGGCCGTCAGTGATGGGATGTTCTCCGGTGAGTGCAGATACTTGCCGGGTTCAGCATACCACGCCAGATGAATGCAGGCTTCGGGTTGGAACTCGGCCAGTGTCTGCCGCAATATCTCCACATCACTCAACAATCCTTCCACGATAGCGAATCGCCCTGCCACATCCTGTAGACGCCACAGCGGGTCGCCCGGCATCACCAATGCCGTTACAGAGTGTCCCCTGTCCAGCAACAGCCGCATCACGTGCGCGCCGATAAAACCAGAAGCCCCGGTCAAGAAAACCCTCATTGCTCCGTCTCCCACAGCGGGTAAGCATTGTCCTTTTCCGCAATCACAGTCACAGGCAGTAGCCACTGAATCCCAAACGC
>CAYUPJ010000207.1:0-7235 GCA_964446635.1 uncultured Anaerolineae bacterium
GCCGATTGGTTGGTCATGGCGTTGGCAATGATGGTGGGATAGTCAACCGCAATGGCAATGGCCTTGCGCACCGCAAGCTGATCTAAACCGTAGGATTTCAGGTTGTAGTAGGCCGTTGGGAGGCTGGCGCCAATGCCATATGGAGCCTCGGGAAGGTAGGTGGAGACGGGCAGCCCATAGTTGAGCCACAGAATCTGAATATTGGAATTGAACTGCTGGCTGACATCCACTTCACCTTGTGCCAAAGCAACTGAACCGGCGGCGTTATCTTTAAAGATCGTATGCGCCAGGTACTTCGGAACAGGCAGCTTGCCCCACATGGAAGCATCCTGACCCCAGTAGTTGTCATCACGAACGTAGACAACTTTCGTGTCATCAGTGAAGAATTTGTGGTAAGGGCCGGAGTAAACGACATCTTCAGCGGTATCGGCCATGAATTTAGTCGAATCGCCGGTGCGCGCTTCCAATTTTTGGGTCCAGGCTTTTTGGATGACATAGTTGCCGCTCAGGTAAGCAGAGACCTGCAGAGGATTGACCGCTTTGCCGCTCGCATCCAGTTTGGCCTTGACTACGACCGTCTGGGCATCAACCGCTTCGACGGTGTCGATGTAATCTTTGAAGTTATTGCCAGCATTGGTTGAGTACTTGATGTTGGAAGCCCAGGTATAGGCAACATCATCTGCGGTCAGCGGGGTACCATCGCTCCACTTTGCGGCTTTTTTGAGCTTGAAGGTGATCTCGGTATGCGCATCGTTCCACGCATAAGGACCATCCGCCAGCAGAGGATACACCTTGCCGTCGAGCATGTTGTACAGGTAGGGGGATTCGAACATGATGACCCGCACGCTGTCCTGCTGGGCGATAGCCATGGCGTTATTCATGCTGGAAGAATATGGATTCCAACCGACAACCGGACCCCACTGTTGACCATTGAAGTACATGGTTTCCTTGCGGGGAAGCGCTGCACCTGGTGCCGCTATTGGGGTCACCTCGACCACCACGGTCTGCTTGACGATCTTCTCGACCGGCACCTCTTTCTCAACCACCACGGTCTGGACCACCGGCTTCTCGACGACCACCTCCTTCACGACTTGGACGGTCTGGAACACCGGCTTCTCGACGACCACCTCCTTCTCGATGATCTCTGGCGTCGGTGCGGCACATGCCGAGAGCACCAGGCTGACGATCACCACCAAAGCAGACAGACTTGTCCATTTCTTACGCGAAAACATTTTCTTCCTCCTTTTTGTTTGTTTCGTTCCTCGGCACAAATTGCCGAGATTGGCTTTCAGTGGATAAGGCGCGGGTGCGGCATCCCGCTACGAGAAGAGAAAGATCAACTTCTCGTAGAGATCAGCTTCTATCTAAAAGTCCGCGTCATCACCTTCTTTCTTTCTCGATGTTTCTCGGAAACCCCGACAGCGCGTTTTCACCAGTGAGGAACGTGGGTTTCCTTCTTTCTTCATGACCGACTCAAGGCAAGTCGCAAGAGGCCCTGATCACCAGCTCCGTGGGCAAGACAATCCTCTGGACGGGGGCCTCTTCTCCCGATGAACCTTCCAGCACGCTCAACAACACCTCTACCGCCATCGAGCCCATGCGCTCAATCGACTGGCGTACGGTAGTCAGCGGTGGCACAATCGCTGAGGCGATGGGGATGTCATCGAAGCCGACCACAGCGATGTCCTGGGGAACCTGCCGGCCCGCTTGACGGAGCGCTTTCAGAGCGCCGATAGCCATCATGTCGCTGGCGACGAAGACCGCAGTGGGGGAAACAGGTAGCAACCGTTGCATGCCCACCGTACCGCTGGCCTCGGTATAGTCTCCTTCCACGATCAACTCCTCCACCACGGGAATACCGCGCGCTTCCAGCGCTTGACGGTAGCCGCTCAGACGATCCTGCCCGTGGATCATGTCCAGCCGGCCGGTGATGGTAGCGATGCGCCGGTGTCCCAGACGGATCAGGTGCTCCACCGCCATCCGTGCCCCGCTGACGTTGTCAGCATCCACGTAATGGACTCGCTCGTTGGGACGCCGCCCTACGGAGACGAAGGGAATCCGGTCGCGCAGCAAGTTGGGGATGAGCGGATCGTCTAGCGAGGCCGAAGCCACGATGGCTCCGTCCAGGTAACCGCTGTGCAGGATGCGCTGATATATCTCTTGCCGGTCAGCATTGGCAGTAAACAAGGAGAGCATCAGTTGATACTGGTGGGAGTTGCAGGCATCGGTGGCACCGCGCAGCAAGAGGGGGAAAAAGGGGTCAGTGAAAAGCGTCGTCACCGCTTCGGGGATGATCATACCGATGACATGGGTGCGATTGGTGACCAGGCTGCGAGCGGCAGCGTGGGGCTGATAGCCCACCTGGCGGATGACCTCCCAGACCTGCTCCCGCACCTGGGGGCGAACGTTGGGGTGGTCATTGACGACCCGGGAGACTGTGGAGCGAGAGACGCCGGCCAATTGGGCCACTTCTTCGAGTGTAGGCGACATCGGCTGCTCCTGGAAGCGCTCCCAACAAAATCCCAGAAAAAAGCCGAAATTCGTGCCAAAGAGGGTGTTTGAAGCCACTTTTTTGGGAGCGCTCCCAACAATATTATATCACAGATTGGAAGCTTTGTCAATACCCAATTTTTGATACCGCCGCTTTTCTTTTTTGCCAAGATAGGGTATAATCTTAAACGCGATACTTAGCGTCATTGCGAGGAGCGGAGCGACGAAGCAATCTCCACCGTTGCTTGCAATTGAGGGCGGGAGATTGCTTCGCTACGCTCGCAATGACAGATGAACATTGCAAAGCTAAGAACTGCAACAAAGTGAATCGGAGTGGATATGCCAGCCGTTTTCCCCTTCACAGCCATCGTTGGCCAGGAAAAAATGAAGATGGCTCTCATCCTGAATGCCATCAGCCCCCAAATCGGTGGGGTGCTGATTCGCGGCGAGCGGGGCACGGCCAAGTCCACCGCCGCCCGGGCCCTGGCCGCCCTGCTGCCAGAGATCGAGGTGGTGGCCGACTGTCCCTTTAGTTGCGACCCTGGACAACTTGAAGCCCTCTGCGATGACTGCCGCGAGCGAGTAGAGCGCAGTGAGAAGCTGCCCATCGCCTGTCGCAAGACTCGCTTTGTGGATTTACCGGTCAGCGCCACCGAGGACCGGGTGGTGGGCACCCTGGACATCGAACTGGCCATTAAGCGCGGGGAGCGCCACTTCGAGCCCGGGGTGCTGGCCGCCGCCAATCGCGGCCTGCTTTACGTAGATGAGGTCAACCTGCTCGATGACCACGTGGTTGACCTGCTGCTGGACTCGGCGGCGATGGGCGTGAACGTGGTGGAACGAGAAGGCATCTCATTTTCCCACCCTGCCCGCTTCATCTTGGTGGGCACCATGAACCCCGAGGAAGGAGAACTGCGGCCTCAGTTGCTAGATCGCTTCGCCCTCTGTGTACAGATCAAAGGCATCGCCGATCCCCAGGCCCGGGTGGAGATCCTGGAGCGCTGTGTCCAGTTCGAACAAGACCCTGAAGGCTTTCGAGAAGAATGGGAACCTCACGAAGAGCAACTCTCCTGCGAGATTGCTCGTGCCAGGGAACTTCTGCCTGAGATCAGATATGACCCTGGTGATCTGCTGGTTATCGCCGAGCTAATGGCCAATTTGTCGGTGGACGGGCACCGGGCGGACATCGTGATCCTCAAGACGGCTTTAGCTCACGCCGCCTTCGCCGGGCGACGGCGAATCAATGAAACCGACGTCCTGGCCGCGGCTGAGCTGACCCTGCCCCATCGCCTGAAGAGACAGCCCTTCCAAGAGGCAGAGATGAAGCTCCAGGATCTAAAGGAGAAGCTGGCCCAGGTCAGCACGGAGCAAGCTTATCAGGACACGGCCTCTTTGACAGAGAGCGTCCCCGGGCAGGTCAAAGACAACCCACAGGATGCCCCAATCAGTGAAGTCAATATGACGACGCCGCTCAAGGGCCACCAGGCGGATCCCATGCCCCTCTCCTACATCCGACAGGCAGACATGCCCGTATCCATAGGGGAAGTCTTCAAGCCCAGGCGCCTGGGGACTCCACTGGACCGGCTGACCAGGAACAGCGCGGGCAAGCGCAGTTTCACCAAGACCGAGCGCAAGCGGGGGCGTTACATCCAGAGCCGTCCAGCCAACGGGCAGAGCGACGACATCGCTTTTGACGCCACTTTCCGATATGCTGCCCCTCACCAGATCCACCGCCAGAGTGGCAATCTGGCCCTGGCCATCGCCGAAGAGGATTTGCAGCGCAAAGTGCGAGTGCGCCGCGCCGCCAACCTCATTCTCTTCGTGGTGGACGCCAGTTGGTCCATGGCTGCTGCGGAGCGCATGGTGGCCACTAAGGGGGCCATCATGTCCCTCCTCAACGACGCCTATCAACGGCGGGACCAAGTTGGTCTTGTCGTCTTCCAAAAAGACGAGGCCAGGCTAGTTCTGCCGCCTACCTCCAGCGTGGAGCTAGCCAAGAAAGCCCTCCAGGACATTCCCGTCGGTGGCAAGACTCCTCTCTCCAGCGGGCTCCTCCTGGCCTATCGCGTGTGCCGGAGGGAGCTTCGCCGCAACCCCGAAGTGATGCCCTTGATCATCTTACTGACCGACGGAGCGGGCAATGTCTCCATGACTGACCTCCCAGCTCAGGAGGAGGGGCTCAAGGTGGCTGACCTCATCCAGCGCAGCAGCATTCGGTCGGTGGTCATCAACATGGAGCATGCCCCATTTGATCGTGGTCTGGCCCAGGACCTGGCCGATGCTCTGGGTGCTCCCTGCTACACCTTGCGGGAGCTCAAGGCTGAGGCACTCTACCAGACTGTCCGGGGGGAGTTGAAAGGGGTTTAGAACACGGATGTACAGGATTCACGGATTCAATCCTGCCGGTCCATTGTTCCTCTGACGCCCGGCTGACGATGCACTGACGCTTATGTGTTATAATGAGGTTAGCAAAAAGGTAGAGAATTCTTTTGCTAACCTCCTTAGGGACTAGGGCCTGGTCAACCCTAGTCCTTTGATTTTCTGAGACCCTTGGGGTTTTTCCAAACTCCAATGGTCTGAAGCTAAAGAAAACAGAAAGAGGGCTCAGGTAATCCCTGAGCCCTCTTTAGCAAGGTCAATGGCTCAACTAAGGGTCAGCCTTTTCACCACGCGCGTTTCTGCTACCACCTTGGTCACGCCCAGGGCGGTCAAAAGGGGAAAGATGACCATCAGGGCCAGAATGGGTATCCAGGAGAGCAGGAAAGCGATGGCCGCCAAGAGCGTGAACAGGTTAATGGCGAGAACAAGCGGTATCCATCGCTGGTAGGGTCTTATCGCGTTTTCCACAAGTTCCACCAGCGCCCGTTCAAGCTGGTCTCTGAATTTGGCCATGATTGCCTCTTTGCCGGTCGCCTCCAGGCGTTCACCAGCCTCTCTCTCCATTTCATCCAGTGTCCTCTTAAGCTGGTCCCTGAACGTGGCTATGGCAGCCTCCCTACCGGCTTCCGGCAGGAGCCTAGCGACATCTTTCCCCATTTCCTCCAGGGCCTCCTCAAGCTGCTCCCTGAATCCGGCTATGGCCTCTTTCCCCCCGATTGCCGGCAGGAGCTTAACGACCTCTTCCTCTATCCTATCCATGACTATCTCGGCAAGGACAGGTGGGATCGAGAAACCTGCCCTTTCGATCTCAGCCGCGTAGCCAGAATAGAAGCTCCCGCATGCCACAATGACCAGCGTCGTAAGCAAGATGGGCTGGCTATGCCAGATGGGACCCACGGAGAACCGCAGGCGATTGTCAAGCTCCCCAGCGATTCCTTGGGCATAGATGAGCGAGGCGATGAAGTACACCGCCGTCAACACGACGCTGCTAATCTTCAGTTCCCAACCCAGGAGCATCGCCAGGGCGGAGACGGCAAAGATGAGGAGGCAAGCCCAAAGGGGGCGAACCAGTATTTGAGGTGTTCTGCTTGTTCTTTTGCAGTGTCTGGGCTATAATTACGCTCCAAAGGAAACCCCAATGGCTATTATCCAACGAATGTGCGCTGCACTGGCCCTGGAACGCAACGTTTTAGTTCTCTCAGGCACTGTTTTCCTTGTGCGGACCTCCATGTTCACCTGGTATCTTCTGCTCCCCCTCTACTTCCGCGAACTGGGGGCCACCGACGCCCAGGTAGGGCTAGCCTACTCCCTCTTAGCCATGGGCTTTGCTGTGATGCAGTTTGCCGGCGGTCTCCTAGCCGACCGTTACGGACGCAAGCTACCTATTGTCCTGCCCACCTTTGTGTTTGCGCCCCTTTACGCTCTGGCTGGATTCGCCCGGAACTGGGTCACTCTGCTGGTCGTCCTGCTGACTATCAATTCCCTCAGCGCCATTCAAGGGCCGGCCTTCATATCCATAATGGCTGAGTCAGTTCCTGAGAGACGAAGAGGGATGGCCTTTGGCGTCTTCGAGTTTGCCATCTCCGTAGCCATCACCATCGGCCCTGCCCTGGGAGCGGCTCTGGTTTCCCGACTCGGCATGCGCCCCCTCATCTACAGCACTGCGGTGATGACCCTCCTTTGCGCCGTCCTGCGGGCAGTGGGTTTGCACGAGACAAACCACCACCCCTCGCCCATCGAGCTGTCCAGCCTGAAGCAATTGCGCTTGCCCAGACTGCGCTGGTTCCTCCTGGCTGCCATCCTTTTTGTTTGCATCTACAACTGGACGCTGTGGGGGCCTTTCGTCTCCCTCCATGCCGAGGACACCCTTGGGCTTAGCAAGCCCCAGATCAACAACCTGTTCGCCGTCGGTGGGTTCGCCTGTATGGTCGCCAGCTTACTTGGTGGACACTCAGCCAGCCGTTTCGGAGGGCGTAACCTGCTCATCGCGGCTGGCCTCGGCCACGTCATCACCATGGTTTTCTGGGCCCTGGCGGGCACCTCCCCGCTGGGATTGGCTCTCTTCGTGGTCGCCAACATGGGCCTACAGATGGCCATCATCGCCTACAACACCCTACTGACCCAGGTCACGCCCAGAGACTCGCGGGGAGCCATCGTCGGCCTCGTCGGCACCGTGACCGGGGTCATCGGCGGCGTCGCACCGACGGTGGGAGCTTACCTGCGGGATAGCTTCAGCTCGGCAGCACCCTTCTGGATAGCGCTGGTAGCGGGCCTGGCCATGGTCGTGTTCTTGCAGAAAGTCCGTCGAATAGAATTCGACGTCTGAAACTGAGAAGGCCCCTCAGGGCCTAATTTCAGCGCCTGAG
>CAYUPJ010000208.1:0-7211 GCA_964446635.1 uncultured Anaerolineae bacterium
AAATGCGTAGATCACTCCGTTTTGCGGCATCGCTAATAGCTTTGATCCTCCTCATCACGGTATCCATGACCGGCGCGGGCTCGCCTGCCCGGGCTCAGTCCGAGGATTGGAGCGCGCCGGTGAACCTCTCCCATTCCGGGGCGGCATCGAACCCGGTGGTGCTGGCCGGGCCGGAGGGGACGTGGCAGGTGTTCTGGTGGGACCAGTTCGACGGGCTGATGGTCGCCAGCTTCGATGGGCAGGCCCTTCGACAAGGCTCAGGGCAGGCCTGGTCCGACCCAGCCCCGGCTCCGATTCTGGTGACCGAACAGGTGGGTGAGGAGTCCGTCTCCACCACCCTTGGTGTGATGCCCACCATTTTGGCTGACGCTATGGGAGGGACCCATGCTCTGTGGCTGGGGGAGGCGGACGAAGAGACGGGTGCCCGTCCGCTGATGCACAGCCGGCTGGAGGTGGCAGAGCTCTGGTCACCGCCTCAGGTCGTGGCTGATTCGGCCCTGGTCTGGGACCTGGCCGCCGACCCGACGGGTGCGCTGCACCTGGCCTACGTGCGCACGCTGCACGACGACGTTCACCCCGCCGGGGTGTACTATACGCGCTCTCTCGACGGGGGCATCACTTGGTCAGAGGCCCAGGTGCTGTACGAGACCATCTACTTCCGCCTGCTCTCTGCCGACGAAGCCCACGTGCAGGTGGCGGCTGACGGCCAGGGGCACGTCCACGTGGTCTGGGACGATCCCCGCCTGGAGAAGTCCTTCTATGCCCACTCAGCCGACGGCGAGGCCCTTCGGCAGGGCTCAGGGCAAGCCCTTCGACAAGGCTCAGGGCAGGCTTGGGAAGAGCCCCAGGAGGTGGGCAATCCAGAGGAGGGGGCAAGGCGAGCCCAGGTGGCCGTGGGCCAGGAGGGGGAGGTGCTGCTCCTGTGGGAGGCGACCCGAGTAGCCGCGCCGTGCGCCCTGTACCAGCAGCGTTCGACCGACTTCGGACAAGCCCTTCGACAAAGCTCAGGGCAAGCGTGGAGTTCGCCCGAGCGAGTGCTGGAGGACCTGGGCCGCTGTCCGGAGAGGCGGACTTTCCTGCGGACAGCGGAGGGAGCCCTGCTCTGGATGGGGGGCGAGGGGAGCGAGGGGTTGACCCTGGCTGCCTGGAATGGTTCGACAGGGCTCACCACAGGTCGGGCGCAGTGGTCGGAACCCAAGTACCTGGGCTTCAGCTTTGAGGATCCGGAGCTAGGGTCGCGGGTTTATCTGGATTCGTTGCGAGCGACCCTGTCCGGAGAGCGGCTGGCGGTGGTGGGCCGGGGACAGGACGGGGAGGTGTGGTTCTTAGAGAGCCAGGTTGGGGCGCTGGAGTGGGCCTTCGCCCCGCCCTCGCCCTGGTCGGAGCCGGCCAACGTCTCCCAAAGCCAGGCCGTGTCAGGGCTGCCGGCGGTGGCCGCCGACGCCGAGGGGCGGGTGCACGTGCTGTGGAGCGAGGCGCCCGAGGAGGGAACGCCAGGCACGGCCCTCTACTACGCCCGCTGGGGGGATCAACGCTGGACGCGCCCGGCCAGGGTGTTGCAGTCCCCAGAGGGAGGAGCCTGGGAGCCGGCGCTGGTAGCCGTGGGCGACCGGCTGCACGCCGTGTGGAGCGGGGGACGCAGCGGGGAGATGCTGTACAGTTGGGCCTACGCCCGCGACGCCTATGCGCCTGGAGCATGGAGCGAGCCCCAGCCCCTGCCCGCCCCGGGCCCGGTGGGCTGTTGCCCGGCCATCGCCGCCGACCCGGAGGGGAAGCTGCACGTGGTCTACGCCGTGCCGCTGAACGAGGGGCGGGGCATCTACTACACCCGCTCCGACGACGGCGCCTGGTCCGAGGCCGAGGTGGTCTTCGACGCGGCGGCAGCCGGCTGGGCCATGGTCACCCATCCCCGCCTGGCGGTGGACGAGCAGGGCGCGATCCACGTGGTGTGGGTGCGGGCCGCGCTGCCCGACCCCTTCCCGCCGGAAGGGATTTTCTACGCCCGCTCTACGGACGAGGGTGGAGTATGGTCAGAGCCATTCGCGGTAGCTGAGGGGGCTTACGACTGGCCCCTGGTGGCGGCCAGCGGGATGGGGCAGGTGCACATCCTGTGGAACGAGGCGACGGGTCGCCAGGGGTGGTGGCACCAGTGGTCCAGCAGCGGCGGCGAGGGATGGACGTCCCCGCAGCGGGTGCCGGGCTTCACGGAGGTGCCTGGGCCAGCGGGCCTGGCGACGGACGGCGTCGGCGCGCTACACCTGGCGGGCCTGGGCCACGACGACGCTGGCGAGCCCGCCCTGTTCTACGTGACGTGGAATGGTGAGCGCTGGGGGTCGCTAGAGACGTTCCCCCTGAAGATAGGTAGGGGCGAGCCGGGGGTGGCGGTGGCATTGCAAGCTGCCCTGGGACGATTGGAGGTAGCCTTCCGGGGGGAGACCGACGAGAGGGGGGTAAGGCAAGTGGATGTGTGGCACACCGGCCGGGAGGTTCCGGCGGTGGCGGTGACCCCGGCCCCCACCTTCACCCCCCAGCCCACGGCGACGCCCACGCTGACGCCCCCACCGACGGCAACGCCCCGACCAACGGTGAACCCGGCAGCTCCTTTGCCGCCTCCGCCGTCCCTGGAGCTGGGGCCCATCAGCCTGCCCCTCACCTCCGTGGGAGGCATCCTGTTGGCCGTGTTGATCGTGGTGGGGGCAGTGGCCACGCGAGGGTGGTGGGCGGGGAGGCAGTAGGGCGATTTGAATCAGGGAGGGTGGCAGACATTGGTGAGGAGGTTAACATGATCGCGTAAGATGCGCGCCTGGGAAAGGGTATGGTTATCTATCATCCCGACCTAGGCAACCTCTACGGCGGCGAGTTGTCCTAATGCCCTACCAGGGGCTTGACGAGAGCGATGAAACGTTCAGCGTTGCCGATGACCTCACGCGCCCCTGCTTCAGAGAAATCGCCTTTGTAGTCGGCGCTTTCCCGCAAAAGCATGGCTCGGTCAAAGTTCTTAACCAGAGACAGGGGTAACTTGCCGGTGTCCACGTACAGCTCGAGAAGGGCTACAGAGAGACAATAATGGCTCTTTTCTCGATAGCCCTCAGCATAGAGGAGCGCTCGAGCAGCGTGGAACATGGTGTAATAGGCTTGGATTGTAGCCCATTTATATTCGCCAGCGTCACAACTCTTCTTAGCCGCTTGAAAGTCGTGGTCGGCCTGGCCGACTTCCTTGGGCACAAGGCTGGGCGCGGCTTTGAAGGGTGCGATATCCCTGCGACGCAGACAGCCCTTCGACA
Organism: uncultured Anaerolineae bacterium; assembly: GCA_964446635.1. Taxonomy (GTDB): domain Bacteria; phylum Chloroflexota; class Anaerolineae; order VGOG01; family VGOG01; genus CAYUPJ01. Next base: position 3,285 of record CAYUPJ010000208.1, read on the forward strand.
GAGCTCAGGACAAGGCCCTGAATTCAGCCCTCATTGGGGGTAGACCTCCTCCAGAGGACAATGCCTCTCATCACTTGCTCGTAGAAGATGGGATCCTGCTGTTTGGTTACGATGGATTCGATGGGTGTGCTAATGACCGGCCGCAGTTTCTCGGCCAGAGGGTTTCTCCAGATCACATCGTGGACGGCATCTGGGTCATCGGTTATGATATAGAGGTCAATGTCGCTCTCAGCGGTATTCGCGCCTTCAGCGCAGCTACCGAAAAGGATCACCTCACTGGCCAGTGGCTTCAGTTCGTCAAGAAGGGGGGTCAAGTCTGCGAGGATGAGGAGGATTTTGTAGTGACGGATGAGGGGGTGGCGGGTATTGGCGGCGTAGAGGACCAACTTGCCCCGTTGCTCGCGAGTGACGAGTCCGAGGGCGTGAAGGTGGGCCAGGGACTCGCTGGCTCCCCCATAGCTGATGTCGGCCAGGCGACTGATTTCCTTGACGAAATAGCTCTGGTCCGGGTGTTCAGCCAGAAGGCTCAATGCCCGCTGCAGATTGGTAGACACGAAGACGTCTCTCATCATGGTCGTATCCTTCACTGCGATGAACACATCTTCATTTTACTGAATATTCTTATTTTGTCAAGGGCCTGAGATTGCCCAGGTGCATTTCAATTTGGGGGCGAGTTGTGCAGTTCACCCCCACACCCCGATCTGACCGGGTGGGAGAACATGTTCTTACATGTCGAACGTCGAAGTAGACCAGAGCGGTCGGGTGGAGATGTCCGGAGAAACGATTGTTGCCGCTTCAAACCATTTTGCGGTCACCGTGAGAATCACTGCCAGGGTAAAACGAGAAGTGCGGCAAGTGTTACTGGAACGAGGGGTAAAGTCCAGGATGGTAATGATCCGTATGTTCGTAGGCGCTATCTTGCTGGCCATACGCGATCATCTGGAGGAGATCGATCGGCTGACGATTGACGAGGAATACAGTGGCTATGAGGTGATCATCAAGTCACTGTTGTTGGAAAAGATTCGGGCTCTGGGGTTCGAGTTCCCCAAGGAGAGCATCGTGATTGCTCCCGTTGGCAAGAAATCAACAGCTCACCGGGCGGCGATTCAGGTTACAAGGCGGCAGGCTAAAGCGGACAAAGAGCCATCGGCGAAGGAGTTGCTGGGGGTTTGCTGAGGGGTGAAAAAGAAACGACCGGGTGCAGCCCTTCGGCCTCATAGACCCGCCATCACCCCGGTGGTGGGCCGGGGATTCGGTCGGGCCCACCCGATCTGTTTCTAATGATAGCAGAGTTCAATGTTTTTGTCAAATCCGCAATCCCCTGTCTTCTATTCTTATCCCCGACGCTCCTGGGCGGCATCCTGCTGGCAGCGTTGATTGTGGCGGGGGTGGTGGGCGAGGAGGCGGTAGGGTGATTTCAGTACGAATGGTGGATGGCTTTAAGTGAGCAAGGGAAGAGTTAGTGAGCCGGGAGTTGGCAGTGTGATATGAGAGCGGTAAAAGTCCCTCTCCTTGACCTGGCCCCACAGCATGGACCGTTGGAAGCAGATCTCCTAGACGCCATTGCTCGCGTCATCGGCTCCAATAGCTTCATCATGGGGCCGGAGGTGGGCGCCTTCGAGGAGGCGGTGGCAGCCTACTGCGGGGTGCCCCACGCCGTGGGGGTCTCGTCGGGCACTGACGCTTTGCTGGTGGCCCTCATGGCGCTGGGTGTGGGGCCTGGTGATCTGGTTATCACCAGCACCTTCTCCTTCTTCGCCACGGCCGGGGTCATTGCCCGCCTGGGGGCGCGGCCCGTCTTTGCCGACATTGATCCTGAGACGTTTAACATGGCCCCTGCCGCGCTGATAGAGACCTGGGACGCGCTGACGTCGGAAGAACGGGCCCGGGTGCGGGCGGTTATGCCCGTACACCTGTTCGGCCAATGTGCCGACCTGGGGCCCATCGTGGAGTTTGCCACAGAGCATGGCATCGCGGTGATCGAGGACGCGGCCCAGGCCCTGGGAGCCGAGTATCCAGGGGGGGATAAGAGCGAGGGAATGCTAGAACGTTCCAACGTTCCAACGTTTGAACGTTGGAACGTTGGGGGGAGGAAAGCGGGGGCAATGGGTTTGATGGGCTGCTTCAGCTTCTTTCCCAGTAAGAACCTGGGGGGCTTCGGCGATGGGGGCATGGTGATCACTTCAGACGCAGTGTTGGCCGAACGGCTGCGCGTGTTGCGGGTGCACGGTGCACAACCCAAGTACTATCACACCCTGATCGGTGGCAATTTCCGCCTGGACACCCTGCAGGCAGCCGTGCTTCTGGTCAAGCTGCCGCACCTGGATGGCTGGCATCGGCAACGGCAGGAGAGTGCCATACGGTACAACACGCTATTTCGAGAGAAAGGACTCACGGAGTTTGTGACGCGGCCGGCCCCTTCGGCAGGCTCAGGGCAGGCTCTTCGACTGAGCTCAGGGCAGGCCTCGGCCTACGAAATCCAGGGGCTGGAGTTCCCCCACATCTACAACCAGTACGTGATCCGGGCATCGCGCCGGGACGAGCTGCAGGAACACCTGTCGGCTTGTGGGGTGGGAACGGCGGTGTACTACCCCATCCCGCTGCACCTGCAGCCCTGTTTCGCCTACCTGGGCTACGAGGAAGGGAGCCCTTCGACAGCCCTTCGACGGGGCTCAGGACAGGGCTCAGGACGGAGCCTGCCAGTGAGCGAGCGGGCAGCACGAGAGGTGCTGGCTTTGCCGATTTATCCCGGCCTCACGCCAGCGCAGCAGAAATACGTGGTGGAATGCATCAGGCAGTTCTATGTGGAATAGAACGCAGACCTGTCCTGAGCCTGGCCGAAGGATCAACGCAGATGAACGCAGATAAAACCAAGAAACGAGAAAGCGGCGGTAGGACGTCAGAATTCTTGAGAGTTGCAGGCTTGTCGAAGGGTTGGAAGTTAAACGTTGAGCAGGTAGTCGTCGGTGCCTAACATCGAGGTTGATCAGAGCGGCAAGATTGAACGCACTCAAGTTAACACAGCTCTGGCGTTCTCTGATGGGATAGAGGCCTCAATTCTGATCCTGGCGGTGGACAAGAGAGAGTGTGTCAGGAAACTCAGGCAACGGGGAGAAAGTGGCAGGACGATGTATCTTAAGCTTTTCGCTGCCGCTCTGTTCTTGCTCCTGAAGGATTACCTGGATCAACTCGGGGTTATCACGATAGACGTGGAGTACCCTGGCAAGGACGCGGAAATCCGCGCTATGCTTCTCGACCGCATCTGGAAGATCGAGCCTACGTTCTCGAAGGAACGGATCGTGTTTCGCAGGATTGGCAAGAAGTCATCATCTCATCGGAAGGCATTGGCAGTGTACCGGGGCGAAGAGCAGCCTGACAGGATAGTGAAGGCGAGGGAACTCCTACGGCTGGTGAAATAAAAACAACCGGGGGATCCCGGCGGCTCGCCGCTCACCGTGGGTCATTGCCGTCTCGGGACCAGTCCCTGGCTCAACCGTCCGGTAAAGGATAGGGATCACCAGGGCACCCGGTCTTAATTAGATTATAGCACACATTACCCCTGCTGTCAAATTGGGATAAGGTGACAAGGAGAGGAGAGAATACGCAGATCAAAAACAAGAATCAAAATCAGCGGCAATCAGCGCGCATCAGCGTCATCAGCGTCCCATTCTAACGTCGCCGTCGTCGGGGCCGGCTATTGGGGCCAGAACCTGGTGCGCAACTTCCACCAGTTGGGCGCTCTTGCCGCCATCTGCGATAGCGACCCGGTCACGCTGGAGCGCTTCGCGGAACAGTATCCGGACGTGCCCCGATGCCTGGCCTATACCGACGTCTTGCCGGACGCCAACGTCCGGGCCGTGGCCATTGCTACCCCGGCCGATACCCATTATGCCCTGGCCAAAGAGGCGTTGATGGCGGGCAAGGACG
>CAYUPJ010000209.1:0-7209 GCA_964446635.1 uncultured Anaerolineae bacterium
TTTCGCCTGACACTGATCGTCAAAGTCGCTTTCCTTAGCCGGGGCTTACTGGTGATACTGAGGTTGGGAACCTCAACCCAGTTGGCGCTCCTGCTGCTCACCGCACCCACGCTGCTGCTGGCTTTGCTGGTGCTGCCTCCCTGGCTGGAACGGGCTTTGGGCCGACGATTTCTGGCTCTGGCTCTGGGCCTGGACGTGCTCACCGTGAGCCTGCTATCGGCCTCTTTCTTTTTCGAGCGGCAAGTTTTCTGGCCTGAACATCTGGACCTGTCAGAGCCATTGGCCCGCCGCCTGATGGAAGCGCCGTTGACGGAGCCTTTCTTCTTCTTACTTATCCCCTTGGTATTGCTGGCCTGGGGCTATGGCCGGCGGGGAGCGGTGTGGGGGAGCACCTGGGCGACGATGCTACACCTGGGAACCGGCTGCTGGGCATTGCAGCAGGACATCCTCGCTTGGGACTTTTTCTCAGGAGCGCTGATGCGCATCGCATTGCTATACCTGGTGCCCCTCATCGTCGGCATCCTGGCCCAGCGGGAGCGGCGACAGCACGCCCAACTGGAGGCCGCCCACCAACGCTTGCGCCGCTACGCGGCCACCGTCGAGCAGTTGGCTATCAGCCACGAGCGGAACCGCCTGGCCCGCGACCTGCACGACACGCTGGCCCATTCCCTGGCCGCGCTTTCTGTGCAACTAGAAGCACTCCGCACCCTGCTGGCCCACGATCCCGCCGCAGCCCAGGGCACAGTGGATGAAATCTCGGCCCTGGCCAGACGCGGGCTGGAGGAGTCACGGCAGGTCATCCAGGCCCTGCGCACCGATCCCTTGAAGATGCTGGGCCTGGTGGGCGCGCTGCGGAGCGCCCTCCAGGATTTCCAGGCGCGGACCGGCCTGCAGGCCGACCTGAGCGTAGCCGGCCGCGAGTCCGACCTGACGGACGAAGAAGCCCAGGCCCTGTTCCGTATCGGCGAGGAGGCCCTGACCAACGTGGAGCGCCACGCCGCCGCCCAACAGGTGGCCGTGCGTCTGGCCTTCGGCAACGACCGCATTGACCTGGTGATCCAGGACGACGGCGTAGGCTTCGATCCCGCTGCCGTGGACCCTGACCGCTACGGCCTGACCGGGATACGAGAGCGGGCGGCGATGATCGGGGCGACGCTGAAGGTGCACAGCCGTCCCGGTGGCGGGACCAGGATTTGGTGTTCGTTGGAGAGGTAACGCAAAATGGGTCAAGCGGGAGGTCTAAAACGCCTCCCGCTTTTGCTTTTCGGACTGGGCATCGTACTGGTGGTTGACCTGCAAGGGTTTCTGCTATATAATATCGGGCAACAAGGGATGTCTCGCGAGTTGCCGCACAAGGCCCTGTTTGGGCTTCATACGGGGAAACTCCGTATAGTCAATAGCTGGGCAGCGGAACGTTGTAGGATAAACGCGATTGCAGTTTAAATGACCTGTCATGAAAAGCTTAGCTGACCTATTAGAGAGTACTGTGGCAACTGCAGCAGCTCATGTTCACGCTCAAAGTGACTCTGAGGATTTCAGGCGTGGATTTGAGCAATATCTGTCCACTCTACAACCTGTGATACAAAGGTATGAACACCATTTGGGCTACAGCGTTGAAGCTGCAGATCTTCAAAGCCGATACAAGCATGAGGTAGCGTTGCTGCATATACTTACCGGTGTATTCTCTCACAACGTTCAATCAGTCTGTGAAAGCCGTGTTTCTCTTTGGCCGGTTTATGAACAGGGGAGTCCTTATAGTTGGTATCGGCTTCCTCAGGGCTTTTCGGAGGCCATAGAACAGCTCTCCTCTGAGTTTCTGGAGATCGAATCTGTTGAAGCAATCATCGCTGAGGTTAGTCAGCTAGTGCTTGACAAGTCTAACAGAAGATCTTCCGGTGAGTACTACACACCATTACCTATTGCAGAGCATCTCATTGAATTGTCGGGACTTCAAGCCACAGAGCTGATTGATGGCAAGTGCGTAGTAGATCCAGCTTGTGGTAGCGGTAGCTTTCTCGCATCAATTGCCAAAAAAGTAGTAACTGATGCTCTTGAAGACAAGATCTTTCCTCTGGAGGCACTCAATAGCCTATCGCGAGGCCTATTTGGCTTTGACATACAGCCATTCGCTGTGCTAATTACACGATCTCTGTTGATCTATACGTGTCTGCCCATACTCTCCAAATGTTATTCTCTGGTTGCTGACTCACTTTTTCCAAACGTCAGACTGGCAGATGCCCTGTTAAACCAGCAGTATTGGCTTGAAAACGGGACATTTCACTATATCATTGGTAATCCGCCTTTCTTCCCTGCCAAAAGGGATCGCCTTGACTATCTAGAGGAATACAAGGAAGTTCTATATGGACACCCAAATCTATACCAGTTGTTCTTGTGGTGGGCTGTTCGCGCTGCGAAACCGCAGGGCGTTGTTTCATTCCTCTTACCACAATCGATGCTAAGCGGCTTTTACTTCGGGAGATTACGACAGAAACTGAATGACTGCACCAATGTCCTTGGTATAACAAGGATGATAGATCGCAAAGGTGTTGTTGGCAACGCAGATCAGCAGATGATGGCGGTATGCTTACAGGTTAGCAAGGACAAATCTCAGCAGGACAGTGGTGTGAACGTAAGAGTTACACGCAGTGGGACTGACATCTCAGGATCGAAGCCATACAGGGCAAGATACTCTCGTGTTGTTCAGCGAGTGGGGGAGCCGGAATCAATAATCTGGGTCGTCTCTAATGACGTCTTAGATTATGAGATTTGTGAGCGACTAGAGGCAAAGTGTGTTACACTTGCTGAACTAGATCAGACATTCGAGCTTGGCAACGGAGGATATGTCTGGAACCAGCACAAAGACCTGATACAGGAAGAGCACAGGGATGGCAGTCTGCCACTTGTTTCTGCCGCATGTATTAGACCTTATGAGCTTGTCTTTCCATACACAGGCCCACATGCTTCTCACAAGAGGCCGTTTTCACTGGTGAATGATGAAATCGAGAAACTGGTGCACAGCGAGCAAGCCATTTTAATTCAACGGACGACGCCACGCAAGGTTGGGCGTCGGCTGGTGGCTGGCATACCTTCCAATGAGTTCCATGCACAATATCCAAACTACTTTCTTGAGAATCACGTCAACTATGTGAAAGCTATGGTTGAGGACAAACTTGATCTATTGTATGGTCTGATGGGATGGCTCAACTGTGACCTACTCAACTTCGCTTTTCAATTGCGCAATGGTACGGCGCAGGTTTCGTTGTTCGATTTGGGTTTGCTGCCTGTCAACATGGAGATGATTATATGGCTCACAGATAGGACTCTGGCTATTATCAGTTCAGTTTCTGAAGAACGTGGCACTCACATTCAAGCTGTCAATTCAGCAATCTTTGACTGGGTTGGTCTGGGGCCGAGACATCAAGCCAGAATTGCAGAGGTTCTGAGTCGAAAAGAAAGGGCAGATAGTTATGGTGATGAATGATGTCGCACTGGAGGTGCGGGAGAATCATATACTCGTTGGTGATGCACCTTTTTCTGTTATGGCTCGGGTTGCCATGCAGCTTGGGCGTGAGAGTATCTCCAACTCGATTGTGGCTATCTCAGAATTGGTCAAGAACGCCTATGATGCAGATGCTGAGACTGTCAGAATACGCTTCTCAGGATTGGACACGGATGCTCCTCTCTTGGTCGTAGAAGATGATGGTGATGGCATGACAGAGACTCAGCTTCGAAACCGATGGATGGTAATAGGAACGTCGAACAAGATGCTGTCGGACAAGTCATCTCGAAAGCGTCGAGTGCTCACTGGCGAGAAAGGTCTTGGCAGGCTGGGTCTAGATCGCCTCTGTAAGAAAACCATAGTACAGACTTTCGCTGAAAAAGAGCCCCGGGGAGGCGAATTAGTGATCAATTGGGGCAAATATGAAGATGTGGACAAACGCCTTGAGGAGATCACTCATAGCCTGTATAGCATTCCAAAGCGTTTAGAAGATCCAGTCACTGGGGGTGTCACAAGAGTCAAGAAAGGTACTAGGCTGATCTTGTACAATTTGAAAGATGCTTGGACAAGGGAATTCCTGCTTGGCTTGAAGCAAGAGTTGACTTTGCTGGTATCTCCATTCGCAGGAATAAACGACTTCTCCATTGAGATTGATTCTGGAATGCGCTGGGACGAAGTGGACGGTAGGGTTGGCGCCGAAGAGATGTTGCACGCTGCCGAATGGAAGCTTGTGTCCGAAATAGATGGTAAGGGCCATGTAAGGCACATTATGTCATCCCCTCAATATGAGGAGACCTTCGATTCTGGATCCAAACCTTGGGGAGACGTCTTTCAGAAAGCAAGAAGTACAAAGCCTCATTGTGGACCTCTAAGATTTGAAATGTACTTCTTTCCCAGAAGGAAAGTTAGCCTGGGGGATTTGACCTATAGCCGTACACAGATCGGAGATTTTCTTGATGCAAATCAGGGAATTCGCATTTACCGTGATGGTTTCCGAGTTAAACCTTATGGCGAACCGGATGGTAGTGGCGACTGGTTAAACCTAAGCTTCAGAAGACAGCAAAGCCCTGGAGGTGTTCGGGCAGAACCGCTGGGTGCGTGGCGAGTGGGCTACAACCAAGTAGTTGGTGCGGTTTTCATCGGACGCGAGAAGAATGCCAATCTTATCGATCAGACTAACCGTGAAAGCATAGTCGATGGACCTGCTTTTCGGGATTTGAGAGTGTTTGCCGAAGACGCGGTTAGGTTCTTTGAGTTTCATCGCCAGAAGTTCGAGCTGGATCGGAAGGAACAGACTGATTATGAAAAGGCTCAAGCCGCCGTTGAGGAATCATCGCGCACATCAGAAGCGGCAATAGAGGGGTTGACAGAAGCTGCTGCACAGATCAAGGAGTTGGTGGCGGGAGCCCAGGCAAGCGGATCAACTCTTGGTCTGGAGGACATAGGTCCATTGCTTGATGAGGCGGTTGGTGATGTCAATAGAGCTATAGCTAGCAGACGGCGAGCACAGAAGAGACTTGAGAGGGCTACTCGCGAACGGCATGAGGAATCGGAACGGCAAAAAGATACGTTAGGAAACCTTGCCTCTCTGGGCATTTTGGCCATCAGTTTTGGTCACGAAACCTTGGCCTCCTCAAACCTAGTAGCAGCTAACGCACGTCAATTGAAGCATAAATTGAAGTATAATATGGAAACAAGGCTCATCATGGTTTTGCCAGACGTCGAAGCAGATATCAGGGATAACCTGGAGATACTTATCGACCGATCAGGACAAATCGCCAATTTCGCCAAGTTCACCTTAAGGAACGTAATGCGCGACAAGCGCAACAGGAAAGATGTTGAGCTTAACAAAGTGGTTAGGCAAGTATTCTCGTATTTCAGGCAATCCCTCGACGAGAGAGGTATTGATGTTACCTTGGAACTGCCAGGCAAAGTATCACCTATCCATGCGTTCCAAATCGATTGGGAAAGCATCATCCTCAACTTGATTACAAATGCAGTGTGGGCACTCCAAGATACTGAGGCAAGCAGACGAAGAATCCGGGTTTCCATGGAAGAGGTCGATAATCACATTCATATAGCGTTTGCTGATAGTGGATGCGGGATACCAGCATCAATCTTGGATGAGATCTTCCTGCCGACGTTTTCAACAAAGCGCAACGAGAAAGGCGAGATTGTGGGAACAGGGATGGGGTTAGCGATCGTGAAGGACTTTGTAGAATCCTACGCTGGAGGCTCTATTCGCGTCGAGCCACACGGTGATTTGGGCGGAGCTCAATTCCATATTGAAGTACGTGTGCCAAAGCCTGCTAGTGCAGAAGAACGGGAGGGATGATGGACAAGCGCGTTATTTGGTTTGTAGATGAGGATAAGCGTGAGCTACGAACTTATCATCGCGAACTCAACAGTGTTATGCCCGAGAGCATTCGAGTCGAAGCAATGCTTCCGTTCCCTCGAAAGGAAGACTACCTAGAAGTCTTAGGCGATCCAAGTACGTCCTGCATGATTATTGATCAAAGGCTTAAGACTACGGGCGTTGCTGCCTACACAGGAATCGAGCTGGCTCAGTATCTACGTGGGATTAACCAAAAGATCCCAATATACATTCTTACGAACTTTGAGGATGATGACTTTTCGGAGGGAGAATGGAGCGTTGAAGAGATCATCTCCAAAAGCAGGTGGGGCGATGATGTTTACCGAGGAAAGGTGATTGCTCGAATCTTGAGGCATATAGATGTCTACGAGGACATGCTAGCGGAGCGGCAGCGGAGATTCAATGATCTTCTTAGAAGGAGTCTGAGTGGTAATTTAGGAGAGGAAGATATAGTGGAATTGGAGGCACTTCAGCTGGAACGCACGTCAGTTATATTGGCGAGTGAGGTGGAGCAACTAATAGAACTGGAGCAAATCGTTGAAAAGCATAAACAACTCATGGATAGCTATAGACAGTCATCGTGTGGCGAGGAGGAAAATGATAGTTAACGCACTATTCTTCCCAATGTTGAAGCGCAGAGGCCAGTACAGTTCCAGGAAGAATGGGGATTACCATGTTTACAGCAGGTACAAACAAGAGATTCGCGAAGATTGTCTTGGGCGTTGTGTCTACTGTGATGTTCATGAAAATGAAAACGGTGGTCCGGAAACTATGAACCTGGATCACTTTCGCCCCAAGAAGTATGAGGAGTTTGTACATTTGTTTAATGACCCGAACAACCTTGTTTGGTCTTGTTCAGGATGTAACCGGCTCAAATCTGACGAATGGCCTGCACTTGGCACTCCTGGCACATTTATAGGGAATGAAGGCTTCCTAGACCCCTTTGTCGAAGATCGTCGAGACTATTTTGTAGTCTCGACGGATGGAGAAATCAGGGCACAAGAACCACCGGCTGGATATATGCTAGAGCTTCTGGCTCTCAATCGTGCCAGCCGCAAACGTATCCGGGAGTTGCGACACCTGAAGCAATCCTGGCTACAGGAATTCGAGCAAGAGATTGCGAAGCTTCTGTGCCTGTTACAAGGCCCGAATCTAGCAGATAGCCAGAAGACTTCGATAGCCTCACATGTGCAGTGGCTTCAGTCAAAGATGGTCGAATTGCAGACGATGTTCTTCGACTTCGACTTGCACTAAACCCATTGGTTACAAGTTAAGCAAATTAGGAGATTGTCAAATGAGGCCATGGGCCAGTTTTGTGGTATGATTGGCCTATGGC
>CAYUPJ010000210.1:0-5101 GCA_964446635.1 uncultured Anaerolineae bacterium
GGACCGGCTGGCCCTCGGCTGAGAACCCATGGATTATGCCGGTGTGCTGGTGGGCTACCTTCAACCTGGTGATCAACGGCTACCAGTCGCCCACGACCGGCGAGTGGGTCGGTGGCATCAAGGCAACCGGTGCGAAGTAAGCAGGTAACCGTTTCAGGTGTCATTGCGAGTAGCGCAGTTTGCGACGAAGCAATCACCCCCTCCCTCACCCTCCCCCGTTGTACGGGGGAGGGAAGGGGTGGGGGAGGATTGCTTCGCAAAAAACGCTCGCAATGACATAGGACTGAACGCTTACGCTGTCGGTAAGGTGAGGGGACGCAGATGAACGCGGATCGGCGCAGGTATTCTTAGAGGCGTTCAAGCGGCGTTTTCTGCGTTTATCTGCGTCCTCCTCCCAAGGGATGAATTGAATGTTGGCTTACCTGCGTTACCTCGCGGGGCGACTGGCGCTCTGGGCGATCACCATCTTTGTCTCCATCACGGTCGTCTTCTTCGTGCCGCGGCTGGTGCCCGGCAATCCTCTGACCGCGATCCTCGTCAAACTGGCCGCCGTGGGAGGCCGGCTGGGCGCAGATCAGTTGGTCGAGCAGTACAAGCACATCTTTGGCTTCGACAGGAGCCTGTGGGAGCAGTACCTCAGCTTCCTGCGGGAGCTGCTGCGGGGCAACCTGGGCTACTCTATCGGCAGCTTCCCGTCCGAGGTGACTGACCTGCTGCGGGCCGCGCTCCCCTGGACCATCGGTCTGCTGACGTTGACGACGATCTTTAGTTGGGTCCTGGGCTCGCTGGTGGGCGCGGTGGTAGGTTGGCGCGGGAAGAAATCGCCCTTCTTCCAGGCGTTGGTGCCAGTGGCCCTGGTGCTCTACGCCACGCCCTATTACATCTTGGCTCTTATCCTGCTCTTCCTGTTCGCCTTCCAATGGCGGCTTTTCCCCCTCACGGGTGGCGCATATTCCGTGGGATTGCGACCCGCGCTCTCCCTCGAGTTCGCCCTGGATGTGTTGCACCACGCTGCCTTGCCTGCTTTGAGCATCGTCTTGGTGTCCCTGGGTTGGTGGTTCCTGAGCATGCGCAGCCTGATCACCACGCTGAAGGGCGAGGACTATATCCTGCTGGCTGAGGCGAAGGGCCTCTCCGACCGGCGGATCCTCTGGAGCTACGCCTTTCGCAATGCCTTGCTGCCGCAGACCACCGGTTTGGCTCTTTCCCTGGGGCAGGTCGTCGGAGGGGCACTTATTACCGAGGTCATCTTTGCTTACCCCGGCGTCGGCTGGCTGATCTACAATGCCATCAAGGGTATGGATTTCCCGGTGATTCAGGGCAGTGTGCTGCTGCTGATCATCGCGGTGGCCACGGTCAACCTGATCATTGACCTGGCGTATCCCTTGATTGATCCCAGGATTCGCCAGACAGGCGGAGGATAGGCAGGCCAGGGGTATCAGGAGATACGGCGAAGTGCTTTTGCGCAACAAAAAGTTCCTCCTCGGCATAATCATAATCCTTGTGCTGGTAGCCCTGGCGATCATCAGCAACGCGCTCACCGATCCCACCCTGCGCCGGACCGGCAGCTTTCTGCCCAAGCAGCCGCCAGGGACCGGTGCGCCGCTTGGCACCGACGGGCTGGGGCGCAGCATCGCCATTCAGATGAGCGAGGCGATCCTCAAGTCGCTGCTGGTCGGCCTGATCGCGGCGTCCCTGGGCACCCTTTTTGGGGCACTGATCGGCTTTGCCAGCGGCTACTTTGGCGGGATTGTGGACACTCTTTTGCGGGTTTTGATAGACGTCTTCCTATCGGTCCCCTCCCTGCTCTTTCTGATCCTGATTGCCTCCCTGGTAAAGGGGGTGAGGGTCCAGACCATGGCGTTGATCATCGGAGCCTTTGCCTGGGCGTGGCCCGCCCGTCAGATCCGGGCCCAGGTTCTGAGTCTAAAGGAGCGGGCTTTTGTCCAGGTTGCTCGCCTCTCCGGCATGTCTGGCCTGGAAATCATCTTCCGCGAGCTGATGCCCAACATGCTGCAGTGGCTGGGCGCCAACTTCGTCAACGCCTTCCTGGCGGCGGTTCTGGCAGAGGCAGGGCTGTCGCTTCTGGGCCTGGGTCCCCAGCGCGAGATGACCCTGGGGATGATGATCTATTGGGCCCTCAGCTACGGGGCCATTTTGCAGAACCTCTGGTGGTGGTGGTTATCCTCGGTTCTTGCCCTCATGTTCCTCTTTCTCTCCCTCTACCTGGTCCATCTGGGCTTCGACGAGGTGAGCAATCCCCGACTTCGCTCCCAGGGGTGAGCTGACCCTGCTCTACAAGCAAGACTGGGAGGAAACACAATAGCGCATGATGGCCTGGTGGGGGGATAATTGATCGGGTCTGCCTGTAGGGTACCGCGCCCTTGGTGGAGGCATGGAACGCCAAGTTGCCCGATGTCTCGGAGCCAACCGACCTCCCTGTCGCCTTTTTCCGTCGGCCAGGGGACTTCCTCAAAGTCATCCGCCGTCAGGCTGGCGGCGTGCTTATTCATCAGTTGTTGAAAGTGCAAGACTACTGACTACTGCTGATTCTGCCAGTGAAATCTAGTTGGATCAGCCTATTTCAACTCAACGCGGACGGCAATCGCGATTTTGTCCAAAGTCCAGGCTTGCGAGGAAAGGAGTAACAAAAATGAGCGCTAGAATAACAAGGATCCTTATGGCTATGGCGGCCTTCTTGGCTCTGCTGTGGATCACTGGCGGCGTTGGAGCTTACCCGCCGGCGGACCAGCCCCCAGGTCAAAAGGGAGTGGCCATTGGCTCCACGATGTCATTGATGATGAAGTACCAGGGGCGGCTGCTTGATCCCACTACTGGGGATCCCAAGCCTGATGGTGCCTACTCAATGACCTTCAGCATCTACGATGTTTCTACGGGAGGCACGGCCCTCTGGTCAGAGACGAAGAACGTGGAGGTGAAGGGCGGTCTGTTTAACGCCATCCTGGGAGATGTTACTTCACTTCCCGCCGGCATTTTCACCGGCCAGGACCTGTGGCTGGGGATCAAAGTGGGAGCTGACCCTGAGACGAGCCCTCGCCAACAACTCTTGCCCATGCCCTACGCCATCTACGCTAAGAACGCCGACACGGTGGATGGCATGGAGGGGGCCGATTTGCAGAGGCGGGTGAGCGGCACCTGCGCCTCAGGCAATGCCATCCGCGTCATCAACGCCGATGGGACGGTCACCTGCGAGGCTGACGACGACACAACCTACACCGCCGGCACCGGCCTGTCCCTGTCCGGCACCACCTTCAGCGTGAACTTCGCCGGTAGCGGCGCTGCCAACACTGCTGCCCGGTCAGATCACAACCACAGTGCTGCCGACATCGCCTCAGGTACGCTCTCCAGCGACCGCTTCTCAGCTTATGGTGACCTCTCGGCCGAAGGCTACCTGAACAACGATGCCGATGGCGACCTCCCGACCCGCTCCCAGGCCGACAGTCGCTACGTTAACGAAGGGCAGGCTACTTCCATCACCTCGGCGATGATCGCCGATGGTGCGACCCTGGCGGAGATTCTGGATGACGACGGAGCGGGAAGCGGCCTTGACGCCGACCTGCTGGATGGGCGGAACTCAAGCGACTTCGCCCTTGCTGGCCACGGCCACTGGGGCGCGACCTGGACGGGCACAGGCAAAGGCCTGACCCTCTCTGGCGGCACTGTTGGCCTGTCCGGCTCAGGCAGCAGCGACGGCGTGTATGGTGAAAGCACCGCCGGGTTCGGCGTGCGTGGCGTGAGCACCAATAACGACGGTGTGTTCGGCAAAAGCTCATTGAGCAACGGCGTGCATGGCGAAAGCGACAGCGGCGATGGCGTTTATGGCTATAGCAAGGATGGCTCTGGCGTGCGTGGCGAGAGCGTCAGCGGTTATGGCGGCTTCTTTTCCAGCGGCAGCGACCATGGTGACCTGGTCCTCGGTGGCGCCGTAGGCAGGATCAACACCGATCCCAACAACGAAAACAGCGACTTGATCCTCTCCAGCAGCAACGACGTCATCGCGAGACTGGACAACGACAGCGGTGAAAACGGCGTGTTCAGGATCAAGAATTCGGGCGGTGTGGATGTCTGTACCGTTGACGAAAGCGGGAACCTGACCGCGAGCGGTGACGTGAAGGCTAACAGAGTGGTCTACTCTTCACCGCGCACGCAATATTTTGTGGTCGGGAGCGAAGGTTTTGTGCCCGGCAGCAATGTGGACTACGTGAATACCTATGGCAACGGTGGAGCCTATATCTCCGCTTCTGGTGGTCACGCACTGGTGGCCCCGGTGCATCTGCCTCAGGGGGCCGTGGTGACCGGGTTTAAAGTCTTTTTCTACGATAACTCAAGCGGCGATATGACCGTGGCTTTACAGTTGCAATATATGACTGGTGGCGGCTACGCGTCGCTGGCTCAGGTGTCTTCTTCGGGTATCGCGGGATACGACAACAGAACTACTGCTTCCATCTCCTACGCCACCATTGACAATACGATTCGCAGCTACCACGTATACGCCTACTCCACTGCGTGGGACAGCAATCTCAAAATTAAGGGAGCGTTAGTCACCTATACTATCAGCGAGGCACCGTAGAGGGATTCCTGACAGGGAGGACAAATTTGGCCTGTCCTGAGAGACAGCGAAGGAATAGAAAGCTCCTGGTCCGTCTCGCCAGCCTCCTGGCAGGGCTGATGCTGGCCGGCATTGCTCTGGCCCAGGTCTCGACTAACTACGACCTCAGTTGGCACGTGCTCTCCAGCGGCGGTGGCGAAAGGGAATCGGCCAACTACTTGGTGCAGGATACCTCGGGCCAGTTGGCCATCGGACCCTCGACCAGCACGAACTTCTTGGTGGAAGCGGGCTACTGGTATGGGGTCGCGGTGAAGATACCCACGCCAACACCGACATCTACAACCCCTCTTACACCAACACCTACAGCTACAATCACGCCAACGCCGACATCTACACCCACACCGACACCCACGTCTATCACCACTTCTACACCAACACCTACAGCTACAATCACGCCAACGCCGACTTCTACACCTACACCGACACCCACGTCTATCACCACTTCTACACCAACACCTACAGCTACAATCA
>CAYUPJ010000210.1:5201-7186 GCA_964446635.1 uncultured Anaerolineae bacterium
CGCCAACGCCGACTTCTACACCTACACCGACACCCACGCCCACCAACACCCCTACGCCAACCCCCACCGCTACCGTTACGCCAACAACTACAGGTTCACCGCCTGATGCCTACGAGCCCGACGACTCCTGTTCTACCGCTTCCACCATTTCCACGGAGGGTTTCCCTCAGACCCACAACTTCCACGACGAGGGAGACCAGGACTGGGTTAAATTCGTGGCCATCGAAGGAAAAACCTACATCATCGAGACCTACAATGTGGGGGAGTACGTAGACGCCGTCGTCTCTCTCTACGATGCCTGTGAGGCCCCTCCGCTCGTCTCGGACGATAATGCCTTTGGCCGTACGGTACGCCTGGAGTGGAACTGCCTCGCCAGTGGTCCCTACTACGTCAAGGTTCAGCAGCACGATCCAGGTGTCTATGGAGATGGCACCAATTATGACCTCTCGATCACTGGGGATATTACACCACCAGCATCTCCCAAGGATCTGGATGTTACCCCCGGCGATAAAAAACTCATCCTGCAATGGAGGCAGAACAAGGAGCCGGACGTAGCCGGTTATCGCGTCTATTTTGGCACCGCCCCCGGCAGCTACAGCGGGGTCAGAGACGTGGAAGGAGGCAGCACCACTTACTACGAGCTAACGGGCCTGAACAATGGGACGCGGTACTACCTGGCTTTGACGGCCCTCGACTTCTCAGGCAATGAGAGCGCGAAGAGCGGGGAGATCAGCGCCATCCCAAACCTGGCAACCGACACGACCGTGCCAACCGTGGAGATCACCGTGCCTGTCAGCCAAACCACCCACACGACTACCCGCTCCGACCTGACTATTGGTGGCACCGGCCGGGACAGCGGCGGCAATCTCAGCCGGGTGCACGTGCGCAACGTCACCAATGGTAGCGAGGGCTGGGACTACAGCCTGGAAGGGGCAGAGGACACCTTCGCCGTCTCTGGCATCGCCCTGATGATGGGCAGCAACCAGATCCAGGCCACGATCTACGATCGGGCCGGGAATTCATCCGGCGATGCCATCACCATCAACAGGGTCGCCAGCAACGGCGCCGCGGTGATCGTGGCCGGGCACAACGATAGCTATAGCTTGCAGACGAACATTGACTATGCTGCCAGTCGGGCCTACCACGTCTTCATGGCCGCCGGCCTGACCAAAGACAACATCTACTATCTGAATCCCAATCCGCAGGATGTTGACGGGGATGGCTTGAGTGATGTCAATGGCCCTTCTAACCCTGTCAACCTGCGTGATGCCATCGAGGATTGGGCAGCAACTCGGGTGGCGCCGGGGGTTCCCTTCTATCTTTACCTGATGGACCATGGGGGGGTGGAGTCATTCTGCACGGACGGTTGCGGGAGCGCAGGCAGAACCTCGCCCGAGAATTTGAACGACTGGCTGGATACCCTGGAATCCACCAGCGGATGCGACAGCATCAACGTCATCATCGAAGCCTGTCACTCGGGAAGCTTTATTGACAGGGTTGCAGATGTGGCGCAAAGCATCTCTAAGCCAGGGAGGGTGGTGATTGCCTCGACGGGAAGGGTGAACAATGCTTACGCTTCCGCTCAGGGGGCCTACTTCTCCGATGCCCTTTTCTCGGCCATCGCGGAGAGTAGTGACCTGCTGGCTGCTTTCACCAGTGGGAGGGAAGCAGTGGAGGCGGCGGGACTCAGTCAGACACCGTGGTTGGATGACAATGGCGATGCCCTCTCCAGTCCTGGCGACGGAGCGCACGCCGCAACCAGGTGGGTGGCCAGCTCCTTTGGAGCGATCATGCCGAAGATCGTGGACGTGTCGGTCTCTGTGGTGGCAGGGACAGGGACGATCACGGCCGCGGTAGAGCGAGGAGATGAGGACATAAAGATCGTCTGGGCAGCTATCTATGGGCCATCGTTCGAGGAACCCGGTTTCACTACCCTTGAGCTGGGGGTGCCCTTGGTGAGGCTAGTAGAGCAAGAGATGGAAGGG
>CAYUPJ010000211.1:0-7179 GCA_964446635.1 uncultured Anaerolineae bacterium
GCCAGGCCACCATGGAAGCCGAGGTTACTATGCCCGAACTGACCGGGCTGGAGCTAAGCGGCGCCAGCTAAGGAATAAGAGATCCTAAAAACAGAAAGGAGTACACGAACCATGGATTACACAAAAATTCTGAAGCGAGCTTGGCATACGGTGTGGAACTACCGGGCGCTGTGGATTTTCGGCGTCATCCTGGCGCTGACTACAGGCGGAGGCACCAACAATTGGGTTCAGTACAGCTTGGGAAGCGAAGATTTTTCACAGCGTGGGCTCCGCATAGAAAGGATTCCACCAGGGGTGGTGAGCACGCTGCTGGCTATTGGCATCGGGCTGGCGTGCCTGATCGTCATTCTGATCATCGTAGGAGCAATAGCGCGCTACGTGTCGGAGACAGCGCTGATCCGTATGGTGGATGATTATGAGGAAACGGGCCAGAAACGCCGCGTGCGCCAGGGGTTCCGAATGGGCTGGTCGCGTAGCGCATTTCGTCTCTTCCTGATTCAACTGGTGGTTGGACTGCCAACGGCTTTGGCGTTCATTCTGCTGTTCGCGCTGGCGCTTGCCCCCCTGCTGCTGTGGGTAACGCGAGCCGAGGCCGCCGGAGTGATCGGTACAGTGATCACCATTGGCCTGTTCATCCTGATCGTCTTACTGGCCATCGTCGTCGGCGTGGTGCTCGCGATATTGATGAAGTTCTTCTGGCGGGCATGCGTGCTGGAGGGACTGGGAGTGACCGCAGCGATCCGCCAGGGCTACGCCGTCGTGAGGCAGAACCTGAAGGATGTGGTCCTCATGTGGCTGATCACCGTTGGCCTGCGCATCGGCTGGGCAATCGTGATGATCCCCGTCGTGTTCTTGCTGCTGGTCGTGAGCGCAGCGCTGGGAGGGGCGTTGGCACTCCTGGCCGGCTGGCTGACCGGGCTGGCCTTTGAAGGCCTGACGCCGTGGATTGTGGCGGGCGTGGTGGGCATCCCCATCTTTATCCTGGTGCTGGCAGCGCCGCTGACATTCCTGGGTGGGCTGCTGGAAGTGTTCCTGTCCAGCACCTGGACGCTGACCTACCGGAAATTACACGCCAAAGCAGCAGCGGTAGCATAATGTGAAGATGTCTCCCACACTGGGGGTCATCTTCAAGTGAAAGATAGGAAGGAGAAAATGACACCAGCGATCACAGTGGAAAACCTGCGCAAGGTCTACGGCAACCTGGTGGCCGTGGACAGCATAACCTTCGAAGTGCACGAGGGAGAAATCTTTGGGATGGTGGGGCCGAACGGGGCGGGCAAGACGACTACCATTGAGTGCATCGAGGGGCTGCGCCGACCCGACGGGGGCAGCGCGCGAGTGTTGGGCATGGACCCACAGCGGGACGGCTACGAACTGCGGGAACGCATCGGCGTGCAGTTGCAGGAGGCCACCCTGCCTGACCGGATCAAGGTCTGGGAGGCGCTGGACCTCTTCGCTGCCTTCTACCGTAGGTCAGTGGACTGGCATCCCCTGCTAGAGCAACTGGGCCTGGCCGAGAAGCGCAACGCCTCTTTCGGCAAGCTCTCCGGCGGCCAGAAGCAACGGCTGTTCATCGCTCTGGCCCTGCTCAACGACCCGGAGCTAGTCTTCTTGGACGAATTGACCACCGGCCTGGATCCCCAGGCCCGCCGGGCGATGTGGGACCTGGTGCGCAACATTCGCCAGCAGGGCAAGACCGTCTTCCTGACCACGCACTTCATGGAAGAGGCGGAGCGGTTGTGCGACCGGGTGGCAATCATAGACCACGGAAGAATCGTGGCTCTGGACACGCCGGAGAACCTGATCAACTCCCTGGGGGCCGAGAATCGGGTGGTCTTTGGCCTGGCTGAGCCCTTCGACGAAGGGCTACTGCACGCCATTCCCAGCGTCACCAGGGTGGAGCAAGTCGGGGAGCGGGTGGTAGTCTATGGGCAAGGTGATGGCCTGGTCAGCGGTGTGGTCAACGCTCTGGAGGCGGGCGGCGTCCGCTTCCGAGACCTGCGCACCGAGCAGCCGACGCTGGAGGACGTGTTCCTGGCCCTGACCGGGAGGGGGATGAGGGAATGAGCAGATTGCGAATTCATACGGAGGTGAGCGATGCGTAGCTTATGGAAACTGACCCTGGTGGAAGCGAAACTGTTCCTGCGGGAGCCAGCGGCGGCCTTCTTTACCTTAGCCTTCCCGCTGATGATGCTCTTCATCTTCGGCAGCATCTACGGCAATGAGCCAACCCCCTTCTTCAACGGCCGTGGTTCAGTAGATGTCTCAGTGCCGCGCTACATGGCCATGATCATCGCCAGCGTTGGACTGCTCTCTATTGCCATCACCATGTCTGCGTATCGGGAAAGGGGCGTTCTGCGCCGCTACCGGGCCACGCCTCTACGACCCCAGACTATCCTGACCGCAACAGTTCTGGTCAACTTTGCCATGACCTCGCTGGGCATTATCCTGCTGGTCATCGCTGCAAAAATGATCTACAATCTGCACTTCGACGGCAACCCGCTAGCCGTCCTCGCCGGCTTCGTCTTGGCCTGTCTGAGTTTCTTCTCCCTGGGCTTCGTCATCGCCGGCCTGGCCCCTACGGCCCGCGTCGCCCAGGTAGTGGGGATGGTCATCTTCTATCCGATGCTCTTCCTTTCCGGGGCGGGCTTTCCGAGGGAAGCGTTCCCAGAGACCATCCGCTCACTCAGCAAGTTCCTCCCTCTGACCCACGTGGTCACTCTCCTGGAGGGACTGTGGTTCGGCGATCTCTGGAGCAGCCATCTGACGGAGGTGGTCGTGCTAGGGGCGCTGTTGATAGCAGGAGTAGTCGTAGCGACCTGGACGTTCCGCTGGGAATAGAAGTAGTCTGCAGGGAGATCGAAATGTCCAGGAAGGTTAATGGATGCGTCGGAATGTACAGTAATAAGATAAGGCCATACCAACCTTGATCGTCAATCATTCATTGGAGGGAGATAGGAAAGCATGAAACAACATCGCGTGCCTGCATCCGCAATGGTGATTGTAGCCCATCCTGATGATGCCGAGTTCACGGTGGCCGGCACAGTGGCGGCGTGGGCGAAGGCCGGTTGCCGGGTGACCTACGTGGTTTGCACGGATGGCAACGCCGGTTCCCACGAGCCGGGCATGACGCGCCAGAAGCTGGCCAAGATCCGCCGCGCCGAACAACGCGCTGCGTGCGCCATCCTGGGCGTCAGCGAGGTGGTGTTCCTGGGCTACGACGACGGACAGTTGCAACCCACGCTGGAGCTAAGGCGTGACCTGGTGCGTATGATCCGCCAGTACAAGCCAGAGGTTGTCATCACCGGTGATCCGACGAGAGTGTTTGGGGGTGACAATTACATCAACCACCCTGATCATCGCGCGGCAGCCCAGGCAGCGCTGGACGCGGTGGCGCCGGCTAGTGAAATGCCGTTGTTGTGGCCTGAGGTAGGCGCCCCCCATCGTGTCCGCCAGGTGTACATTCGCGGCAACGACCAACCCAACACGTGGGTGGACGTAACGGAAACCATCGGGCAAAAGATCGCCGCGCTAAAGCAGCACGCCAGTCAAATGGGAGATTGGGAGCCCACGGAGATGATCAAAGAATGGAGCGCCGAAACGGGCAGAGAAAAAGGCTTAGCTTATGCGGAGAGCTACCGAGTCATCACCTTGGAGCCGTCAGACGGGGATGATTAGCATTACTTACTTGGTCACCTGACCAAGAAGAGGATTGGACACCTGTCCAATACAAAAATCCTCCAGATGGCCGTTGCGCCAGTGAGTTATTTGTGCTACAATGTAGGTGTAAATAAGACGAGATGACATTCCAAGCAAAACACGAAAGGAGCATCTAACTATGCATGCCGTAGAAGTATCACATCTCGCCAAACGCTTCGGCGACACGCAAGCAGTGGCGGACGTTTCGTTCGCCGTCGAGCCGGGCGAGATCTTTGGCTTGCTCGGCCCCAACGGCGCCGGCAAGACCACCACCATCCGCATGATGTTGGACATCTTCAGGCCAGATGCCGGCACGGTCAGCGTTTTCGGCGGCAAGCTAGACCTGGCCAAGAAACGGCGCATCGGCTACATGCCCGAAGAGCGGGGGTTGTACAAAGACCTGAAGCTGGAACCCACGCTCCTCTACCTGGCAACGCTGAAAGGCCTGGACGAAAAGACAGCCAGGCAACGTCTGGCTGAGTGGCTGGAACGGTTCGACCTGGCAGAACATCGCCAGAAAAAGGTGCAGGAATTGAGCAGCGGTATGCAGCAAAAGGCGCAAATCATTGCCACCCTCCTGCACGATCCCGACCTGATTGTGGCTGACGAGCCGTTCGCTGCCCTGGATCCGGTGAACACCCGCCTGGTCAAGCAGATTCTCGAGGAGCAGCGGCAGGCGGGCAAATCCATTCTGATGTCCACCCACCAGATGTATCAGGTGGAGGCGTTGTGCGACCGTATCGTCCTCATTGCTGAGGGGCGAACGGTGTTGTATGGCGCAGTGGATGAGATCAAGCGGAGCTTTGCCGGCAACGCAGTGGTCATCGAAGGGCAAGGCGATTTCACCCACATCCCCGGCGTGCTGGAGACACGTAAGCACGACGATACGTGGCACCTGGCGCTGGAAATCGGCACCGACCCGCAAGCCGTGTTCCGGACATTGGCCGCCCGCGAGAACGTGAAGATCGAACGCTTTGAGCTTGAGGAGCCGTCGCTGGACGACATCTTTATCAATGTGGTGCAGAACGGGGCGGCGAAACTGGAGGCCAGCCATGCGTAATTTCTGGCTGGTCGCAAAACACGAATACCGCCGCACGGTCTTCAGGCGCGCGTTTATCCTCCTCACGTTAGCGATCCCCTTGGGAATGGTAGCGTTGATTGCGTTTGTCGTCGTGATCGAGGTGTCGGGCGAGAACAAATCGCCGCTGGGGTACGTGGACAAGGCCGGCGTTCTCGATGTCAGCCGGCCGTCACTCCCCCCGATACCGACAGGCATCGAAGTGCGCGCTTTCCCCGACGAAGAGGCCGCCCTCGCCACCCTCAACCGGAAGGAAATTCAGGCCTTCTTCGTCTTCCCGCCCGACTACCCAAACACACTCCAGACAGACCTCTACTATTTGGAAAAGCCGCCCAGCAGCGACGTCTGGGGCGAGTTCAACAACTTTGTGCGCCTCAATCTCGTCGCCACGTACCCGGATGAGGTGCAAAACCGGCTGCTCGAGGGGCCCAACGTCACCGTGCACGACATCGTCAGCAATCGGGAGTTCAGCGAGCGCAGCATGATCAACGTCGTCCTGCCTTTCGTCGCCACTTTCTTCTTCTTCATCGCTACCATGTCAGCATCAGGCTATATGCTGCAGGTGGTGGCTGCTGAAAAGGAAAACCGGACGATGGAGATCATGGTCACCTCCGTGACGCCGGGCCAGCTCATCGGCGGCAAGACGGTGGGTCTGCTGGCGGCAGCCTTGACTCAGCTTTCCATTTATGTCATCACTATCGTCGTCGGGCTGACCGTCGCCGCGCCCCGTGTCGAATTTTTACAGCAGATAACGGTGCCGTGGGCATATCTGGGGGTGATGGGCCTCTTCTTCTTCCCTTCGTATGCCCTGATTGCGGCGGTGATGGTGGCCATTGGCGGGGCGGTGACGAAAGTGCAGGAGGCCCAGCAAGTGGCCGGCCTTCTCAACCTGCTCTTCATGCTCCCAATGTTCCTGCTGATGGTCATTTTCGAGAACCCCGCCGCCCCAGTGGTCGTCTTCTTCACCCTGTTCCCCACCACCGCCTTCATGACCATCTCCCTGCGCTGGGGCCTGGGCACAGTGCCGCTGTGGCAAATCGGGGTCAGTTGGGTCTTGCTGGTCGCCGCCACGATTTTCATGTTGTGGGCAGCGGCGCGGATTTTCCGGGCCGGCATGTTGCGCTACGGGCAGCCGCTCAATCTGAAAGCGGCGGTGGCGGTGATAAGGGGAGGTTAGGAGGATACCATCATGCAAAGCATTTGGTTAGTCATCAGACACGAAGTCGTAACGACGCTCAGGAGACGCTCGTTCTGGGTAATGACCTTTCTGATGCCGGCTGTGCTCCTCGCGTTCGTAACTTACGGCGAGATTCGAGATAGTGGGTTGGGGAGGGCCGACGCTGACAAGACAGAGGCGACAAGCACCACCGAAATGCCCGCGATTGGCCTAGTGGACGAGGCAGGGCTGCTGGCCGAAATGCCAGCAGACTTCCCCCCCGATCTGTTCCGGCCCTACGCCGATGAAGCCACCGCCCGGGCCGCCCTGGAAGCGGATGAAATCGAACAGTACGTTCACATCCCCGCCGACTACATCGCCAGCGGGGACGTCACCGTTTACGACAAGGATTTCCAGATAATCGCCAGCGGCGAAAACATGGGCGCCGCCTTTAGCAGTGCCAACGAGTGGATACTCCAATACCTCATCAACCTCAACCTCACCGGCGACGCGCAGTTAGCCGCTGCTCTACGAGACCCCGTCCCCGCTGCCTACGCGGAGCGACACGTAGTGAACCCTCCCCCGGAAACCGACCAGAGTGTTCGGGCGCTGGCTGGGATTGTCGCCAGCGTGATGCCGTATGTCTTCTACTTCATTTTGCTGGTGGGCAGCGGCTACCTCTTGCGCAGTGTCGTGGCCGAGAAAGAAAACCGCACCGTCGAAGTGCTGCTGCTCAGTCTGCACCCTCGCCAACTGATGGTGGGCAAGATCCTGGGCTTGAGCGTGGTCACGTTAGTGCAATTGGGCGTCTGGCTTGGTGGCGGGATGCTGATACTCAATCGGGGGGCGGCTTTGCTGGACGTATCTGGCTTTACGTTCCCGCCCGGCTTCATTGTTTGGGCCATCCTTTTCCTGGCGTTGGGTTTTTTGCTCTTCGCCTCAGTGATGGCGGCAGCGGGAGCCATTGCCCCCTCCGCCCGCGAGGGCAACCAGGCAATCTGGTTATTGATGCTGCCCCTCATGCCCACCCTGATGTTCAGCAGCTTCTTCGTGGAGGAACCGAACAGCCCACTGGTTTTGGCGTTGAGCCTCTTTCCCTTCAGTGCACCGAGCGCGATGG
This sequence comes from uncultured Anaerolineae bacterium, assembly GCA_964446635.1. GTDB lineage: Bacteria > Chloroflexota > Anaerolineae > VGOG01 > VGOG01 > CAYUPJ01. The sequence continues at coordinate 7,054 of CAYUPJ010000211.1, forward strand.
TGACGCGGCTGGCATTAGCGGAAGTGCCGCTTTGGCAAATCCTTGCCAGTCTGGCAGGATTGGCTCTCACTACCTACCTGATGGTAGTGTTAGCGGGGCGCTTCTTCCGCGCCGGCAACCTGCTCT
>CAYUPJ010000212.1:0-7130 GCA_964446635.1 uncultured Anaerolineae bacterium
TGTTGCTCAAGGCCGTGAACCAGCGCGGCGAGTTGCCCAGGCTGGACAACATCCGCCAGGGCAACAGCCTTATCAGCGGCACGCCTGAAGAACTAAAAGCTGCCTTTGGCCCCGACTGGCGCGGCAAACACCCCTTCAACTGGGAGGAGCAGTTCCCCAGGATCATGGAACAGGGCGGCTTCGATGTGATTGTGGGCAATCCGCCTTATGTGCGCGCGGAAAGTTTAGGGCAAGAGTTCAAGGCATACACGCAAAGCAAGTTCTCGACGTACGCAAGTCAAGCTGATCTGTACGTTTACTTTATCGAGCAAGCCCACCGATTACTCAAGCCCGACGGCTACTTTGGGATGATTGTCTCGAACAAGTTTGTGCGGTCGAATTACGGCAAGGCGTTGCGTGAATTTCTCGCGACCAAGACGACACTGCTTGAACTGATTGACTTTGGCGAACTGCCCGTGTTTCAGGACGCGGCGGCAATGCCTGTTATCATCATCACACAGAACCGCCCCACGCAAACACAGCGATTCTTGTACGCGCCAATCAAACGACTTGATTTTGATTCGCTCAATCAGGAAGTTCAACGGCAGGGCACGCAACTTGACGAGCGCGCTTTGCGCGGCGCAGACTGGACGTTGGCAACTGACCGCGAGCAAGCAATCATTGACAAGATGCGCCAAATTGGTGTGCCGCTGAGTGAGTACGCAGATGCAAAGGTGCTTCGCGGCATCATAACAGGTTTGACTGAAGCCTTCGTGATTGACCACGCGACGCGAGACCGCTTAATTGCTCAAGACGCCAAGAGTGCTGAGCTTATCAAGCCATTTGTGGTTGGCGATGACGTTCGCAAGTATCACATCAATTTCCGCGACCGATATTTGATTCGGATTCCGAAGGGATGGACGCGCGAGAAATCGAAAAACGCGCGCAACGCGTGGGGATGGTTTGAAAAGCATTATCCTGCCATCGCAAAACATCTGAAACCGTTTGAAGCCGCCGCGAAAAAGCGTCAAGACAAAGGTGAGTACTGGTGGGAATTGCGCGAGTGCGCGTACTACGATGAACTTGAGAAACCCAAAATTGTTTATCCAGACATCGCAAAGGAAAGCCGCGTTGCCTTTGACACCAGCGGCTTGTATCTGGCGAACACGATTTACTTCATACCGACAGATGATCTCTATCTGCTGGCGCTGCTGAATTCAAAACTGATCTTCTCGTACTTCAAACGTGCGGCGGCTGTGCTCGGTGATCCAGATAAAGGCGGCAGATTGCGCTGGTTCCGCCAAGATGTGCTGAAACTCCCCATCCGCCGCATCAACTTCGACGACCCGGCCGACGTGGCGCGGCATGACAGGATGGTGGAGATGGTGGAGGAGATGCTGCGGTTGCAAACGGAGCACGCCGAGGCTGAGGCGCTGAAAGAAGACCGCCGTCATGACTTGGCCCGCCGCATTGAGCGGCTCGACGCGGAGATTGACGCGCTGGTGTATGAGTTGTATGGGTTGACGGAGGAGGAGATTGGGGTGGTGGAGGGACAGAATCACTGAGGCACTGAGAGCACTGATCACACTGAAAGGGTTTCAGTGGGGTCAGTGAGGCACCCCTCTCAGGGAGAACATCGCTAAACTGTGATGCAGAAATTCTTCTGTTACGTTGATGAAACCGGCCAGGATACGCGGGGTGAATTGTTCATCGTTCTTTGAGGGGAAGTTGAACTTTGCGGTCTATCGAGATGTGCAGGATTACCCTTCCTCAACCGTCCAGACGATTGCACGAGCGTTGAGTGCAACGGGTGAAACGGATTACACGGCAACCATCCTCATTGATGGTCTTCCTCGCTCTCTGGAGCGAATGGTGGGATTGCAATTGCGCCGGTTAGGGATCCGTGCGAAGAAGGTCAGAGGTCTCAAGGATGAGAACGACGCCCTGATTCGATTGGCGGATGCAGTTTGTGGCCTCGTTCGGGGCGCTACAGAAGGACAGCCAGCCGTGCAAGCTTTGTTTGAACAGGGGATACAAACAGGAGTTCTCAGAGACTTGTCTGGAGAACAAAAAATGCCCCCGTGATTAGGGGGCACGGCCTAGCCCCAAAGGGGCACCCACCATGCGGGCAGTATTCGGCCAAACTTGAGATTATTATACACGATCAGGCCAAGTAAGTCAAATTGACTTAACATGATATCACAGACACCCGTACCCGGGAGCTAACTCCTGAGATCAATGCCTTCCTGAAGCAACCTCAGTGATCTCAGAGGCTTCAGTGGGGTCAGTGGTTCAGCGGACGCGCAGATTGACGCGCTGGTGTATGAGTTGTATGGGTTGACGGAGGAGGAGATTGGGGTGGTGGAGGGCGTTTGAATTGCGAACGATGCCCTTCGACGGGCTCAGCGCAAGCGAAAGGCTACGAAAGTTGCGAAATGCTTTCGTGGCCTTTGTTTTTCACCAGACTCTTGACAAAGGTCGGAAAATATGCTAGTATCATCGTACTTTCATAAAGTATGACTTAACCGAGGGGGGGGCTAAAATGGCTGAACAGGTGAGATTAGCGACCGTCCAAAAGAGAGGCCAGGTGACTATACCGATCGAGCTTCGTCGCAAATTCGGGATCGAGGAAGGCGGCATCGTGGCCTTCACCGAAACTGAAGAGGGGATCCTGATCTCCCCCCGTGAGGTCTTGGCGATGGACGCTTTGGATCGGATCGGGAAAGTCCTTAAGGAGCGAGGGATCATCCTTGGGGAACTGATTGAGTCAGGAAGGGAGATCCGAGGCCGAATAATTGAGGAGGAGTATGGCCTTAGTGTGGAGAAGGAAAGATGATCAGGGTCTTCCTCAACGCCAGTGTGTTGTTCTCCGCCAGCTATTCTAGAACGGGGTCGTCTCGCGATCTTTTGCGGGAGGCAATTCGGGGAAATCTGAAAATCGTCGTTAGCCAACATGTCCTTGAGGAGGCTGGAAGGAACCTCGCCCAGAAAGCATCCGAGGCCTTACCGGACTTCCGCGAACTTCTAACTCTTGTCGCCGCCGAGATTGCTGAGAAACCAGCTTTGGAGGAACTAAGGCGGGCAGCGACCTACATTAACCTCAAAGATGCTCCCATTGTAGCAGCCGCGGCCAAGGCCAAGGTGGATTACCTTGTGACCTGGGATCGGAAACACTTTATTGATGATCCGAAAGTGGCAGAGAGGTCGGGCTTAATGATCATTACGCCGGATGAGCTAATGGCCATCGTAAAAGAGAGTGATCTTAGCTCATCATAGCTGACCAGAAACGAAACTTGGCCGATGGGTGCGAGGGTGCCCTTGATGGTTGCTCAGGCCAACGAAGCAAACAACGTAACCGATGGGACGCCAGCCAATGCTGTACTTTTGCGTGCCCTGAGGCTGGCGTTTTTGTACGCAGGTAACCAGGGTAAGCGTTCAAATAGCTTGTCAAGCTGCGAGGAGGATTTCTATGACCAGGCTGACTGTCAAGTGGATCACTGCTGTACTCACCAGATTACTATATTTCATGGTGGTCTCTGTTCTTCTGCTGGCCCTTCTGATCACCCTTGAGCACGGGCTCCCTCCTACTCTTCGTAGCAGGCTGACTTCCTCATCCCAAGCCGCCAACCCCCAACAAACTGAAGACGGTACCTGGACGACCTACAACACTTCCAACTCAGAATTGGTATCTGATTACATCCTCTCCATCATGGACATAGACGAAGAATGGCGAGCGTACAAGTGGTTCGGTACTAATAGTGGGGTCAGTAAGTTCGACGGAGAGAACTGGACGTCCTATGATACCTCAAATTCAGGTTTGGTGGATAACTGTGTTAATGCCATCGCCACAGACCCAGAGGGTGACAAGTGGTTCGGTACTAATAGTGGAGTGAGCAAGTTCGATGGCGCTACTTGGACGACCTATGATATCTCAAACCCAGGGCTGGCCTCTAATACCATCTCTGCCATTGCCATGGACCATTCCGGCAATGTGTGGATCGGCACCTCTCATGACGGTGTGAGCAAGTTCGACGGAGCTACTTGGACGACCTATGATACCTCAAACTCAGGGTTAGCGGATGACAGTATCAACGCTATCACCATAGACCATTCCGGCAATGTATGGATCGGCACCTCTTTTGGCGGGGTGAGCAAGTTCGATGGAGCTACTTGGACGACCTATGATACCTCAAACTCAGGGCTGGTGATTAATCATGTTCGATCTATTGCCATAGACACTGCCGATGTAAAGTGGTTTGGAGGGTGTATTGGAGGCGAGTGGAGCCCAGGGGTATTCGTTTGCGACGCTGCGACAGTGACTCGCTTTGATGGCAGCACCTGGACAATCTATATTGCCGGGTATAGTGGCCTTGTGGGCGGTGAGGTCAACGCTATCGCCATTGACCAGAAAGGGAACAAATGGTTCGGCACCAGTGATGCTGGGGTGAGCAAGTTCGATGGAGCTACTTGGACGACCTATGATACCTCAAACTCAGAGTTGCAGAGTGACCACATCACCTCCATCGCTGTAGACAACCAGTGGAACATTTGGTTTGGTACCTATGGTGGTGGGGTAACCAGGCACAGTTTGCCCACTGCTACCCTGGCCCCTGGCAAAAGGATTCAAATCCCCCGCATTGACAAGGGGGAGGGCTGGGACACGCGCATCCACATCCAAAACGTAGGAGATGCTCAGACTGGAGTGATCGCCCTCTTCTGGGGAGACTACTCCAGCACATGTCCACCCAGCGCTCCCGGGCCAGTGGCCCATCTCTGTCACCACATCCCTGGTAACTGGGGCATCCAGGCTGTGAAAGACGAAATCCCCGCCGAGGCTAAATCGGCCATCCTCTATTCTGTATCGGATGATCTTTTTCAGGCTGCATGCGAAGCCGCAGGTAATATTGATAGCAGTGAGGCATGGATAAACTGGGAGGATACTTTCGCATACAGTGGCGAACCCCTGGCAGTCGCCGTGAATCGGCGGGCATACAACGGGAGTTCGGTTTCTGGCATGTATAACGGCTTCTCCGAAACTATGTTGGGTTTAGGTGTCCCCTACGGGTACTTCGCGCCCCACATCACGCACGGCTACAATAACTTTGACAGCACCATCACCATCCAGAACTCGGGCGACAATTGCTCCTCCGTCTGGCTCTACTACAAGGAAGAGAGGAACTGCGAATACATGAAAGCGCAGCACATTGAGAGGATAGCGCCGGGTGAGGCCATCCGCATAGGCCCAGGTCCTGATGCGCACATGCCGTTTCCGACGCCGGAACTCGATGCTCCATGGTTGGGTTCGGTCTATGTCACGGCCAACGAGCCATTAGCCATTGTCGTGGACCGATGGGACACTGACTCCACTATGCTTCTAACTCACGCTGGTTTCCCTTATCTTGATTATGGGGCTACTACCAACTATACGTCATTGATCTATCGAGATTTTGATGGTTGGAACGCGGAGATTCATGTGCAAAACCTGACCCAGAACTCTAAGGCCACTTTCCTAACCGTGGATTTCTTTGACATGAGCGGCGACGAGATCCTCTTTGTGGGCGACTGGGTCTGCCGGAACGGCACGACCACTTACTACCTGTCAGATATCATTGATCTGGGTGTCAACCCCCCCTTTGAGTACGTTGGTACGGCCGAGATCCAGTCTCATGAGCAAGTTGACTATCCAGGAGAGTGGGATCATCCAGGCGAGCCCATCGCTTCAGTGGTAAGTCTAATAAACAGCAACAGCGGCGAAGCGTTGAGCTATAACGCTTTTACCCTTCAGCAAGTTACAGGGGTGACTACATTTGCCTCTCCCCTCATATCTAACCGATCTCAGGGCGACAGTTCAGAGGTTGCTACAGCAAATCTGAGCATCCGCAACAACTCCCCCTGCAACAAGTTCTGGGGCAGGATCTGGATTTGGGACGAAACCGGCACGAGCGTGGGGGTGATCGACGTTCCCTGGCTGTACCCCAAACACCTAAATATCATAGATCTGGCATACCAGGAGTTCTTGCCTGATGGCTTCGTCGGGGCGGCTACGTTCGAAGTCCTGGGTGTGGAGCAACTCTGCGACGTGGATGGCGATGGCTATATGGACAACGAGCCCATCATGCCCTCCGTCGTGATGCTCAATCGCGATCCCGACGCTTCAGCAAGCGGCCAAGAAGCCTTTCCTATCAAGGATGGCCCGGTTGCGGTAGTGGTAGAGATGACCCCATCCAGCCCTGTAAAGGCGGAGACGGTGGAGTTCGAGGTCACCTTTTCCGAGCAGATGAACGCCGTCGTCGCCCCCACAGTGACCATTGGCACGGATGCCCCCTACACCGACTACACCATCGCTCCCAAGACCGGCGCTGGGTACACCAACGGCTACCTGGACAGCGACCCCACGAAGTGGTACGGCACCTATAGCTTCACGGACATAATGGGGGACGGGATGTACCATATCAGCATTGTCGGAGCGGAGGATTCACTTGGAAATCCGATAGCGACGGATACACGGAACATGTTCATCCTGGATACTGTCCCACCCTCGTCCTCGGTTACCGATCTACCCACTTATCAGCCTACCCTGTCCTTCCCTGTCTCCTGGTCAGGCTCCGATGCTACTTCCGGCATCGCCAGCTACAACGTGCAATACCGGGATAGAGCTGGCTCCTGGACCGATTGGTTGACCGAGACCACCGAAACCTCGGCCATTTTCACCGGCGAGAGCGGCCATACCTACTACTTCCAGTCCCAGGCCAGTGATAACGCAGGAAACGTCGAGGACTACCCGGGCGGCGATGGTGATGCACATGTCTGTGTCCTCTTTGGTGATTTCGACCCCAATGGTCGAATTGACGTAGCGGACATCATGAAGGTGGCCAACTGCTGGCGCATGACCGACGAGGATCCTGACTGGGATCCACGCTACGATCTCAATAGCGATGGAATCATCACCGTCGTGGACATCATGCTGGTGGTAGCGCACTGGGGGGAGACTTGCGGGTAAGGGGGCGATTTGAACCGCAAAAGACGCCCTTCGATGGGCTCAGGGCATGCGAAAGACTAGAAGATGGAATTAGCGGAGATAATCGAGCTTGCACGGGGGGAGGAGAAGGCCGATTTACTGCTCAGGAACGCGCCACGATTGGGCGCGGTGC
>CAYUPJ010000213.1:0-7112 GCA_964446635.1 uncultured Anaerolineae bacterium
GGCGGCGGTGAGGGGCTGACAGTGGAAGAGATGGAAGCAGAACTGGCTGCGTTCTGGGAAGAGTGTCTCGCAGAAGAAGCACTTGGTCCTGGCAACGTTCAGACCACGACGCTTGAAGAACTGAATCTGAAGCCGAAGCAGGAGTTCATGTATCTCTTTGACTACGGCGACGCGTGGCCCTTCAAAGTGCAGGTGCACGCCATCAACGAGAACGCCGACCCCGATGCCGAGTATCCGCGCCTGGTCGAGTCGGTAGGCGAGGCACCGGAGCAGTATCCCGCCTGGGACGAATAGGGCAAGATAGAGGTACTTCCCCCCTGCGAAGCGGGGGGGATTGAGGGAGGATAATTGCAAGCTTACCTGGGCGAAATCGTGGCCCTGATCACCGCCGTGTGCTGGGCAACCACTTCCCTTCTTTTCACGGTGGCGAGCAAGCAGGTTGGCTCCCAGCTTGTCAACCGGGTGCGGTTGCTGCTGGCGGCTTTGTTCCTGGCAGTCACTCACCTGTTGTGGCAAGGCCAGGTGTTGCCCGTCCACGCGGAAGCATCCCGCTGGGGATGGCTGGGATTGTCGGCCATCGCCGGCCTGGTGGTGGGCGATGGCCTGCTGTTTCAAGCGTTTGTACTCATCGGGACACGCCTTTCGATGCTGCTGATGACGCTGGTGCCGGTGATCGGTACGCTGCTGGCCTGGGTCTTTCTGGACGAAACACTGAGTTTGTTGGAAATCAGCGCCATCATCGTGACGGTGAGCAGCGTGGCCTGGGTGGTTTCGGAGCGAGGCAACCCGGGCCCTGCGGACGGCAACCCCAAGAACTACGCCATCGGTGTGCTGTATGGGATGGGCAGCGCCTTAGGGCAGGCGTTGGGGCTGATCCTGTCCAAGCGAGGGATGGCCGGCAACTTCCCGGCGCTTTCGGCCAGCCTGATGCGGCTGGTGGTGGCGACGATGGTGATCTGGCTGTGGACATTGATCCAGGGCCAGGTCGGCCCTACTATCAAGGTATGGCGTAATAAACGGGCCCAATGGGCGATCTTGGGTGGAACGCTAGGGGGACCATTCATCGGCATGACCCTTTCGCTGGTAGCGATCCAATTAGCCCACGTGGGAATTGTGTCCACGCTGATGGCGTTGAGCCCGGTGATTCTGCTGCCGATGGTGCATTGGGCTTTCAAAGAGCGCATCAGCCAACGGGCCATCGTCGGGACGGTGGTAGCGCTGGTGGGTGTGGTGATGATTTTTTGGACGTAGAAGGTTGGAGGCGTCTAAATGAACGCTCGCGAACGACTGTTGACCGCGCTGGATGGCGGCCAACCGGACCGCGTACCTTGCGCGTTGGGCTTTTACCACGTGAACCTCAAGAGCCTGGTCCCGCCCGGCCAATACCGGCCCGATCTGGTGGACATAAACTTTGTCGAGTTCCCTCTTTCACCGGAGGAGAAGGCCCTGGAACGTCTGGCGCAACCTTATTCTCCAGATACGCGGCTGGGCAGCGCGGCTCAGGTGGCAACCTATGCCCGTTGGAGCTACCGCCCTCAAACCCCCGGGGATAAGAATGAGTACCACAGCTCCCTGGCCCGTGCCCGCTCGCTAGATGACCTCCGCGATTTTCCCTTCCCTGAAGTCATCGAACCATATCACGCCAAGGGGTTGGCCCGCCAGGTGCAGGCTTTACACTCGCGTGGGCTAGCTGCTGGCGGCAACCTGCCCCACCTGGGCGGTGAGTTGTTCGAGGCCGCCTGGCGGCTGCGCGGTCTGGAGAATTTCCTCCTAGACCTGCTCAAGCGCCCCGCCTGGGCGCACTTTCTCCTCGATCGGCTGGCCGACCTGGCCCGTCGCAACGCCGAGACGCTGGTCCGGGCCGGCGTGGACGTGCTGGCCCTCGACGATGACGTAGGGATGCCGGGGACGATGATCATCAGTCCGGCCACCTGGCGCCAGTTCTTCAAGCCGCGCCTGGCGACGATCATTCAGGCGGCCCGGGCCATCAAGCCCGACCTGCGCATCCTCTACCACAGCGACGGCTACTTTGAGCCCATCGTGGGCGACCTGATGGAGATTGGCGTGAACGCCATCAATCCGTTGCAGCCGGATCACATGGATGCCGTTCGCATCCGTCAGCGGCTCGGACACCGTCTGGCCCTGTGGGGCACAGTAGGCCACCAGACCACCTTTAGCTTTGCCAAACCTGACGCCATCCGCAGGGAGGTCAAGCACCGCATCGAGACCCTGGGCCGCGCCGGACTCATCCTCTGTCCCGCCTACGACATTGACGAGCCCGACATCCCCTGGGAGAACATCGCCGCCTTCCTGGAAGCCGCCAAGGCATACGGCTAGTTAGGGTGGGGGTGAAAACCTACAATAATCACAACGAAGGAATAAACTAACTATGGAACTGATCAGAAACCTCATCGAGCTTTTTCTACATCTCGACCAGCACCTGAACGTGGTTATCCAGAATTACGGCGTCTGGACTTACATGCTCCTTTTCATGGTTATCTTTATCGAAACGGGCCTGGTGGTGATCCCTTTCCTTCCTGGAGATTCCCTGCTCTTCGCCGCAGGCACCTTCGCCGCCCTTGATTCGCTGAACATTGGATTGCTATTCGTACTCCTCAGCGCCGCGGCCATTGGAGGCGACACGGTGAACTACTGGATCGGACACTTCGCAGGCCCAAAGGTGTTCAGCAAGGAAAATGTGCCTTTCCTGAACAAAGAATACCTGAACCGCACCCATCGTTTCTACGAAAAGCACGGAGGCAAGACCATCATTCTAGCCAGGTTCATTCCCTTCATCCGCACCTTTGCGCCCTTTGTGGCCGGTATTGGAAAGATGACCTATTGGCGTTTCATTAGTTACAATGTCATCGGCGGATTGGTCTGGATTGCTCTTTTCACTTTCGGAGGCTACTTCTTTGGCAACATCTCCATTGTCAAACGCAACTTCACTCTGGTCATCCTGGCGATTATTTTCATCTCCCTTGTACCCGTTATGATCGAGTTTGTAAGCCATCGCCTCCGGGCCTCACAGAAATGAGGACTCTTGAAGGAGAAACGTTTCTAACCACCTCGCTGGTTTGTCCAAACTTTAGTAGAAAGGAAACAAGCCTATGCCCGTCACCAAAATCATCGTCATCGGCGCCGGCAGCGCCAGTTTTGGCCTGAACACGCTGGCCACGATCATGCGCAGCCAGGCCCTGCGCGGCAGCACCCTGGGCCTGGTGGACATAGATCGCCACGGCCTGGAGACCATGTCCACCCTGGGAGCGCGAATGAACCGCGAATGGGATGCCCAGATGACCATTGAGCCCTCGACCGAGCGCACCGACCTGCTGTCGGGGGCCGATTTCGTCATCCTGTCCATCGAGCCCGGCCCCCGCGAACAGTTGTGGCGGCAGGACTGGGAGATCCCCCTGCGGCATGGCCTGCGACAGCCTTACGCCGAGAACGGCGGCCCCGGCGGGTTCGCCCACACGGCACGCAACATTCCCGTCCTGCTGGGAGTGGCCCAGGATATGGAGCGCCTTTGCCCCGATGCCTGGCTGATCAATTTCACCAATCCGGTGCCCCGCCTCTGTCTGGCCGCCACGCGCTACACCCGGACTAAAACCGTGGGGCTGTGTCACCAAATCAACGTGGCCTACCTCATCGCCTTCGCTGTGCTGGCCAACCGGTGGGGCATCCAGGTGCCTCCCGACCTGGATAGTCACCCCGATCCGAAGGAGACTCGTTGCACCGGCAGGTGGGTTGACCTGGCCCACGAAAAGCTCGACGTCAAGGCCGTGGGGCTCAACCACTTCATCTGGATCGTGGACATTCGCGACAAGGCCAGCGGCGAAGACCTCTACCCGCTGTTCCGTCAGCGGTATCGCACCTACCGCCCCGACTTTGAGCCCCTGACTCGCAAGATGTTCGAGGTTTTTGGGCTCTGCCCCGGCCCCGGCGACTGCCATCTGTCCGAATACCTGCCTTGGGGCCACGATCCCCAAACTAAACCGTGGGAAACCTACAACCTGCGCTTGTACGACTGGGCTGCCGCCGAGCAGCAGCGCCAGGATCGTGCGCGGTTGGCCGCCGCCATGGCTGCCGGGGAGCAGCCCATTGACGGGTTGCGCCAGGTGTATAGCGAGGGGGCCGTGGAGTTGATCGAAGCCGTCGCGGGCAGTACCAATGCCTACATCCCTACCGTCAACATCCCCAACCAGGGCTACATCCCCAACCTGCCCGACGGGACTATCGTCGAGGTGCCGGCCGTGGCCGATGGCGCGGGCATCCACGGCCTGGGACTGGATCCACTACCAGAAGCCATCGCTGAGCTATGTCGCCGCGAAGCTGCCCTGGCCGGGCTGGTGGTAGACGCGGCCGTGACCGGCCGCCGGGAGCTGGCCTTGCAAGCCCTGCTGCTCGATCCCATGATCAGCGACTTCGGCCAGGCGGAAGGTATCCTGAACGATTATCTGGAAGCGTATGCCGAATGGCTGCCGCAGTTTCAGGCGAGGGAGGGATGAGGAGAGGGGAAGGGAACAAAGCGGGCCGTCTCCAACATGGCCACGATATTCTCTGGTGGAACATCAGCCTGGATGTTGTGGACCTGGTTGAAGACATACCCACCCCCAGGGGCGAAGATGTCCAGGAGTCTCTTCACTTCGTCTGTGACCCGCTGCGGGGTGCCGTAGGGGAGGGTGTGTTGCGTGTCGCATCCCCCACCCCAGAAGGTGAGGTCCGCCCCGAACTCCCGCTTCAAGCGGACGGGATCCATCCCCTCAGCCGAGATCTGCACCGGGTTGAGGATCTGAACCCCGGCCTCGATTAGGTCGGGGATCAGGGGGTAGATGCTGCCGCAGGAATGGAGGAAGACGTAGACCTCCGGATAATGCTGATGGGCGTAGCCGTAGATGCGGGTATGACAGGGTTTGATCCAGCGACGGTACATCTCAGGGGAAATCTGAGGCCCGTGCTGGGTGCCCAGGTCATCCCCCATGGCGATGATCTGGATGTAGGGGCCAACAGCGTCCATGTAGCGGGCCAGGTTGGCCAGGTGAACCTCGGTCAGCTTTTCTAAGAAAGCCTCCAGGAAAGGGCCTCCTCGGGCCAGGTCAATCATAAACTGTTCCCAGCCGCGCAAGTCTTGCCCTGCCTCCAGGATGCTCCCCCCGAAGTGCCCCATGATGGCGTAGTCGGTGTTCTCGTAGAGGTAGCGAGCCCGGTCGCGGAGGAGGATCAATTCCTCGTCGGTGTAGGTCCACGGGGGGAAGCGTTCTATGTCGGCCGGAGTGGTGACCTCGGCCAGGGGATGGTGGATGCGATAGAAGTAGTGGCTGCTAGGGGGACGGTAGCGCACCCGGCGGCCGTCCTCAAGCTGGTAGACTGACCCATCGGGCGCTGTTTCGGTGGTGAAACCGGTCACGATGCGGGCCGGGTAGCCGTCGGGGAGGGTGTAAGGTTGCCAGCCTCGCAGTTGATCCAGGTCCAGCGGAACCACATCCAGGCCGAAGAGGTCCAGGATAGGGGGCTCCACTACCGCCAGTTGCTGGCCGGTATCGTAGACATAGACGTCTCCCTCAGCGATCCCCAGATGCTCCTTGAGCCGCCGGTAGGCCAGAGCGGTGATCCCGGTAGAGCGCATGGCGCCCAGGTCAAGGGGCACCCGGTCTGGCACTTCATGGCGAAGAGCCGCCATCACCCGTTCTCGTGAGTTCATCTAAACTAATTCTTCTTGTACTAACTCACCTACAAGCCGCACTCGTTCGATATCGCCGTCTGGGGGAATTTCATCCGATATCCCCAGCACCAAACGGGGGTGAAACAGTTCCACCACTTGCCTCACGCACTCGATCAGCGTTTCTGTGGAAAAAGAGGGGAGAAAATACAGGGCGGGAATCCCGTCCAGAAGCACCCGGCCGCCCAGCGCTTCTTTGATCTCCTCCAGCGTAACGTCTCCCTGGGGAAGAGGCGTGGCGGCTTCAATCCCATCCCAGGGGCAATCCCTTAAATGTGGCAAGAGCGGCTTCATCGTCCCATCTACGTGGATGTGCACGAACTTGCCGGCGTCGTGCAACTGTTCGATCCGCCTGCGGTAATAGGGAACCAGATACTCCCTCCAAATTGGAGGCGGGTCTAAATTGGCATCAATGTTCTCACCAAAATTGAGAATCTGGACAGGCGATTGGCATAGAACCTCATACATGGCGTTATCCGCCTCTGACGCTACCTCAACGTAGTGTTGGATCAGTGCAGGGTAGTCGTGCATCATGTAGACGGTTTTCTCAAACCCCGTATGCTCGATGAACAGTCCTTGTATCGGCGAGCGGCGAAAGTAGAACTGAGGGCAGCCCCGCTGGCCCACCCGCTGTAGATCCTGCTCATACGCTTCCTGATCCCAGTACCACTCCTCATCCTGCAGCATGAACTCCAGAACCTTGAAGTCCTCTGGCTTTTTCAGTTTATACTCGGTGTTATAGGCAGACAGGCCCCATTCGTCATAGTGCAAAACGTCGGTTAGAGTCCCCACAGGGGTTTCCCATGCGCGCCGCAGTCGCTTCTCATCTTCCCACCACTCAGTGACCTGTACGTTTTTGTATCGCCAGCGCAAAGGCGTGGTGAAGTATCGAACTGAAGCGTGGCAATCATCGTAGACATCAAGGAGACTGGCCTCCTTCAAGTATTCTGGCAAAGTGCCTCGCTTTTTGTTCACCTCATACCAGTACTCCAATCTCGGTTGCCAGAGTACGCCGCCTGGGTCCTCTCCTCGAAAAATGGCCGGGTTCATTTCACGAAAACTGAGCTTGGCACCCTTGTTATTCATGCTTTTTCACCATGATTAAGGTGCAACGCACTTCAAAAAGTGCGTTGCACCTTAAAAACATAGCTTAAACGTCCTTACTTCGAATGGTTTGATGTCAAAGCGTAAACAGCCGGAAACGACGGCGGCTTGGCCAATCTCGTTTTCGTACGGATCGCACTCTATGGCGCGAGAAGGGGGATGGAAAAACGTGACATTCACCGTACCACGTCGGTTCTGGTCTTCGTAGAGCCTGAGAATAAGCCCATCTCCTTTTTCTGCCATTTTCAACGCCGACAACATGACGTGATCACTGACGATGGACAGGAAA
>CAYUPJ010000214.1:0-5295 GCA_964446635.1 uncultured Anaerolineae bacterium
TATACACGCCTGTAAGTGCATCGAGAAATGCCATGGCGCGTAGTTTCTCCCGCAGCCGCACGAGCTCGGTGATATCGCGCAGCGAGGCGAGGTAGGCACTTTCCCCCTCCCACATCGTTTCCACCACGCGCATTTCTACCGTGGCTGTTTCTCCATCGCTGCGCATGATGTCCAGCTCCATCGTTTCACCTGCCACCACAGGAGAGTCGAAAGGTTCGCTCAGTAGTTCCTCTGCCTGGCGGCCAAAGAGGGCTTCCGCCGCCGGGTTAGCAAAACACACGGTGCCTTTCCCGTCCACAATGACGATGCCATCCGCCGTCTTTTCTATGAGGGTGCGGAAGCGGGCCTCACTGCTCTGCAGCGCTTTTTCTGCCTGCTTGCGCTCGATGGCATAGCGCAGGGAACGCACCAGCAGGTTGCCGTTCATTTGCCCCTTGACCAGATAGTCCTGCGCGCCTGCCTTGATTGCCTTAACGCCAAGCGTTTCATCTTCGAGACCAGTCAACACCAGAATCGGCACATCTGGTACTGTAGCGTGCGCTTTGCCGAGCGTACCAAGCCCTCGACTATCCGGCAACCCTAGATCCAACAGAACCACGTCAATCCCGCCTTCGGCCAGGCGCTCCAGCCCGGTCGAGAGTAGGCCGGCCCACTCCAGATCGAACTGATCACCTTTTGCCTGGCTCAGCGTTTCCCGGATGATCAGGACGTCGTCCTCGTTGTCCTCGATCAGCAGGACATGCATCTGATTCACCTCACGAACGAGCGGGAATGCGCGCCACGAGGGCCCAGTAGAGCGCGAACTGCTTCACCACCCTGCCCAGTTCCTCGAACCGCACGGGTTTCATGATGTACGAGCAAGCCCCCTCCGAGTAGGATTTTACGACGTCTGCCTCATTCTGGCTGGTGGTGAGCATGACGACCGGGAGATGACGCAGCGCCGGATCTGCCTTTACCTCCCTCAGAACCTCGAAGCCGTTCTTCTTCGGCATGTTGATGTCCAGAAGAACGATGCCGGGCCTAACGGCGTCCTTGTACTCCCCCTCCCGTCGGAGATAGGCCAGGGCCTCTTCCCCATCCTTCACCACATGCAGATCGTTGATGAGCTTCGCCTCGGCGAACGACTCCCGGATGAGCAGGATGTCGTCGTCGTTGTCCTCCGCAAGAAGGATCTCCACTGACTGATTTGTTGGTTTGTTATTCATTTCTTACCTCCATGATGCGTGAAACGTGAGGCGTGAAACGTGTGCGTGATGCGTCATACCCGAATTCACGTTTTACGTTTTACGTTTTACGTTTCACGTTTCACGGTTTCCTGGATGATCAGGACGTCGTCCTCGTTGTCTTCGATGAGCAGGACACGCATCTGATTCACCTCATCGGACTAGGGGGGATGCGCGCGACGAGGGTCCAGTAGAGCGTGAACGTCGTCACGACTCCGACGAATTCCTCGAACCTCACGGGTTTCATGATGTACGAGCAAGCCCCCTCCGAGTAGGATCTTACGACGTCTGCCTCACTCCGGCTGGTGGTCAGCATGACGACCGGGAGATGACGCAGCGCCGGATCTGCCTTTATCTCCTTCAGCACCTCGAAGCCGTTCTTCCTCGGCATGTTGATGTCCAGAAGAACGATGCCGGGCCTAACGGCGTCCTTGTACTCCCCCTCCCGTCGGAGATAGGCCAGGGCCTCTTCCCCATCCTTCACCACATGCAGATCGTTGATGAGCTTCGCCTGGGCGAAGGACTCCCGGATGAGCACGATGTCGTCGTCATTGTCCTCCGCAAGAAGGATCTCCACTGACTGAGTTATTGGTTTGTTATTCATTTCGTACCTCCCTGATCCGTGATGCGTGAAACGTGAGGCGTGAAACGTGTGCGTGATGCATCATACCCGAATTCACGTTTCACGTTTCACGTTTTACGTTTCACGTTTTACGTTTGAAATGTGATGATGAACTCCGAGCCGCCGCCCTCACGCGGCCGAACCCAGGCCCGGCCGCCGTGCCGCCGGGCGATTTGCCGAACGATGGCCAGCCCCGCGCCCGTTCCCTCCACCTCGCGCCCCACGGCCCGCTGGAAGAGCTCGAAGATTCGGTCGGCGTGCTCCGGCGCGACGCCTGGGCCACGGTCCCGGACGACGATCCCCACGCCTCCAGGTTCATCCTCGGCCGGCTGGTACGGCGCGATCTCGATCTCAGGCGCGACGCCCTCGCGCGTGAACTTCAGGGCGTTGGCAACCAGGTTGTACACCGCCTCGGTCGCCCAGGTCTTGTCCGCCCGGAGTCGGGGGAGGTCCTTCGCCACCTGGACCTGGGCCTCGGTCTCCTTGATCTTGGACTCGAGACGCGCCAGCGCCTCTCGCACGATGGCCTCACCCTCGACCTCCTCCGTTGGTGGCTCAATGCGTTGCGCGCGGGAGAGGGCCGTAATGTCGTCAATAAGATGACTCATCCGTTCTGACCCCAGGATGACGCGCCTGAGGAAGTCTTGCCCTCTCTCATCGAGCTGGTCCGCGTACTGGTCATTCACCATGCGCGAGAAGTTCTCGATCGCCCGCAGCGGCTCCCTCAGGTCGTGGGAGGTGACATGGAGGAGCGTCTCCAGGTCGCGGTTCACCGCGCTGGCCTCCTCCTCCGCCCGCTTTATTTTGGTGTTGGTGGTCTGAAGCTCGTTCATCAGTTTGTTGACCCGGGTCATGTCTTGCGCGGAGCCCACCACCCTGATGATGCGGCCTTCGTGGTCGCGCATCACGGTGGCATTGTAGCTCACCGGCACCTGCCGCCCGTCTTTAGCGACCAGGGTCAACTCGTAGTCGGAGACCCCCCCCTCCGCCAGCACCTGCTCGATGCCGGCCTGGGCCCGCTTGCGGTCGGTGAAGAAGTTAGCGAAGGGCTTATCCTGCAATTCCTCCGCGCTGTAGCCGCTGATCCGTTCCGCGGCCGGGTTGACCAGGACGATGGTTCCAGAGGGGTCGGTGGCCATGAGGATATTCAGCATAGCGTCCATGAGGGACTGGCGATAGGCACTGAGCCGCTCCGCTTCCACCGTGGTAGCCCGGAGGTCGCTGAGCAGTTTGGTGGTCCGGGTCATGTCTCGCGCGGAGCCCAGCACAGCGGTGATGCGTCCTGTGTGGTCGCGTAGCACGGTGGCATTGTAGCTCACCGGCACCTGCCGCCTGTCTTTGGTGACCACGGTCAACTCGTAGTCGGCGACCTCCCCTTCTCGGATCACCTGCTCGATGCCGGCCTGGACGCGGTCGGGTTCGGTGAAGAACTGGCGGAAGGGCTGCCCGATCAATTCCTCGCGGCTGTAGCCGCTGATGCGCTCAGTGGCCGGGTTAACCTCGGTGATGACCCCCGCAGGGTCAGTGGTCATCAGGATGTCCCGCATGGAGTTCATCAGGGTCTGGCGTTTGGCGTTGGCTGTTTCCAGCTCCTCCATGGTGGCCTGCATCTCCTCGTTGGTGGCCTCCAGCTCCTCGGAGGTGGCCTGGAGCTCCTCGTAGTTGGCCTCCAACTCCTCACTGGTAGCCTGCTGCTCGTTGATCAGTTTGTTGATCCGGGTCATGTCTCGGGCGGAGCCCAGGATGCCGGTGATGCGGCCCTGCGCATCCCTCAACGCGGTGGCGTTGTAGGAAACCGAGACTTCTCGCCCGTCCTTGGTGACCAAGGTCAGCTCGTAGTCAGAGACCTCCCCTGCCTGGAGCACCTGCTCGAGGCCGGCCTGGGCCCGTTCGGGATCGGCGAAGAAGTTGGCGAAGGGCTTCCGTAGCAGCTCCCTGGCGCTGTAGCCAGTGATGCGCTCCGTGGCCGGGTTGAACTGGGTAATGGCGCCCCGGGGCGAGGTAGTCATCAGGATGTCGCGCATGTTGTCCATGAGGGACTGGCTGTAGGCCAGGGCCTCCTCTGCTTCCTCGCCGCGCTGTCGAGCGGTCTCCATCAGCCTATTGACGCGCTCCAGGGCGCCGTAGAAGCGGTTGGCACGGTCAAGCCGCTGCTCATCTAGCATGCGCAGCATATCAGCGACCGCCTTCTCCCACGGCTCCCACCCGATACGATTCATGTCCCGTACTCCTCGGACAACGTGGCCTCGGGAAATGTTCCGAACCGTCCGGGGAGGTATCCCCGCGTTCACGGCATCGGCAGTGGTCGTGGGGCGGGTCCTCAGATTTCGAGATCCCTTTGCGTTGTGTGGTGTTTTGACCTTTCTCATGATTTTCTCCTTTCGGCGTGTTGACACATCCGCCATTCAATGTTATAATAGATGATAGTGGACATAGACGCACTCATCGTCGAACTCATCGAAGCTGGTCGGCTAGCGACGGAGGACGAACTGTCGCGGATCGTGGCTCACGTGGCCCAGGCACCCTTCGCCTCGCGGCCAGTGCGAATTTCGCCCAGACTGCGAGATGAGTTTGCTCTGGTTTTGGGTAAACCGGTGGCCAAGCAATTGCCATCTATCGAGTTTCACCTGCTGAAGCGCATTTATCTTGAACAGCAGTGGCCAGTGGGAACGACAGCCAGGCAATACGTAACCGACCTCCATCTCGCGGTTCGGCATCCGGCGGCGCGAATATGGACCTATGAGTATCGCGCTGAGCCAATGGTCGGTTTCTTGGCTCCGTCGCAGGTCCAGAACGCACCCAAACCGGAGGCCTTCGTCTTCGTAGCCTACAATGCGCGCTATGGAGCCATCACCACCGGCTTTCAAGCCAGCGGACCGAGTGCTATCTTCGGAAAAGAACATCAACGATTGATGCAACATAGGTGAAATCATGAACGTAAATAATAATTGGGATCCCTCTGCCCCTACATACGACCACATCGAGCCCTATCTTCTGAACTACAAATTGCTAATCAAGGATCTACCTGAACTGGCGGACATGTGGGCTGACATGGATGACTTTGAGCATCATCACTATCAGATGATGTTCATGCAGACCTGGGGCACACGCTCCGAATTGGGTGCACTCTACCGTGCTGGCCGATTGACAGCCGAACACGAGGCCGAACTGGCTACCCTGGACGATGAGTTGATCCAACACCTCGACCAAGCCAACCTCTGTTACGGCCTAGATCTCCAAAGTATCGCCCAACTCTTCACCTGGGGCACGCCCCTGGCCCAATCCGATGAGATCATCCGCATCCCGATTCACCCCCGCACCCTGAACGAGATTGCCTCGGCCCTGGCCGCCATCGGTGAAAAAGTGCCAGCCTGATCACGCTTCACGCCTCCCCTGAAAAAAGCCTGCTCTGAGGCCCGTCCTCGGGCCGATTTGCGTGAAACGATGCGT
>CAYUPJ010000214.1:5395-7091 GCA_964446635.1 uncultured Anaerolineae bacterium
TCACGTTTCACGTCTTCACGTTTTACGCACGCCACAATTTTACTACCAATCTCTTCCAAAGGCAACACGTAGTCAATAGCGCCCGCTTCGATGGCTGCTTTGGGCATAGCAAAGTGGCGCGAAGTCCTTTCATCTTGAGCGATAGTCACTCCTCCTTTCGCTTTGATCTCCTGGCAGCCGCGCGCCCCGTCGTGGCCGGTACCCGACAGGACGACTCCGATCACATTTGATCCCAAGGCTTGCGCCGCCGAGGCGAAGAGCACGTCCGCCGAAGGGCGCACGTAGTGCACTGGCTCGCCCAGATCCAGGACAAGGCATCCATTCTCAATGCGGAGGTGCTCTCCTGGCACGGCGAGGTAAGCCACTCCTGCCTCCAGGGGCAGCCCATCCTCAGCCAGGCGCACCGGCAGCGGGGAGAAGTGGGCCAGGTGCTCGGGCAGATGAGTCGGTCGGTCACCCCGCAGGTGCTGCACGATAAGCACCGCGGCCGGCAGGTCGGCCGGCAGGCGGGATAGCACTTGTGTCAGGGCGTCAATCCCACCCGCCGAGGCAGCGATGACCACCACGTGATGAGTGAAACGTGAAACGTAATGAGAGATTTCACGTTTCACGTCTTCACGTTTCACGCTCTCACGTTTCACGTCTTCACGTCTTCACGTTTCAGATACAGCTTCGCCTTGCTGTCCACGCACTGAAACAATCCCCTCGTTTCACCCATCGGCACCTCGGCCTTGCCCAGGAGGAGGAAGCCGCCTGCTTTCAACCCCTCATGGAAGCCCTTCAGCACCCGCGTCTGCAAGGCGGGGGCGAAGTAGATGAGCACGTTGCGGCAGACCACCAGGTCCAGGTCATGGTAAGGCGGGTCGCTGACCAGGTTGTGCTCCTCAAAAGTCACCAACTGCCTGAGGGCCGGCTGCACGCGGAACGCCTGATCCTCGGCGACAAAGTACCTCTTCAACCATGCCGGCCGGATACCCTCCACCTCCTTCGGGCCAAAGACCCCTTCTCGGGCTCGGTCCAGGGTTTTGGCGTCAATGTCGGTGGCCAGGATGCGGTGTCCTGAGCCTTGTCCTGAGCCCAGTCGAAGGGTTGTCGAAGGGGTTACGTCCCACAGGTTGATCTCCGGGCCCAGTATCTCCAGCAGGAGTACGCCGATGGAGTAGGGCTCCTCCCCGGTGGCGCAGCCCGCACTCCAGATGCGGATATTCTTCGCTCCCCTGCCAGTAAATACCGGCAGCACGACCTCCTCCAATGCCTTGAACGCCACGTCGTCGCGGAAGAAGCTGGTGACGTTGATGGTGAGGTCGTTGAAGAGCTTGTCGTACTCGGCCGGGTCCTGGTCCAGGATGCGAGCGTAGTCGGCATAGGTCTTGGCGCCACGAGCGTGCAGCCGCCGGGCGAGCCGCCGCGTCAGGGTGCTCTCTTTATACTCCCGGAAGTCGAAGCCTCGTTCGCGGTAGACCTTCTCCAGAAGGCGTTGCAGCTCCTCACAGTGCTCAGTCATATCACTTGCTCTGCATCGGGATCGTGAAGTAGAATGTCGAACCCTTGCCGGGCTCAGATTCTACCCAAATTCGCCCGCTGTGGCGTTCCACGATGCGCTTTCTGTGTCCTGTCCATGCTCACTCCCTCCCGTCCACCCCAAACACCGCCCTGATTGCCGGTATCAGCTCGTGCACCAGGCTTTTCTTTACCA
>CAYUPJ010000215.1:0-7067 GCA_964446635.1 uncultured Anaerolineae bacterium
CCCAGGTCATCAGCGATTTCCTGGCCACCATCGCCCCGAGGGGCATGCCAGAGGCGATACCCTTGGCCATGCAGACGATGTCGGGCTCCACGCCCCAGTGCTCGATGGCAAACATCTTGCCGGTGCGCCCGAAACCCGTCTGGATCTCGTCAACAACGTACAGGATGTCGTACTTTTCCATCAATGCTTTGAGCCGCTTGTGCCACTCTGGGGGTGGCACCACATAGCCCCCCTCGCCCTGGATGGGTTCGACAAAGATGGCCGCTACCTCCTCAGCAGGGATCAGGAAGCGAAAGATGGTTTCCTCGATGTAGGCTACACAGTAGATATCGCAGGATGGATACTCCAGGTGAAAGGGGCAGCGGTAGCAATAGGCGTAAGGCACATGCGTCACCCCAGGCACCAAGGGTGCGAAGCCCTTGCGCTGCACGTACTTCGATCCGGTCAACGATAATGAGCCCATGCTGCGGCCGTGAAAGGCACCGATGAAGGCTAACATGCGGGGACACCCCATGCGGTAGCGGGCCAGCTTGAAAGCCGCCTCTACCGATTCGGTGCCCGAGTTGGTGAAGAAGACCTGGGTCTCCTCTTCGATTGGCACCAGGGCATTGAGCTTCTCTGCCAGCTTGATCTGGACCGGGTAGTAGAAGTCCGTACCGGACATGTGGATGAACTTCGCGGCTTGCTCTTGGATGGCCTTAACCACATCGGGATGGCAATGCCCGGTGCCGGTCACAGCGATGCCGGCATTGAGATCAATGAAGCGATTGCCGTCCACGTCCCAGACCTCTGATCCCTTGCCGTGGTCCATCACAAAGGGGTAAGAACGGGTGTAGGAAGGAGAGACGGCGGCCGCATCCCTCTCGACCCACGCTTTGGCCTTGCGGCCAGGTAGTAACGTTTTGTTGACCATGTTGGATTCTATATCCTCCTTGATATAAAGTGACGAGTAATGGGGTAACGAGTAACAGGTACCGGGAGGGGCGTATCCCTCGTTACTTGTTTCTCGTTCCTCATCACTCATTTCTCGTTGCCTCGTTACTCATGTCAGCCACCGGCGACGAGGTGAATGACCTTTACCTCGTCGTTGTCCTCAATTGTTGTCGTTCTGTACTCGTTCCTGGGGACGACCTTGCCGTTCACCGAGACCACGATCATGGGGAAGGTGAACTTGAGAATCTTCAACACCGAGTCCACCGTCATTCCCTCTTGCCACTCGACGTCGAACTTATCGTTAACTCGGATCATCCTACTCTTACTACCACTACTCGATGTGCCGCTTTACCAGTTCCATCACGTCGGGAAAATCAATGTTCAACCGCTTGAGGGTCTCCAGCGTGGGAATGCCGTTCGGCGTCCAGCCCCGGCGCTTGTAGACGGCATCCTTCAGCAGCTCGTACTGCTCCTCGCGGTATGCCCTCAGGGTGGCCATCTTCTCCTCGGTGGTCTTGCCCTCTGGATCGAATCCCACCAGTTCCTTGAGCTGCCTGTCGTAGCGCTGGGCGTGGGATTCGTACTCCTCGACGGTCACCGGCCCCATGGAGCGATAGGGGATGGCATCGTGCTCGCGGGTGCCGAACCCCATCTTCAGGTTGAAGACACGCTGGAAGTTGTACACCCTCTCAGACATAGTGATCAGGTCTTCCCTGGTCACTTCGCGCCCGGTCACGCCGGAGAAGAGCTCCACGTAGTTCTGTACGTGCTCCGGTATCTTGGATGGCTCGTCGGTCTCGGCGTTGTCCGGCGGTGCGATGTCGTTCCAGGGCAGCTTGCACAGCCCGCACAGTCCGAACCAGGTGCGCCACATGGGGAAGTAGTGCAGAGCCTCCGCTTTGTCCTTGAAGGTGGGTATCTGGTTGTTGACCATGTCCATGAAGATCAGCCAGGCTTCGTCGTGCTGCGGACCTTTATTGGCCAGCCCGTAGCCGCCTTGCTGAGCCAACGATTCCTTGGTCACGTACTCCGAGTACTCCAGCCCCTTGGCCTCCATGCCGATGTCCTGCAGGAACTGGGGATCTGCACCATATTCCTTGGCGAAGATGTGCTTCATGCGGCGGATGCCCTGCCCGGCGATGGCCCCGAAGCCCTCGCCCCGCCCCATCTGGTGCAGCAGTTCAATTGCGGCCTCGGCGTTGCCGAAGTTTAGCTCCAGCCCGCCGGTGATCTCCTGGTTGAGAATGCCCGCTTCGTAGCACTCCATCACGAAGCCGGTCAGCGTGCCAAAGGAGATGGTGTCCAGGCCATAGGTGTCGCAGTAGAAGTTGATCTCCAGGAGTGCGTCGGGGTCGAAGATGCCGCAATTGGAGCCACAGCCAGCGGTGGTCTCGTACTCCGGGCCGTCAACGCTCACCACCTGTCCCTTGTACGGCCCCGTCTTGAGCGTGTATCCGTCCACGGCGTGGGAGCAGCTCATGGTGCAGCCAAGCCAGCAGCCGTCGGGCAGGCCCTGGGTGAACTTCCTTTCCCACCCCGTCGCTGATATCTTGTCAGCCTCCGGGTGCGAGCCGAACCTGAAGTTGTGCACCGGCAACAGGTCGTAGTCGTTCATAATGCTCACCAGGTAGGGCGTGCCCACGTTGCGCATCCTGTTCTGCACCGCATCATAATCGTGGATCTCCTTGTTGATCTTGCTGCCCACCCTGGTGATGCGCCCCTTGTCCGCAGGGTTGTTGGCAAGCCCTTTCCCGCCGCTGTACTTGACCACCAGGGCCTTGATCTTCTTATCTCTGAAGACCGTGCCGATGCCACCACGGCCGGCTTGCTTGAAGCGCACCCTCCCGCGCCGCACATCGTACCAACTAAAGTTGAGGCAGCCGATCAAGGCATGTTCGGCGCCACTTCCCGCCGAGACGGACGAGATGTCGCGCTTCTCCCGTTCGGTGTCGGCGAACATCTCTGCCATCTGCTCGCCGAGAAGGTGGGTGTCTACGGCTTCTTCCGGCGCTTCCTTGATGGTCACCTTCCCCTCGTTCCCGTCAATGAAGACGATCACGTCTTTCTCGGCCTGGCCCTGGATCTCGAGGGCATCCCAGCCTGCGAACTTGAGCAGCGGGCCGAAGTGGCCGCCCACGTTGCTATCCATCACTGAGTGGGTAGTGGAGGAAATGGCAACCACAAGGGATTTGCCCGAGCCGGGGTATTGGGTGGTTCCGCCGATGGGACCGGACGAGATGACGATCTCGTTCTGCGGGTCGTTCCATTTCGTGTCGCCGTTCACTGCGTTCCAAAGCAACCAGAGGCCGAAGCCTCTGCCGCCAGTAAAGATGTCCTTCATCTGCTGGGTCACCGGCTTGCTGGCGATGGTGTTGTCGGAGAGGTTGACGTAGAGAGTGCGGTTCGTATAACCCCTCTCCACTTCGCCTAACTCATAGTTGAACTCGGCCAGCACCTTGTGGGTTTGTCTCATCTTCTGGATATCTTCCATACTCTTTCACAGCCTCCTGATTCAATTTATCCCCCGCCGACCAACGGCACTAACTTCACCACGTCGCCGTCCTGCAGGATGTAGTCTTTCAACTCCTGTCGGCCGTTGATCAGTACAACGGCCACCAAGACTGAGGGGATGCCCAGAGCTTCAAGAGTCTCAGCGACGGTTTGTCCTCCTCTCGTCACTATCGGTGTCTCTTTGTCCCCGATGTATTTCTTGAGCAATCCAACGGGAGTAATCTCGACGCAGTCCTCCGGTGGTTGCTCTTCCGTCAGTTGTCTCGCAAGTTGGAACAGGTCACTGTCATCCTTGACAAGGATGTGTTCGTCCTGTCGTTTGCTCATGGTCGGACTATGTCCTCCAACCCCAATTGCTCCAGCTTCTCCATCGTGGGGATGCCGTTGGCGTCCCAGCCCCGCTGCTCGTAGTACGTGTCCAGCAGTTTCTGCACGTCCTCCCAGGGGGTGAATTTGCCCTTGGTTGGGCCGGTGGTGGCGGGGTGCTGGTAGAAACGCGGCGGCGGATAGTCCCACTGGCGACCAAAGCCGGGCACCTCCCGCACCCAATACATGCGCGTGAGGTTCCACACCCGCTCGCTCAGTTTCAACAGATCGTCCCAGGAACGATCCATTCCGGTGATGGTCTTGAGCATGGGAGCGTACTCGGTGACGTCAATGCTCAGCTCGATCCACTGGAACCTGCACGCCCCGGCACAGTCGAAGAAGGGGCGGGCATGCTGCAGGAAAATCACCCGCGCCACTTTTTCCGGCGTCACAGCCTCCCGGCCTACCTCCAGATCATACGTAATGGCCCAGGCCCGATTGTGGTGGGCTCCTACGTCGCACGTCTGATAAGCCAGCAGCATCCCCGTCGCCTGGTGGGTATCGTAGGCGCTTTGCTCCATGCCCTTGACGTGGATGGCGAATTCCTCGCTGCCCTGCCCCCATACGCTGGCGGCGTGCTTCACCCCCTCGGCCAGCACCGCCCCGAGGCCCTCCCGCCGGGCGATCTTTTCGATCAGGGCGTAGACGGCCTCGGGTTTGCCCCAGCCCAACTCCAGGCCGTCGGTGTCTTCAGTGGTGAGGATGCCCTTCAGGAAACACTCCGTGGCGAAGGCGATGCACCCGCCGGCAGAGATGGTGTCAATGCCCAGTTCGTCGCATAGGAAGTTGGCGCGCGCCACGTCCTCGATGTCCGACAGGCCGCAGTTGGAACCCAGCATGCCGATGGTCTCGTACTCCGGCCCCTCCAGCCAGATGTCGTGCTTCTTGGAGTGAGAGTACTTGCCGCAGGGGCAGGGACAGGCGGAGCAGCCCTTGTCGGTGACCACGATCTTCTGGCGCATTACCTCACCGTAGAGGTTGGGCCCCTCCTCGAAGGTGCCGGTCTCGAAATTGCGGGTGGGCAGGGCGCCCACCTCGTCGCACCAGGAGGTGATGATGGTGGTACCGTAGCGCAAAAAAGCTTCCAGCAACACTGAGTCTTTGCAGGCCTTAAACATCTTGCGGGATTGCTGGTGGAAGGCTTTCACGTCGGCCACGGGGATGCCCTTCGTCCCGCGCACGGCGATGGCCTTCAGCTTTTTGGCTCCCATGACCGTGCCCACGCCGCCCCGGCCGGCCTGGCGACCCCAATCGTGGTGGATGCAGGCGTATTTGACGCCACTCTCCCCAGCCGGACCGATGGTGGCGATCTGGAACTCCTCGCCCAGGCGGTCCTTGAGCATCTTCTCCGTGGTAATACAGCCCTCGCCCCACACGTCAGAGGCCTCGCGCAACTCTACGTGATCGTCGTCAACGAACAGGTAGACCGGCGTGTCCGAGGCCCCCTCGAAGATGACGCTGTCGTACCCAGCATATTTCAACTCGGCGCTGAGCATGCCGCCCATGCTGGCCGAGGCGTAGCCGCCAGTGAGGGGCGATTTGCAGGTCCAGTCCATCTTGCCCGCGCCGGGCACTAGCAAGCCCGACAGCGGCCCGGTGGAGGCGATGAGCTTGTTCTCCGGGCCCAGGGGATCGGCTCCCTGGGGCATCTCGGTCCACAGAGTGTAGATGCCAAACCCGCGCCCGCCCAGGAAGTCCTGGGCCACTTTCTCAGGATAGGGCTCTTTGGTGATGGTCTTATTCGTCAGATTAACACGCAGAATTTGTCCGGCGTAGCCATTCATTGTTTGATTCTCCTTTGTCACCTTCGCGGATTCGTGACGAAGCCCGAATTACGAATCCACGATAGACAACACATCCATCCCACAGACTGGCACGCACTGGCCGCAGAGGTTGCATTTCCAGGGGGCATCATAGTCGGGATGGGTGAAGATAACATCCTCAGGACAGACCTCGGCACACTGGAGGCAGTCGAGGCCCAGGCACTCCTCTTGGACTATGTAGTAAGCCCCGCTCTTGTCCTGGAGGATGCAGTCGGCCGGGCAGACCTCGACACAATCGCCGCATTGGGTGCAGGTTCTCACCTTGAAGATACCGGGCTCAGGGAAAAAAGCTTCGATGGCCAGAGCTGCCTTCTTGGGGTTGTTCTCGCCGTAGGAACCGTCCTGGCGCTGGGAAGGCTTTCCCCAGATGGGCAAACCAGCGTTGAACAGGGAACAGGCCAGGAGACAAGCCCGACATCCCGAACATCTAGAACTGTCTGCATGAAGGTACATGGTAATCTCCTCTGAGTGGAATGCGGTCTAAAAGATAGTACAACTGAGGTAAAAAGTCAACTACCGCTTTATAACTCACCCTTGCTAAAGCGATCCAAAAACTCGGCCGGGCTGACCACCTCGAAAGCGTCGGTTCTCAACTCTTGGAGAAAGTGGCGGTTGTCGGACACCAATTGCTATCTATACAGATGAGCGTACTCGGTCTCAAAAATCTCGCGCCGAGTCTCTCTGAGGCGCTCAATGACCTCCTCCTTGCTGCCTCTCAGTTTGAGGCCGCCAGCTTCCCTGATCTCCCGTCGCAAATCTTCTAGGTTATGCTGCCAGCGCATCCTGGCAAGCTTCTCCACCACGGCCGTCCTCACGAAATCGGCAACGCTGTGGGACTCTTCCTTTTTGGCTTCCAATAACTCTTCGTAGACATTGATTGGAAGTGTAAGGGTGACGTTTAGTTTCCATTTCTCCTTGCCTCCCGATTCTCCTAAACAAACTCTAGTTCCGTGCTTCGGTTCGCTGAAAGATTTCGTGGATCTCGCCACGCCTGATCTCATCATCAGGTTTGATATGGTAGAGGATGCCATTGAGGGTTTCGAAGACCTGGCGGGCGGCAGCGTCCTTGGCCTTGACGTTGGGATGCTCAGTCTGGTCCTCACGCTTGACCTCGACCACCATCCAGCCGTCGTCGGCCAGCTTGAGGAAGAAGTCGGGGAAGTACTTGCGCCAGCGACCAGCCAACTCGTCGTAGTATTCGATGTAAAACTCGTTGTGGGCCGGGTCGGTGATGCCGCCGGTGAAGTAGACCTCCTCCACCCGTTCATGGGTCAGTAGCATCTCGAAGAGCTTTCGTTCCTCGCCGGAATCGAAGATGTAGTGGTCGAGGTGGTAGCTTCGGTCACGGCCACCGTCCGGGGTCATGATCAGCCTCTCTTGACTGGACTCTGGCGAAAAATAAGCAATTTGAACATGGGACACCTTCCGATTAAA
>CAYUPJ010000216.1:0-7042 GCA_964446635.1 uncultured Anaerolineae bacterium
GCCTTGCTCTGGGCTCAGAACAACATAATGTTGAATTTCCCGATAGACTCTATTGGGTAGACCCAGCCACACCCGAAGTGAAAGGGGCTCATTTGGGACTGGCGTTCCTCAGCTTCACAGGAGACGACAGTGATTGCTTCACGCTGGCCTGATTGGCTGGACGACGTGTGGGCCAAAAGTCCGGAGAAAGGCGCAGGTGGGCGGCCAGAAAGCTTGGCCCAACACACCTGGGATGTGTTGGCTCGGCTGATTGAGTACATTCGCCTGCGCCCCAACTTGCCGCAAGCCCTCGGCGTCCCACGTCTATGGCACATCCTGTTCTGGGCGGCTTTTCTGCACGACTTCGGCAAAGCAGCAAGTGGCTTCCAGGCTCGGCTGCGACCTGGCGGCAAGAAATGGCCCCACCGCCACGAGGTGCTATCTTTGGCCTTTCTGGATTGGATAACTGGCGGGTTGACGCCCAACGAGCAGCCTTGGGTAGCAGCGGCCATTGTCTCTCACCACAAGGACGCTAGTGAAATCCAGCGGCTCTATGCGCCGCCTGATGACCCTGACGATGACCAACTTATCGCGCGGGTGGCCGAGTTGGACGAGGCAATAGTGCGCGGTTTGTGGCGCTGGGTGGCCGAATGTCCCACTGTCTGGATAGATGATCTGGGATTGGAGGAAGCTGGCATCTCGGTGCCGGCCCTACCCGACCAAGATCATGCCGTGGCGATGGTGCAACAGCGAGGCGTGGCCCGCATCCGTCATTGGCTCAAAGTCTACCGTCGCTTTGTTCGCTACATCGAGCGCAGCGACGAGCGAGCGTTGATAATTGGCACGCTGGCGTTGCGCGGGCATCTGGTCAATGCCGACCACAGCGCCTCTGCCCATGCCGGTCCATTGCCCCGCGCCCACTTCGAGGCCGACGCCATTTTGGCCAGCCGGAGGCTCTCATGGGATAAGCTGTACAGGCATCAGTGTGACGCCAATGAGACTGATGGCTCGGCGCTGTTGACAGCACCGACTGGCAGTGGCAAGACAGAGGCGGCATTGCTTTGGGC
Organism: uncultured Anaerolineae bacterium; assembly: GCA_964446635.1. Taxonomy (GTDB): domain Bacteria; phylum Chloroflexota; class Anaerolineae; order VGOG01; family VGOG01; genus CAYUPJ01. The sequence goes on from CAYUPJ010000216.1 coordinate 1,047, forward strand.
TGCGCGCCAGGCAACAACCGTGGATAGTCTGCCGCGCCTGTTCTACACCTTGCCCTACCAAGCTAGCATGAATGCGATGAAGCTACGACTGGAGGAGAGCTTTCCTGGCAAAGTCGGCTTGCAGCACGGGCGCAGTCTGCTGGCCCTCTACAGGCTACTGCTCGAACATGACTACGGCCCAGAAGAAGCCGCTCGTCAGGCCAGATGGGCGCGCAACTTAGCCCAACTCAACTATCCGCCGGTACGAGTTTTCAGTCCCTACCAGATGCTCAAGGGGATGTACCGGCTGAAGGGCTACGAAGCATTGCTAAGCGACTACCATAGTGCGGCCTTCATCTTTGACGAGATTCATGCCTACGAGGTGAAGCGACTGGCGCTGATTCTCAAAACTATCGAATACCTAGCGCAAAACTTCAATGCCTGTTTCCTGATCATGTCGGCTACATTCCCTACGCTCATCAAAGGTTGGCTGCGCCAAGCGTTGGGCGACCCGTCCGAGATTGTGGCTGAGCCTGCGTTGTTTGAGCAATTCAGACGTCATCGTCTAGTTCTCCTCGACAGCGAGTTATTGTCAGACGAAGGACTAGAACGCATCACGAACGATGCCAGAGCAGGCAAATCAGTGCTGGTTGTCTGTAACCTTGTTGATAGGGTGCAAACTGCCTATCGTCAATTGGACGAGCGACTGAAAGATACTAGCGTCCATGTTGAACTGCTGCACGGGCGTTTCAACATGCGAGACCGATCAGCCAAAGAGAAACTGGTGCGTGAGGCTGCCGGTTCAACCAGCGAGCAACGTCGGCCTATCGTGCTGGTAGCAACACAGGTGGTCGAGGTCAGCCTGGACATAGACTTGGATACCATCTATACGGACCCTGCCCCATTGGAGGCACTGGTGCAGCGCTTCGGACGGATCAATCGGCGACGCAAGCATACTGACTTGGCACCGGTTTACGTTTATCGCCAGCCAGACGACGGTCAGAGGATCTACGACCAGGCGCTTGTCATGCGTACTTTGAAGATTCTCGAACGTCAGAACGGTCAATCTTTGGACGAGAGTGCCATCGGTCGCTGGTTAGATGAGATCTATAGCGGCGAGGTGGCCGAGCGTTGGCGTGATGAGTATGCCCACGTGGCGTCTGAGTTTCAAGCCATCTGCATCCAGACTTTGCGCCCCTTTGAGGCGGACTACGGTCTTGAAGAGATGTTTTACAAGGCGTTCGACGGCATCGAGGTTTTGCCGTGGTCATTGTATGATGAGTATCAAACGCTCAGAGAAGAGAATCCTATCCTGGCTGGCGAACTGCTGGTGCCCATCAATTGGGGCCGTTACTATGCACTGATGAATGAAGGCCGGGTGTTGCCCAGAGATCGGGACACTCCACCTATCGTCAAGGCCAAGTATGATTCGGAGATGGGACTTGTCTTCGACTGAGTAGTGTGGCGCAACGGATGCACAACAGATAAGCAGATAGCCGGTCGCCAGCCCTACCCGCTCTGCGAAGGGCCATCCGCTGCCTGGAGGTACTCTTGTCCACCCACATTGCCGTCCGCGTCTCCTACCCGGAACGCGGGGACTACAACTGGTACCAGGCCCTGGCCAGCTATGCCGAGGTGGGCTGCGTGGAGGTGGCCTTCTACCGGCCTGAGCTGTTCCTGCAAAGGGTGATGCCGGAGAAGGTGCTGGCTCCCTTCTCCAGACTGCCCCTGCGAGTCACCTCGGTGCATGCGGCTCAGGCCCGCATCACTGAGTTTGATACCTTCATCCAGGTGTTGCGCAAGACTGTCTCCATTGCCCAGGGGCTGGGCTGCTCGCTTATCGTGGTCCACCCCACCAACGCCCGTCTCGAAGAGGTCGAGGGGAAGATCACGGCGGCGGTGGACCCGCTGCTGGCCCAGGCCGGGGTGACGCTGTGCTGGGAGACCTTCGCCGGCCGACGGCGCTTTCTATCGGGCATCGAAGGCATCGCGGCCTTCTGCCGGGGACGGGAGCACCACGCCGCTTGCTACGACACGGCCCACTTGCATAAGCCCCAGGCCGAGGTGCTGGCCGACATCGGGGAGTATAGCGATTGTATCCGCTGCTTCCACTTGTCCAATCGGGGAGCAGAGGGAAGACAACAACACCTGCCGCTGCGCCACCCGGAAGGGGCTCTTGACTTTGAAGAAATCGTCGCCGCCATCGTTGAGAGCGGACTAGAGGGGCCGCTAACGCTGGAGTATTTGCCGCCATATCATCACCACCTGCTCGAGGATGCCTCGTGGGTGGGTCAGATGCTCAGGAGGTGAAGACGTGCCCACTCTCTCTACCCCACCCGGCACCGCCCAACTGGCGTTCACGCTGGAACTGACCGGGTGGGAAAGCTACCCGGTGGACGAGCGCGGGGAGTTCATGACCGGTCGTGCGCCAGAAGAACGCGCCGCTGCGCCCTTCCGCAAGTACTCAAACGAGTGGATCGAGTACCGTGTGGCCCTGGAGATGCTGGACCAAATCATCCTGGAAGGCCACGGCACCCTGCACGACGACTACGACTGGACATGGCTGGTGGCAGGGCTAGAGAAGCTGGCGGCTGGCGAGGAAAACGAGTTGCGCTTCGAGCCGATGGAGCCGGACTTTCGGCTGCGCATCGAATCGGTGCCAGAGCCCCCATGGGAGCCGCTGGATGAGGAAGAGGAGCCGCCAGCCCCAGAGGGGCCACGGGACGACGACCTGTTCGACGTTTACGCTGAGATTGACCTGGAACGGGCCGCCCGCCATAGGGGGTACGGCGGTGAGGGGCCAGCCGCCCACCTGGTACTGGAGCGGACCGAGCTGCGTCGTTTCCTGGAGGAGCTGGTCGCCGAACACGCGGCCCTCGGCCAACCACCAGAGGGACTGGTGACTGCCTCTAGCTGAAGTTTTGGGGAAGCGAGGCTAGGGCAGGCGGTTGATGAGGGCTTTGAGACGAGGGAGGTCCCTGGAATCGAAGATCAGGCCGAACTCGACGCTGCGACCGCGCAGCACCTTCCAGGCTGTCTGGAGACGATACCGGAGCGACGAGTCGCCGGTAAACTCGGTCAGGTAGAAGGTGACACCGAACTCGTCCTGGGCCAGTTCTACCCAGGCCCAGAGCCGGGTGTGATCGGCACCGCAGGCGCAAAGGAAACGCTCATGAAAGGATTGACTGGTGTTGTAGATTTCTTCGTCCAGAAGGGTACGCAGGTCAGGCAGGTCGGCCTGGCGGCGTTCCTCTTCCAGGGCTTTCAGTGCTTGAACGATTTCTTCACGGTTCATGGCAGGACTCCTAGTCACTGGCAGACAGCCCGGTGATCATGCTGTCACCCAGGGCGATGCAGTCGGCGATCAGTGCGGGTAGATTGGGGGTTTGGAAGCTGATACCAGGAGCAGGTTTGCGATTGTGCTTGATGTTGGGAAGGTCGTGTAGATGGTGGGGGAAGGTCGAGGCAAGTGAGAGGTCTTCGGCGTGAGGCTCAGAGTCGTACCAGCGAATCTTCTCGCCACTTCGATAGACAGTGTAGCTGTAGCGTCGGATACAGCCACTCTTGAAGTCTAAGGCTTCGACAACCCGTAACTCCAGGCCATTGCGCAGATAGACGCTCCCCTCGACAATGGCGGTCAATGCGCTGGTGCTGTACAGCCGCAGGGTGGAACCAATGACTTCGGGGTAGGCATCGAGCAGGCCGTAGACCAGGGTTTCGTACTCAGGGCGTGAAGGGAAGCTCATTGGGCAACCTACTCAAGCTGGAATGACTTCGATGGCCGGTTCCTGCAGGCTAATCTGGACTGCACCGCTCTTGGCTTGTTCGCGGAATTGGCGCATTCGCTCTCTGGAGAGTTGTCGCAAGTCCCTTTCCCGGTCGAGCTTGATTTCAAAGAAAGCGGCCCATAAAGTAAAATCCTCGGTATGTTCACCGTCATCCAGCAAGCCCTGGGAATACAATTCGTAAAAATCCTCAGAACTCAGCCAGTAGCGCCGCTCGAAGCGCCGGGTGATCTCATCTGCGGCACGTAGGTCATCGAGGATTTCGGTTATCGTAACAGCGGTCATGTTTCTCACCTCCATATTCTTAATCAAACCCGAGCCTAGGGTGACAACTGTTCCAGCGCCGCCTCCCGTTTGAGCTTGAGCTTGTAATGGCCGGCCCACTCGGCGAAATCTTCGCCGTGGGAACCGTCATCCAAGAGGCCCTGGGAGTAGAGGTCATAGAAATGCGAAGAGCTCATCCAGTAACGGCGCTCGAACTTGTGGAGTCCTTGCTCAGCCGCCTGCAGGTCGTCCAAGATATCGCTGAGAGTTATGGTCGCCATTTCACTCACCTCGTCAATTAGCTTGAATCTACTGCAATTATACCCGAAAATAGGAATATAGACAAATAGAAGAAAGATTCGATCCGTTTCCAGAATACTCAAGAGGAGATGAACCATGAACAACTTCACCGCTCATCAATTGCACTTCACCTGTGAGGTGCAGACACCCATCCTGCTCAACGAGCACCAGGGCTCGGCTATTCGCGGGGCGCTGTTCCACGCCCTGCGCTGGCAGTTTTGCTTCAACAAGGAGGCGAAGAGCTGCGGGGAGTGCGCCCTCTGGGCCACCTGCCCCATCTGCTTCCTGGTGGCCACTCGCGACCTGGAGAGCAAGCGTGGGGTGGAGGTGCCACGACCGTACATCATCGAGTCATCCTTGGATGACAAAATCCGCTACGAACCGGGAGAGGCCCTGGAGTTCGGCCTGACCATGTTCGCCCAGGCGCTCAATCTCTTTCCCTACGTGGTGCTGGGCAGCCAGGCGTTGGAACGAGGCGGACTGGGGAAGCGAATAAACGAATCGGCGAATCAGCGAATGGGCGAATGGGCGAATGGGCGAATGGGCGAATCGGCGAATGGGCGAATGGGCGAGTCGGCGAATTGGCGAATGGGCGAATCTGCGAATGGGCGAATTGGCGAATCGGCGAAGGGGCGAGTCGGCGAATCGGCGAAGGGGCGAGTCGGCGAATTGGCGAAGGGGCGACAGGGAGGGGGAAGACGGCGAGGGACGTTTGTGATCCGCGAGATAGCGGCGGTGAATTCGCTGAGCGGGGAGCGACAGCCGGTGCTGCGCCAGGGGGACACCATGGTCTCGATGCCCGACCTGCCCATCACCAACGAGCAGGTGTTGGCGCGGGCAGCGCAGTTGCCCAGGGATCGCCTCACCCTGACGTTCAAGACCCCCACGCGCATCATCGAGCAGAGAAAACTGCTGCACCGCCCGACTTTCCGCCCGCTGGTCCAGCGGCTGCACCGGCGGCTGCGCGATCTGACCCGCCAGTTCACTGCCACCCCCTGGGAGTTCGACTTCCGCCAGGTGATGGCCCAGGCCGAGGCGGTGCAGGTGGTGGAGGATCACACCCGCTGGGTGGAGCTGGACAGTTTCTCCACGCGGCTAGAGGCCAGCACGCCTATGGGCGGCTTCGTGGGCCAGGTGACTTTCGAGGGAGACCTGGAGCCGTTTCTCCCCTGGCTGGTGTGGGGGGAGATCGTGCACGTGGGGAAGGATGCGGTGAAGGGGAACGGGTGGATGCGAATGAGCGAATGAGCGAATCGGCGAATGGGCGAATGGGCGAATGGGCGAATGAGCGAATGGGCGAAGGGGCGAAGGGGCGAAGGGGCGAAGGGGCGAAGGAGCGAATCAGCGAATGGGCGATAGGGAGGAGGCACGGGGATGACTTACGAGGAGTGGGAGGTAACGGTTCACGAGCGGGTGAGGACGGAGCCGGTATGGGAGTTCTGGGGGTATCGCAAGGCACTGTTCTTTTATGATTTGGCCTGGCAAGATTGTCAGAAGCTGATGCAGGACGTACGCGGTCGGGCTGTAGCTGAACAGTTGATTCGCAGCGTCGGTTCGATTAGCGCCAACATTGAAGAGGGACATGGGCGAGGTTATGGCAAGCAACGAAACTGGTTTGGGTGCGTTTCAAATGAGTTGCAGGAAAAGGCTTTCTCTGGTAGAGTAAGT
>CAYUPJ010000217.1:0-6909 GCA_964446635.1 uncultured Anaerolineae bacterium
GGCCCAGCCCTGGCGCGTGTCGCCCACCATCTTGCCGAAGGTGTAGCACAACGCCGCCGGGATGAGCAAGATCGCCAGCATCTCTAGCAGGTTCGAAAGCGGCGTCGGATTCTCGAATGGGTGCGCCGAGTTGACGTTGAAGAAGCCGCCACCGTTAGTACCCAGTTGTTTGATGGCAATTTGCGAAGCCGCCGGGCCAATGGCCAGCACTTGCTCGGTCACTGTATTTCCATTCGCATCGGTTGTCGGTTGCAACAGCGTCACGGTCTTGTAGTCACTGAACGTTTGTACTACGCCCTGCGAGACGAGCACGAGGGCTACTACGAACGCCAGCGGCAGTAGAATGTATAAAGTCGTGCGGGTCAAATCCACCCAGAAGTTGCCGACCCCCCCTTTCATCCCCCCCGTCGCTGACGGGGACAGGTGGGGGGTACGCGCCAACCCGCGTACTAGCGCCACCAGCACCGCCATGCCTGTGGCCGCCGAGACAAAGTTCTGCACGGTCAGCCCGAGCATTTGTGTGAGATAACTCATCGTCGTTTCGCCGCTATAGCTTTGCCAGTTGGTGTTCGTGGCAAAGCTGACAGCGGTGTTGAACGCCGTGTCGGGCGCGACGGCTCCAAACCCTTGCGGGTTGAGCGGCAGCGCACCTTGCAGCCGCTGCAGAACATAGACGACCAGCAGGCCCAGCGCGTTGAACATCAGCAAGGCGATGGTGTAGGTTCTCCAGCCCATCTCCTCCTCTAGGCATACGCCGCCGGCGCGATAGATGAGCCGCTCGACAGGCCGCAGCAACGAATCGAGGAACGTGCGCTCGCCCTGGTAGACGCGGGCCATGAATGCGCCCAGCGGCTTGACGAGCAGCAGCAAGACGGAAAAGTACAGCCCGATTTGGAGCCAGCCAAACGTTGTCATCCGAACCACTCCGGTTTCACCAACGCGACGAACAGGTACACGAGCAATCCTAACCCGATTAGGCCGGCGACGAGATACAGTGGGGCCATGTCAGTCCTCCATCAATCGCTGGCAAACGGCGATCAGTCCCAGGCTGGCGGCAAAGAACGCCAGCACTAGGCCGACGAAAACAAAGTCATTCATCAAGATGCCTCTACAGCGTTATATCCTGGTGAAATTATACCACAGAGTGCGTCAATCTGGGGACAAGAAAACGAGGCGTGAGGTCAAGAAAGTGTCAAGAGGTGCGACTTATCCCATTTCTAAAACCGATACTCCTGGGGCATGGAGAAAGAGCCGCTGGGATGAGTTTCGAGGGACGATAATGTTTAGAGCCTGGGGCACGATCTCGAATTCCATGGGGGTGGTGCCGACGGGGTCCCCATCCACCTGGACGGGTAAGGGAGTGGCAGTACTGATGCTCACCTTCTTGCACCGGTAGTACTCGACCTGAGGATCGCGGAGGTGGCGACGAGCAAATACCTTGATGGCGTGATGGATGGTGGAGGCAAGGTTGCTCCCCTTGAAGATGCAAACGTCCAGCAATCCATCGTCCAGATAAGCCTCGGCTGCCACTCGCACCCGCCTGGCGTAGAGCTGGGCATTGCTGACAATGATCAAGATGGACCGGGTATTGATGCTACGGTCATCTATTACCACCCTCGTCCGGGTGCCCCGATAATCCTTGGCCACCAGGACAGCGGCTACCACATAGGCCAGGGTACCCAGGCGCTTCGCGGGTCTGGCACGGGGCTCCATGCGTTCGGTCACTTTGGCATCCAGGCCAACGCCCGCCCAGAGAATGAACTGGCGCTGACCAGCCCTGCCAAGGTCAATGCGACGAATCTCGCCTTCCGCCAGAGACTCAGCCGCATCGAGCAGCGGGTGTCTTCGCAACGGCGAGGGGGTGGGGATGCCCATCTCCAGTGCCCACACGTTGCCCACACCGGCGGGTAGTACCCCCAGGGCCACGTCGCTCCCCGCCAGACCATCGGCGGCTTCGCCCACCGTGCCGTCGCCTCCGGCTATGAACACGGCCTGGCAGCCGGTAACCACCGCCTCACGGGCAAATGTTGTAGCGTCACCCGGCCCCCAGGTCTCCCTGAAGCTCACTTGCCAGCCCCGGCCTTCCCAAAAGGCCATTACCTGCTCCAGCTCCCGCCCCACATCTCTGGCTCCGGCAGCAGGGTTGAAGATCAGCATCGCTTTCATTTCTGCGCCATTCGCAGGATCTTGTTCACTACCTCTCCAAGGTCGCCATCGGTGTCAATAGTCAAATGGGTATGGCCAATAGGCTGTTGGGTGGAGGCCATGCGTTTGTAGATTGCCCAGTTGGCATCGGAAATGTCATCTAGGTCACGGGTGACACTTCGTTTCTCCAGACGTTCTTTCACCACTGTCTCAGGAGCAACCGTCTGAACGATGACCAGTCTAGCTGCCGTGAACCTGGCCAAGCGATAGACCCTCTCTCGGTGAAATTCCAATAGATTGGTGGCATCGAAGATAACTCGTGCGCCGCGCTTGAGCAGTTTTTCCATGAGGGCGTGACAGACCTCATGAACCAGGCTACTCTCTTGCGCTGAGTAGGTAGGCGAAGGAAAGAGGGTCTTGCGCACGAAGTCCGTTTCGACAATCACGAACGGCATCCGCTCGACCAGGCGACGGGCCAGGTAGGACTTGCCTGTGGCCGGCAGCCCACAGAGCATGATGAGGACGGGCCAGGCTGTCGTCTCGTCGGCGTTGGCCAATCGCGCCTCAACTTTAGCCACAGCTTGATCCAGGTCGAAGGCCATTTGGCGGTCATCTTCTCCTAGTCGTTTACGTCAAGAGGTTTTTGGTCGGGCAAATCCTTTCGTTCCTCTGCTACCATTTCACTTCAATTTTCGCATTTTCAGCAAGTTTCCGCACTGCATGATGATGACCCACAATAGCGATTATGTCCATACGCCTGTAAACAAATTGAGTTCCGGCTCTTGCCCTGGCCCGAGCCGAGAGCCGGCTAGCAAGAAACACTCATTGCTCATGAATTGCCACCGCACTTCCGGCGGGAGGACGCTAAAGGGGCCGTCGGGCGAGAGCTGGCTGCGATGACACTGAAATGCCTGTAGCTTTATGTCCACATAGTCGCTGACATCAATTTCAGTGGTGCACAGTTCGTCGGGTATTCCCCTGGACTCCCAGTCGAAATCTCCAAAGCGGCTCAGGTCAATGCCCATGGCCCTCAGATGCTGGGCGAGCCCACGGAAGAAGCGGCGTGGCAAAACGGTGAAGTACAGCTTCTGGGGAGCACGGGGCTCCAGACCCTCAGCCAGGTGTTCAGGATACTGGCTCGGATCGCCAGCAGCCTGGAAAGCAGCCACTGTGTGACGGTGGATGGCCATGTGATCAGGGTGACCGTAGCCGCCGCCCTCTTCGAAGGTGACCACCACCTGAGGCCGCACCTGACGGATCACGCGCACAATCTTGCCCACAACCTCGGCAGGGTTAGCCTGGACGAGGGCACGGGGATCATCGTTGTCGGGACTGCCGGCCATGCCTGAATCGCGGTAGCGCAGGAGGTGCAATTCGCTGATGCCCAGGACGTCGCAGGCACAGCGTAGCTCGCGCTCTCGAATCTCCGCCAGTTGCTCCTTGGTACCCAGGCTGGGATCCTTTACCTCTCCCGCCTCCCCCATCGTAGCACAGGCCAGCACCACGCGCACCCCCTCGGCGGCGTACCTGGCCAGAGTCCCCCCGATGCCGAAGCTCTCATCGTCGGGATGGGCAAAGACAGCCAACAGTGTTCGTTGTCCTCCCAAAGGCATCATCCCCCTTTCACTTCTTTCAAGGTTTTAATGGCGCTCTCCACGCTGCGTTGGGTGCGGGCATCCGCTGTCTCCAACCAGGCCTCGTAGATGGGCAGGAGGTCGGCGAACTGCGGCAGGAGGGCCTTGGTCATGCTGCGGATGACGTCGCACAGCACCCAGATGCTGTCTGGGTCGGCCACATCCCGGTGGGCAAGGATGAAATCGCAGACCGGCGCTATCTGGCCGCGAGCGCTGACGCGGATGGCAAAGCTCAGGGCCCGCTTAACGTCGAGATCTGGGTCGCTCAGCGCAGGCTCGACCAGCTCCAGACAACGGGCCGTGTAGTCGGCGCGCTTCATGGGCAGCCGCCCAATGGCGGTGATAGCGGCGCGGCGGACCCACTTGTTCTCGTCTGCCACCCAAGGGGCCAGGCGGTCGAGGTAGTCTTCGGGATTCTTCCTCACGATGGGCTCCAGGGCGGTCATGGCCAGTTGGTCGCAATCCTCCCACGCGATGCAGGTCTGGGCCAGTTGGTAGATAAGCGGCATGACCACCGCCGGCGCGGCCAACTCCATCGCCCCCAGGAAAGTAGAGACCACGATCCGCCCCTCGCGGCCGTAATTATCCCAGAGGTGACAGGCCAGGGGTATGAAATCAGCAACCCGCTTCCTGGCCGCCTTGCCGATCTCCTGGCCCATAGCCTTGAGAACTGCCACCGGCGTGCCGGCGGTCTTGAGCCCTAAGAATTGTTCGGCCTTGACCAGATCAATGCCCGTGGGCGTCGCCTGAAGCCAGACATCATACAAGGCTGCTGCCGTCGAATCGGGGTCAGCGGGAGAGTAGTCACCGATGATCTGGCACGCTGCATTGGCAGCTTCTTTGGGGTCCATATCCACTCCTCCTCAACAGTCTGATTATAACACGGAAACCGAGAGAGGGCAATTGTTGTTGCCAGGGCGGAGGAATGGGCTAGACTTTGCGAGCCTGTCCGTGCTGGGCATTTTCGCTTGCGTGGCGATCGAGAAAGGGGTATAATCGAAGGGAGATTGGGGAACATTGCTGGAGGTAGCCACGTGTATAGTGAGAGGAGGAGAACGATGAAGCGCCTGTGGTCCAACCTGCTCGTCTTGCTCCTTTTGCTGGCCGGTTGCGCCCCTCAACCCTGGAAACAGGACCCCGATGTGCAGGCGGCGAAGCAGAATTGTGCTGGCTTACCTCAAGGGGAGCACTATGCCTGTATCGAACGCCACGCCGTGGATAGTCTCAACCCCGACGTCTGCCGCCTGGCTGGGATGTGGGTGGACGATATGTGCCTCCAGGCGGTTTACGAGGCCGCCGACGACCCATCCATCTGTGACCGGCTCTACCTGCCCGGCGTGGTGCCCAATTGTCACGCCCACTACACCGCCCGTTCCCCGACGCCGACCCTGCTACCGACTGCCAACATCTCGCTCCCTGGCCGGCTCATCTACGAATCAGCCGGCGACATCTGGATTGTCGAGCGAGGCCAGCCGCCGCGGGTGCTCCTGACCGGCGGGAGCAACCCCCACCCGTCGCCAGATGGGAACAGGCTCCTCTTCCACCGCGCCAACCCGGAGTTGACCCTACCCGATCTTTGGCTGGCCGACTTCACCTGCCCGGCTGCACCGGCTCCCTGCCAGGTGAACGAGCGGCGGCTAATTGGCCCAGCCGAGGTCGGCGGCCCGCTCATCTATGACCTTGCCTGGTCACCTGATGGCCGGACGGTGGCGCTGACGACGGGCGCTGCTGCCAAGACCATCTACAGCGAAGATCTGTGGCTGGTGGACGTGGAGACGGGTGACTATCAGCAGGTGCTCGACGACGGCGGCGGCGTACCCGACTACAGCCCCGACGGAGCGTGGATCGCTCTTAATATGCCGTACACAGGCTATCAGCACGGGCAACTCTCGCTCATCGCCGCGGACGGCAGCGGCTACCGGCCACTCTTCGACTATCTGATCTCCTACGAAGGGAAGTGGCTGCCCGACGGTGTGCTGGTCGCTGGCATTGTCCGACTGGTGCAGACAACGGAGACAGAGGTCCCAGCCGAGCTGTGGCAGGTGCCGGTCGTGGGCGAGCCGGTCCGCCTGGCGACGATCCTCGTTGCGCACAGTTTCTGCTGGTCGGCCGATGGTCGGCGGTTGGCCTACCTGGCGGACGACCCGGTCGGCTGGCTCCACATTGCCCAAGGCGATGGCAGCGAGCCGGTCGCCGTGCCCGGCACCGACGAGCGGACGTGGGCCCACAGTTGGTCGCCGGGCGGGCAGTTCCTGGCCGTCATCCACGATGAGCAGTACTTCTTCGTCTCCGGTGGCCCTGATCCGGCTCTCATCCCCATGCCGGCTCCTTTCTGGCTTTGGCTGGACGACCACAGCTATCTGACAGCCGAGTGGATCACCGACAACCCGCGGGCTGACCGGGGCCATTTCGAGGTCAGTCGCGCCTGGCTCGACGGCCGGCGTGAGTTTCTCTTCACGGCCGAGAGCCTGAATGGATTGACTTATAGACCGTGAACCCTACCTCACCGCTTCGCACAGGATCAGCCTCAGGTGCTTAGATCAGCACAGTGAGCTTGTGTGGTATTTGCCAATCATAGCCTTTGTTACCTCCAAAACAAAAGAAACCCTTGGACAGGAATTTGGTAAGGGTTCCCGCCTAAGGGCTTTATGGCCCTCAGATCAAAGGTGCGACACTGTACCCGACTTATAATTCAAAACGGGCCAATTGTATCTAGATGAAGTTGCAGCCCATCTTCTTCAACCTATGTCAAACCAAATAGTTTCCGCAGTCTGTCAGCCGCTTCGGCCCGCATCCGAGGCAACAACACCTCTGATCATAGAACGGTCTCCCGTCAGCGAGGGTGTAGATGTCCTCTTCAGGTTCCTTCAGGAAATCAAAGGCCGGGTTGGCGGCTGCTGCCCGAAGCCACTCCATCTCGTCTATGTCGGCCTCTTCGAGCAGCAGGATGATGACACGGACACGGGTTGGTCCCACAACAGGCAGCGGTTCGTCTAAAAGAAGCCGACACCGGACATCAATCGTTCCCGTTGTTTCAATGGCTTTTATTCCGACTTCCATAACCAGTTTTCTCCTATGAGGGCTTTGAACTGATCCACCGTCAAATCGGCAACAGTTGCATAAGCCATTG
>CAYUPJ010000218.1:0-6778 GCA_964446635.1 uncultured Anaerolineae bacterium
TCTCTTTAACGCCGGGGGGGCGAACGACGTGAACGTCGGGGTAGATGACACGCGGCAACGGTAGCCCGAAGATGCCCAGGCCAGAGCGGTCAACGACGTAACGTTTGCTCAGCAAGGCAACGTATTTAGAAGGCAGCAGCAGCAACAACTGCCCTCGTATCTGGTGGGCAAGGGTATCGTGAAACTCTTGCCACAACTCGCCCTCGAGATATGGATCCATGCCGGGGAAAGGTGATCCGCCCCAGATTTGTCGCTCCTTGCGTTCGCTCATTCCAGATCACACCTCTATATTCATTGTAGCAGAAAAATCGGGCCCTGTCAAGCTTTTTCCCCCCTGCCCTCTGCTTACAGCACGCCTTTGAGAGCCTCCAGCTCCGGCTCGCCTGGGCCGAGGGGCAGGAATACCTTGCCGCGTTGCACCACGGAGCGACAGATGGCCATCATGATCTGGAAGTTCTGGAACGCGCTTTCGCCGTGGCAGGGATGGACCTGAGCGGGGTCATCGAGCCAGTCAGCCATCTGCTGGACGTAGGGCGGCATGTCGTGGGCATAGTCCATGCCGCCCGGCCCTGAGATCACCCCATTCGAGTCCCGGGTGACGGCCCGCCAGCCTCCCCCGGTTAAGACCTCGGCAAATCCTTCTGTGCCCTGCGCTCCGATGCGGGCCTTGCGCCACCAGTACTTCACTTCGGGCACGTCGGGCGCACCCTCGCCACACTCCACAATGCCGCGCACGCCGTTCTCGAACTGAATCAGCCCGGCGATATAGTCGGGTGATGGATGAATGTCCTCGAATTTCTCCTTGCCCGCCGCCTGGCCCACGACCCACTCGGCCTCGGCGTCGTCGTTGTACCAGCGCGTGTAGGCGATCAGGTGCGGCATCATGTGCAGCATCCAGCCGGTGGCGTGTCCGTAGACCGTGTGGACGCGCCCAATGGCTCCGCTGGCAATGATCTCTTTCACCTTCTGGTAGTGCTCGCCATAGCGATGCTGGTAGCTGATCACTGACTTCGTGCCGGCCTCGCGCAGCAGTTTCATGATCTCCAGAGCCTCGTTGGTCGAGGTAGCCATTGGCTTCTCGTAGGCAATGAGTTGTACCCCCGCTTCCACGCCCGCCCGAATGAACTCCAGTCGGATGTCGGGCAAGGTACAGAAGGCGAAGACGTCAGGCCGGGTATCGGCCAGCATCTGCGCGGCGTCGGTGTTGGTGTACGAGACCCCAAATCTTTCCGCAGCGGCTTCCAATCGTCCCTGGTCAATGTCGCACAGGCCCACGAGCTGAAAGCGGGGATTCTGAGAGAACGCCTCGGCATGATGCGTCCCCCGCTTGCCCAACCCGGCGATGGCGACGGTATAGGTTTTTAGTGGGTTGCTCATCTATCCCTCCCAGGTGCGGACGATATGAATCACGTAGTCAATCTCTTCCTGCGTCAGTTCGGGGAACATGGGCAGGGAGATGACCCTGGCGGCCGAGCTTTCGGTCAGGGGCAACGAGACGTTCAGGTCAGCGGGCATGCCCCAGGGATACCCCTCCTGCTGGTGGATGGCGATGGGATAATGGGTCTTGGCATCAATGCCCGCCTGGTTGAGGTACTTGAGCATCTCGTGGCGCTGCTCCGTCTCGATGACGTATAGGTGGTAGACGTGCCTATACCCCGGCTTCTCGTACGGGAGCTGGAGACCGGTATCCTGGAGACCCTCGGTGTACATGGCGGCGATCTCGCGGCGGCGGTCATTCCACTGGTCAATCCTCTGCAGCTTGACGCTGAGAAGGCCGGCGTGCAGGTCGTCGAGACGGCTATTGTAGCCCATGCTGTGGCATGATCTCTTAAGCGAGCCATGGTTGCGCAGGGCGCGGATGCGGTCCACGATGTCGTCGCGGTTGGTGATGACCGCCCCGCCGTCGCCAGGAGTGCCCAGGTTCTTGTGGGCGATGAAACTGAGGCAGACCGCGTCGCTCAGCTCGCCGATGGCGAACGTGTCGCCGGCCGCGCCGATGGCCTGGGCACAGTCCTCGATCACCAGCAGGTTGTGCCGCCTGGCGATTTCGGCAATGGCTGGCATGTCGGCCATTTGGCCGTAGAGGTGCACCGGCACGATGGCCTTGGTCCTCTCCGTGATGGCCGCTTCGATCAAGGTGGGATCAATGTTGCACGTGTCCGGCTCGATGTCCACAAACACCGGCTTGGCGTCTGCGATCCAGATGGCTTCGGCGGTGGCGAAGAAGGTGTTGGCCACGGTGATGACCTCGTCTCCAGGGCCGATGCCCAGGGCCATAAAGGCCAGCCACAGTGCGTCGGTGCCTGAGTTGCAGCCGATGGCGTGCTTCATGTTGGAATAGGCGGCCAGCTCCTTCTCGAAGCGCGCCAGCGTCGGCCCCATGATGTACTCACCGCTTTCAAGCACCTCCAGGATGGCGGCATCAATCTCTTCTTTTAGATTGTGATACTGCCTGACGTGACCATAGAATCCGACTTTCATGGTTTGATTCCTCCTTTTTCAATGGAGCAGAGTCGCAGGGGATCAAAGGAGCACAGGCAAACTTCGCCCGCTCCCCTGTTCCTTGCTCCCCTGCTCCTTAATTTGGTGCAGTTGATAGTATTATACTGAGGCTTGGCTAAAAAGCTGGACAATGTCACATTCGCTGTCGCAGCGCAACAAAGGATGTCATTGCGAGCGGAGCGAAGCAATCTCCAAGCAGCTAGGGGATTGCTTCGGCGCAAACAGCGCGCCTCGCAATGACACCCTGGCTGGAATTTGACATTGTCGAGAAAGGGTCCTTCTGAGTAGAGAGCGCCAGGACGAGAACCCTGGCCAGTTGTGGCCCTCCCTGGTGATTGGTGCGGCTGTGGCTATCTGCCGCTTCCTGCCACTGCGCATCCCATTTGTCCCGCCAGTCGCCCGGCGGTTTTGTACGGGGCGCTCCATCTCAGGAGGGGAAGATGAGGGACGTGGCCGTCCCTGGAGGCTTCCGCTGATCTTTCGATTTTCCCGCTCTCACGCGGTTAGCCCCGCCTCGCGACGGGGAACCTCCTCCTCGTCAACTGGAACCCAAGATATTAGATATTGGTTCCAGTCCATGCGCTGTCTTCCCCTTTTCCAGTTCAGCTCATAGTTCATCACCCCCTACCCAGTTTTAGCTCAGGTAGATACTATCACGGTTGCCCAGAATTGTCAAATTCAACCCCACCTGTCAGAGTGAATCACCTCCCCCATCGTCCCCGCCACCTCGACCCTAACCCCCAGCCTCTCTCCCATCCCCGACGGACTTATGTCATCCAGGGTCAGCTTTCCTGAGGCGTCGAACATGGCCCGCGGGAGGAACACGGCCTCGCCAAGATCACGCCCTCTTAGAGCCTCGATCACATCCCGCCCCGTGAGGAGCCCCGAAACGGTCACTGTCGGCCCGAAGAAGTCGTTGATGACCGGAACGACCTCGATTTCCAGTCCTGTCCTCCCCGCCAGCTTCGCTGACACAACCTCCAACAGCGGCGCGATCAACGTTCCACAAACCAAGGTGACCTTCCCAACCTGCGACCTGTGACCTGTGACCTGCAACTCCTCCTCCAAAAACACCCTGGTCAATCCCACCCCGTTCTCCAGTTGAGGAAAGCTACCGTACTCCTCGGCCGGAGGCACCTCCAGGCCAGCCACCAGGTACCACTCGTCGGAGGCATAAACTAAATTGAGGCCCTGCTGACGTCGGAACTCCTGCTGCCAAGCGGAGATTTGGGCGACGATCGGCCCCGCCTCTTCAGGCGTATAGAGGCGAAATGGACAGCGATGGTACCTGGTGAGGCCCAGGGGGACGACGGCGATGGACTGCACGGTCGGATAGAGGGCGGCCAGGTCGGCTACAGTGCGGCCCAGATGCGGGCCATCGTTGAGGCCGGGGATGAGGACGATTTGGGCATGAACCTGGATGCCCAGACTCCCCAGCCGCTCCAACTGCTCGATGACGTCGGGAGCGGCAGGACTGCCCAAGATGCGACGACGCAGAGCGAGGTCAGTGACGTGGACGGAGACGTAGACGGGGCTGAGACGCTGCTCGCCCAAACGACGCCAGTCGTCCTCGGTGAGGTTGGTTAACGTGATGAAATTGCCAAAGAGAAAGGAATAACGATAATCGTCGTCTTTTACGTAGAGGGAGCGCCGCATCCCTGGCGGCAATCCCTTAAAGAAGCAGAATTCGCAACGATTGTTGCACAGGCGAAGGCCACCGAAGGTCGGCTCGGTGAACTCGATGCCCAACTCCTGGTCATAGCCCCGCTCCACGTCGTAGACGATCCGATCCCCACTCCGCTCTACGACCAGCTCCAACTCCTCCTCAGCCCCGTAGAAGCGGTAATCAATGACATCACGCAGGACGTAGCCGTTGATGGAGAGAAGCATATCGCCGGGTCGTAAGCCCAGCTCCGCAGCGATGCTTTCCGGATGCACCTCCGCGATCACCCCACCCTTGGCCAACGGTTACTGCCCTCCCTTGCGCAAGTTGCTGGAGCTACCCGGCGGAAAAGTGAGATGCTCTTCAGTGGCTGAATCGAGGTCAGTGTAGACACCTCGGCGCTCAGGCGGCAATAGGGAGGCCAACTGATACAGGGCCTCCTCGGTCATCTTGCTCATGGCTGCCCGCCTGACCCGCTCCCGCCCCGGGAAGAAGCGAAAGACCTTGCCGATGATGATTTTGATGGGAGTGCGGCGTAGCTTTGGCAGATTGGTCCAGAAGCGCTCTCCTCCCATGATGGCCATGGGTAGGATAGGGGCATCGGCGCGGAGAGCGAGGAAGGTCATGCCATCGTGGCCCTTCTGCAGCCGCCCATCGCCGCTTCTTGTGCCTTCGGGGGCCATAAGCAACACCTCGTCATTGCCCAGCACCTCCAGGGAGCGGCGGATGGCCCAGAGATCCACTTCGCCCCGGCGCACGGGGAAAGCGCCATAGAGCCTGACGAGAATGCCCAAGAGGGGATGCCAGAAGTTCTCCGCTTTGGACATCGTCACCACCTCCCGAGGCATCAACACGCCAGCCAACAGCGGGTCTAGGAAGTTGGTGTGGGTGATCATGAGAATCAACGGCCCCTCAGGGGGCACATTCTCCAACCCGACTGTCTCCAACTTGAGAAGGACTTTGAACAGGAGCCGAAGGGCAGAGTTACAAAAGCGACGAGTCCACATTTTGGACTAGCTCCTCGACCTTGGCAAGGACCTCGGCTATGCTTAGCTCCGTGGTGTCAATGATGATGGCATCGTCGGCTGGGCGCAGGGGAGCCGCCTCTCGCCCGCTGTCAATCTTGTCCCGCCGGCGCATGGAGGCCAAAACCTCCTCATAATCAGCTTCCTCTCCCCTGTCCAGGATTTCCTGATAGCGACGGCGAGCCCTCTCCTGAACAGTGGCATCGAGGTAGATCTTGAGGTCCGCGTCAGGAAACACCACCGTGCCGATGTCTCGCCCCACCATGACGATGCGTCCTCGTTGTCCCATTCGCCGCTGTTGCTCGGTGAGGGCCTGGCGCACGCCGGGGTAGGCGGAGACGGGCGAGACGTTGGCGTCCACCTCCGGGCGGCGGATCTGCCAGGTGACGTCCTCCCCATCGGCATAGACGGTGTACTGCCGGCCGTCGTCCACAGCGGGCCGGGTGATGTTGATGACAATGCTTTCGGCTAGAGCAGTAATAGCCTCCTCGTCGGCGGTGTCCATTCCCTGCTGCAGCGCAACCCAGGTAACAGCCCGGTACATTGCACCCGTGTCGAAGTAAGTATAACCGAGGCAGTCAGCCAACAGCCCCCCGATGGTGCTCTTCCCCGAGGCCACCGTCCCGTCAATAGCAATGATCGAAAGTGTTGACATCATACAACATCTTAACCTCCCCCTCCGTCAAATACCTCCACTTCCCCACCGACAAGTCCCCTAACTCCAGCGGCCCGATGCGGGTACGGATTAGCCGCCGCACCGGGTGGCCCAGGGCCGCGCACATCCGCCGGATGTGGCGCTTCTTGCCCTCGTGCAGGAGGATGCGCAGCCAGGTCATGTCCTTGGGGGCCTGTTGCCAGCCGTGGATCCGGGCTTGCGGACCCGGCCGCTCAAGCTTCTCGACGGCATCGGCTCGCAGGGTCTGGCCGTTCCACTCTACACCCTTCAGCATCCGCCGCAGGGTTGCCTCTGTGGGCTTTCCCTCCACCAAGGCCAGATACTCTTTCCGGTGCTCATAGCGAGGATGCGTCAGGCGGTGGGCCAGTTCCCCGTCGTTGGTGAGAAGCAAGAGCCCTTCGCTTTCGGCGTCCAGCCGGCCCACTGGATAGAGCCGCTCTCCATCAGGGACCAGGCCCAAGGCCAAAGGGCGGCCTTGAAAATCCAGGGTATCGCTCAGATAGCCCCGGGGCTTGTGGAGGAGGATGTAGACTTTCTCCTCCGGGACGATGAGCCGTCCATCCACCTCGATGGTGTCCCGGCCAGGATCCACTTTGGTGCCCAGTTGGGTGACCACCTGGCCATTGACTCGCACCCGTCCCTGCAGGATCAGTTCCTCACACTTTCGCCGCGAAGCGACACCGGCGTGGGCCAGGACCTTTTGCAAACGCTCCATCAGCTTTCATCTCGCTCTTCTTCTAACGGCGGCAGATCGGCCAGGTCTTGCAGGCCGAAATACTGTAGGAACTCGAAGGTAGTGCCATAGAGGATGGGGCGCCCGGCCTGGGGCAGGCGCCCCACCTCCTCGACCAGGCCTTTGCTGACCAGGGTGCGCAACACACTGTCGCAACTGACCCCTCTCACAGCCTCGAT
>CAYUPJ010000219.1:0-6776 GCA_964446635.1 uncultured Anaerolineae bacterium
GACAGGATGGGCAGTGTTTCTGTCCTTTAGAATGGCGGCCGCGCCATGGCCGACTCGCAATGACACCGATTGGGGAACTTATTTCTTTACAGACCCTAAGCAGGTTAGAAGGAGCAAATATCCCCACTGCTCTATCAGGATCGCCGAATTGGCTCACTGAGCAGTGGGGTATTTTATTTCCCCTGCGCCTCTAAACTTTCTTGCTTCACATATAATTCACGCAAAATTCACGCTGTTTTCACGCCAAAAACCTTCAACCTATGATATAATATGAGAGCAGAAATCGAAATAGCAATGGAGCTAACGTGAAGAAAGGAGGCGAAAGGAAGACTGCCCAAACTGCAATATCCATTTCTTCTTACGAGCCATGAACAATAAATTTAAGGAAGGAGGTAAAACTACAATGGTCAAGAGAATACGTAGTGAGCGCGGCTTCACGCTGGTAGAGTTGCTGGTAGTCCTGGCCATCCTGGCTATCTTGGTGGCTGTCGTCGTCCCTAACCTGACCGGTCTCCTGACCGGGACCACAGCGACAGCAATGAAGCAGGAAAAAGACGTGGTCTATAATGCTCTCGATAGCTTTTACACGCAAGACATTAAGGTCGACCTTTTAGCAACTACCATTACTGCGGCGACTAACTGGGTGACACTCGCTAAG
Source organism: uncultured Anaerolineae bacterium (assembly GCA_964446635.1). GTDB lineage: Bacteria > Chloroflexota > Anaerolineae > VGOG01 > VGOG01 > CAYUPJ01. The sequence goes on from CAYUPJ010000219.1 coordinate 659, forward strand.
GGTGACGACAGCACTGTGGCCTTTACCAAGTATCTTCGCCGGGACACCAAGTATTACTACAGCTGGGGCACAAATGGCGTAAACCTTAGGGTCAGCAACGGTACCCCAGGCACCAGCATCTATTAGTACCAATGGTGCTATGTGAAACAGGCAGCGTGCGTCCAACTTGGAGTATGAGGTTGGGCGCACGTCTGTTTTTATATCGTGTTAGTCGAGGCGTCTGAATTGGCGGCCTTGCGTTCCTTTTGTAGGAAGACAATTGAAATATGCTGGTTAGCAGTCGTCATCAGCACACCAATCGTATTGAGCATCTATGGCTTCAATCCATACGACCTCCCCAAAACCAGCCTATTTCGCTTCATCACCCTCCTCATGCTGGCTGTCTGGCTGGTGAGCCTGGCCAGTGATAGGGTTTTGGCATCGCAAGATACCAGTAATCCTCCTGCTTTGAGTCTCCATAAATGCTTCACTGTACCACTTGTCATCCCAGCCCTCCTCTTTGCCGCTGTTTATCTTCTGACTACCGTCACCTCTATGAACCCTCGCCTCAGCCTGTGGGGGGAATACCTGCGAGTGCAGGGCACCTATACTACACTTTGCTACGTGCTGTTCTTTTTCCTGGTTGCTTTCAACTTGCGAACAAAGGCTCAATTTGATCGTGTCGTTACCGTTGCGCTCCTCGCCAGTCTGCCGGTGGCCTTTTACGGAGTGTTGCAGCATTTTGGTGTGGACCCTATATTCGTCTTAGGTGGTCCCATGGGTCGGGTAGACTCGACGATGGGCAATCCGATCTTCCTCGGCGCCTATTTGATCATGGTCATTCCCCCGACGCTTGCCCGAACGCTGGCTACGCTGCAGATGTTCTTGAAAGGTAACCAACCACTTCTATCGCGCTGTTTTAAGCTTCTCCAAGCTGCTGGATACGCTTTGCTTCTGGCGCTGCAGTCGGTCTGTCTTCTCTACACCCGGGCCCGCGGGCCATGGCTGGGTTTCCTGGCCGGCATCACCCTTTTTGCTGTCCTGCTCTCGCTGCGGCGCAGGATCAGATGGCTGCTAGTTGTTACCATGGCCATGAGCGTGACTTTCGTCCTTCTTCTAGTGCTGCTGAATTTGCCTTACACCCCGCTTGAGCCCCTGCAAACCCTGCCTTACCTATCGCGCTTGGTCATTATAGATGATCTAGAAGCGACCACTGGCACGGTGGGGGTCAGGTTGCTCATCTGGCAGGGGGAGATAGAGTTGCTGCGGTCGCGTCCCACCATCGGCCTCAGGCCTGACCCGCTGTACTCTTTGCGCCCCCTCATCGGCTATGGCCCGGAGATGATGAGCGGCATCTTCCCTGCCGTCTATCCCCCCAAGCTAGGACACATTGAGGATCGCAACGCCCTGGCCGATCGGGCTCATAATCATTTGTTGGATTTACTAGTCATGAATGGGGCCTTGGGATTGCTGGCCTACCTATTCTTGATAGGCAGTTTCTTCTACTGTGGAATCTCTCTTATCTGGCGAACAGAATCTTCGAGTATTCAACTCGCTTTGATCGCTCTGCTTTCAGCGGTCTTCGCGCACTTCGTTGAAATCCAGGTCGGCATCGCCCTGGTGACCACCCAGATGCTCCTTTGGCTGTACATGGCCTTACTGGTGGTTGTTCACAGACTCGAAACAAGCCCAATTGAAGAGCAGGTCGAGCCCATAGCCTTGGCCCATTTGGATTTGAAGATGGATTTGAGAGATCCAAAGGTGCGATGGTTGATCTATTCGCTGATAACGGCTTTCATCCTCATCTTCTTCGCCACGACCACCAACATCAATCTCATCCGTGCTGACATAAACTTCGTAAGATGTTACGATCTCGCTGAGGCTGGAGCGCTAGGGGAAGCCGTTGATGCTTGCGACCAAGCGATCAAACTGTCCCCCGATCAAGCCCGTTACCATCGCCTTCGAGCGGATCTCTTCTTCCTACTGGCGCACGCTGTCCCCGGCAGTGATGTTGATCTAAAAACCAAGCTGCTGCAAAGCTGCGAAAGAGCTATGCAGAAAGCCAGACAATTAACACCTCTGGCGGCCGAGTACTACGCCGATACGGGGAAGCTCTATGGTTACTGGGCGGAGACCATTGACTCCAGCAAATTCGAACAGGCGGTGGAGTTCTATCAGCAAGCCTTTCAGATCGCGCCCCACGATGCCGATATCCGCAATGGTCTAGGACACGTCTACTTCAATGCTGGCCAATACGAAGAAGCAATAAGGCAATACGAATACTCCTTAACCATCGACCCGCAATATCACGTCACTCACTACAACCTGGGTCTGGCCTACCTAAAGCTGGGGGAAACAGACAGGGCTAAGGAGCATTTCGAGACCGCTTTGCTCCTCAACCCAGGGTGCGGGGAATGTACTCAGAAGTTGGAATCGCTGGAGGGCGATCGAAGATGAAGAATAGTTTCTGAGAAGGCTCGCCTCAGAGGGCATCAAAGAATAACCTCCCGTTCTGCGTGAAACGTGAAGCGTAAAACGTGATGGCTTTACTTCGTGTGAGCCCCACGTTTCACTATGTCCACGATAACCGGAACGGGAGGTTTTGATTTTGGCAGTTGTTCTTAACCGGCCCTTAGAGGTGAGGGGTGATCTTGGCCAGAAGGTTTCTTTTCGACATAGCACCGACCAGGCGTTCAACGGCCTGGCCGTTCTTAAAGAGGATCAGGGTAGGAATGCTCATCACCCCAAACTTGGTGGCCATACGCGGGTTGCTGTCCACATCGAGCTTGGCTACTTTGAGCTGGCCAGCGTATTCGGCGGCGATCTCTTCCAGTAGGGGCGCGATCATCTGACAAGGGCCACACCAGATTGCCCAGAAGTCGGTCAGCACGGGCAGTGCCGCCTGGATAACCTCAGCCTCAAAGGTCTCGTCGGTAACAGCTACAGGCATACCCATCGGGTTCTCCTCGTCATTTGATCTCCACGACGGCACTTTCTGCTTCCAGCTTGGCCTTGACATCTTCGGCCTGCTCCTTGGGAACACCTTGTACCACGGGGCTAGGCGCGCTATCTACCAGCTCTTTGGCTTCCTTCAAACCCAGGCTGGTGATCTGCCGCACTACCTTGATGACCTGGATCTTCTTGGGGCCGATCTCCTTCAGAATGACATCGAATTCGGTTTTCTCCTCCTCCGGCTCGGCGGCCGTGGCCGCAACCGGACCGGCCGCCATAGCCACGGGAGCAGCAGCGCTCACCCCCAGCTTCTGCTCCAGAAGCTTGATCAGCTCGGAAGCCTCAAGAAGAGTTAACCCCTGGATTTCCTCAGCGATCTTTTCTAGTTTCTCTACCATTTTGATTTGCCTCCTTTAAGCTTGACTAGTTTGTTTTTCTAGTTGTTCGACTCGTGCTTTCAGCACGTACAGAATACTGCGGATGCCGCCGGCAATGGCCCTGGCAATCCCGCCGGCCGGTGCCTGGATGGCACCCAAGACCTGGGCCAGCAGGACCTCTCGGGGCGGCAATTCGGCCAGAGCCGTAACCTCATCGGGCCTGATGATCCTGTGGCCCAATAGTCCACCCTTAATGACCAGGACTTTGGACTCTTTGCTAAACTCCACCAGTAACTTGGCTACAGCAGGCGCCTCCTCGAAGCAGAAACTAGTGGCCGTTGGACCTTTCAAGAGGTCCTCAGGCACAGGTAGCCCCGCCTCTTCTAAGGCCAGCTTCACCAGTCTGTTCTTGGTCACATGGTATTCACTCTGAATCTCCCGCAGCTTGTTGCGCAGTTGGCTTATATCTACCATCGTCAGCCCGCGATAGTCGGTCAAGATAACCGCGCTGCTACGCGAGATCAGATCGGCATACCAGGACACCAATTCCTCTTTTTTCTCCCTCGATATCGCCAATCCTTCCTCACCTCCTCTCAGTTAATGAGTTCTCTCGGAAATGGGTAACAGCCCAACCGTGTTGGGCGTCATCAGCCTCAAGACGGCCAATACGATTGGCCTACTACCCATCAGGGAGCCTGTTGTTCAGAAAACAAAAGTCTTTGTGCCGCCGACACAAAGACTTGTAGAAAAGCCATCTTTTCACCGTCTTCGCCTCGGCAGGCCCCCCGATTAAGCGCTCCTGCGCCCCTGCTGTCTTCGGCTTGCGTATTCAACTATATCAAACCAGAATGTGACTACTCAGGCTGTCATGCTGAGCGGAGCGAAGCATCTCGTTGTCGCGAGAACGAGACCCTTCGCTGCGCTCAGGGTGACAACATAGGCTGAGCAGTTACACCAGAATTTGACCTCCTGGCACAGAACATACATCACGTTTCACGTCTTCACGTTTCACGTTTAAGTTGTCTCCAGTGCCAATGCCTGAGAGGTGTCGAGTTTGATGCCCGGCCCCATGGTGGTGGTCAGAGTGATCTTTCTGATATAGATCCCTTTGGCGCCGGCTGGTTTGGCTTTCTTCACTACATCAAACAGTGCTGCCATGTTTTCCAAAAGCTTCTCGGCCGGGAAGCTGACCTTTCCAATGGGCACGTGCAGGTTGGCCGTCTTATCTACCCTGAATTCTACCCGGCCCTGACGTGCTTCATTGATGGCTCGCGGCAGGTCCTCGGCGGGGACGATGGTGCCAGCTTTGGGATTGGGCATCAATCCCCTTGGCCCCAAGATCTTGCCCAGCTTACCCGCCTTGCCCATCACCTGGGGTATGGCTATGGCAACATCGAAGTCTAGCCAGCCATCCTGAATTTGCTGGACCAAATCGTCGCTGCCTACATAATCAGCTCCAGCCTCTCGAGCTATCTTCTCGGCCTCGCCATCGGCAAGGACCAGGACACGCACCTCCTTACCTAGTCCGTGAGGTAAGAGCACCACACTCCTCACTTGTTGATCGGCGTGGCGAGGATCCACCCCCAGGCGCATGTGTACTTCCACCGTGGCATCGAAATTGACGTATGAGGTCTTCTTAGTCAGCTCGATAGCTTCTTGTGGTGGGTAGTATCTTGTCCTGTCCACTTGCCTGAGTGCTTCTAGATGATTCTTACCGTGTTTCGGCATTTTTCCTCTCTACGAATATACGAATATGCGAATATGCGAATCTGCGAATTTACTAATCTACGATTTCGATCCCCATGCTGCGGGCCGTGCCTTCGATCTGGCGCTCGGCGCCGGCCAGGTCCATCGCATTGAGGTCCTTCATCTTCAACTCAGCGATCTCTCGCAGTTGTTTCCGAGTGATAGCACCCACCATTTTTCGGCGCGGTTCGGCACCACCTTTCGTTATACCGCAGGCCTTCCTCAACAGGTCAGCGGTGGGCGGAGTCTTGGTCACAAAGGTGAAGGATTGATCCTGGTAAACGGTGATTTCGACAGGGATGACGCTGCCTATCTGGCTCGACGTGCGGGCATTATATTCCTTACAAAAGGCCATGATGTTGATGCCATGCTGACCCAAGGCCGGCCCGACAGGTGGGGCAGGGTTGGCTTTGCCAGCCGGAATCTGTAATTTGATAATCGCTTTAACTTTCTTAGCCATGCATTCTCCTCTTCTGAGCAGATCGGGCTCCCACGCCCAGGCGGCCCTTCGGCCACGCTCAGGACAAGCATGGGAGCCGCCTCTGCTGGAAATCTTGATGCGAATCTACGAATTCGCGAATCTACATCTTCTCCACTTGCAGGAAATCCAATTCAACAGGCGTGTCCCGGCCGAAAAAAGCGACCAACACGCGCACTTTGCTTTTGTCCATGTCTAGGTCGTCAACGCTACCCACAAAATCGGTGAATGGTCCATCTATGATCCTGACTCTTTGCCCTGGGCGGAAGGTCACCTTTATCTTGGGTGCTTCTTCCTCCATGCGTTTCATGATCCTCTGGACTTCCTCGGAACGCAGGGGGGTGGGCTTTTTGCCCATGCCAACGAAGCCGGTCACCCCAGGGGTGTTGCGGACTGTGTACCAGGAATCGTCGGTCATGAGCATCTCCACAAGTATGTAGCCGGGGAAGATCTTTTTCTCAGTGATCCGCCGCTGACCATCCCTTACTTCGATTTCCTCTTCCGTGGGCACGACCACCTGAAATATCTTGTCCTGCATCCCCATGGACTCGATACGCTGTTCCAGGTTGGCTTTCACCTTGTTCTC
>CAYUPJ010000220.1:0-5154 GCA_964446635.1 uncultured Anaerolineae bacterium
CCCACGAGGCGGGGATCGAGATGACGATGTAGACGATCATAAAGCTCATGGACAACAGGCCGATGCTGAGGTCCGAGACCCCATAATATTGGGCCGCGCTGCTGGTGATCGTGGCGAAGGTTATCCACAGAAGCTGGTTGACGACGACGACAGACATAAACGCAAGCAGCACGACCCATCGGTAACCATAGACCTTGAAGCTAGTTTGTTCCATCGGACAAGACCTCCTTTGAATTGATTTAGGTTTGGTAAGCCACCATCGCGGTACGACTGCCAGTTACCCAACAGCCCCCGCCCAGACGTGTATTGAGCCTGTCAAAGTATCCCGGCGTGTGGCTTCGTCAGTCAAGAGGCGCAGCTAATGTGTCTCAGACCTCCGCATCTCCAAATAACGGACCCAGGTCACTATCCTCGAACAGAATATGCACAGCGGCAAAGTTGTCTCGGGTATTGTAACTGCGCCAGGCGGGGGTTTGAGAAAGCTTTGCAAAGTCGGTGGCGGAGACGATGAAGGATTCCAGGGTGACGTTTGGGTTGCCGAGGGCGGTTTCGATCTCTTTGATGCGCTGGCGGAGTTGTACTTTTTCGTCACCAGGGCTGCTGTTCAGGCGCATGCCGTGGGGGTCAATAAAGATCAGGCGTTGCCATTGGTCTTGCTTGATCCACAGGAGGAAATCGGGATAGAATCCGGTGTCTTCAAAGAAGCCAACTCCGCGCCCTCTGGATTGGTTGCGCAGCAAGAAAACGTCCTTGTCTGCAATGGCTTCGGGGTTGTTTCGTAACCAGTCACGTAGTTGGGTTACAAATGTGACCTCGCTCTCCTGGAGACCGGGTGGAGAAGCGCTGACGTCATCCAGATGGGCCAGGAGTGGTAGATAGAAATGGCGGTCAAAGTAGACGCGGGGTAGGCCAGCGTTTTCTTCCCGACGAAGTCGCTCGACATCGGTGAGCAGTTGCTGGATTTGTCCAATGAGGGCGCGTTGCTCGACAGGGATGGTAAGCCGGTAGTGGCCAAAGTTCAGGTTATCGTCCGTTTGGTCGAGTGGGCAATACTCCATCTGCTTGCTTTCCCAGCGGCGGCGTTCGCGGCGATAGTAGGCTTCGGTGTACTTTTCCAGCACGGCCAGGGCGGTGGCCTGAACCCGTTGCAGGCCCGCGTAGCTTTGGGGGTGAACATCTGCATCTGTGGCGAGCAAGACGTATTGATGTTTTTCGAGAATGGAGTGTACGGTCTGGCGCGGAATCGCCAGGTTGTGCCAGCCACGCCGGTTCTTGAAGGCCAGCAGGTCGAGGTAAAGCCGATCCCAATCCAGCAGCGACAGAACCTCGGGGGCGAAGCACGGGCGGGGTGGGTTTGTGACTGCGGCACCAGCGGCAGCGTTCTCTTGCCCGGTTAACACCGTTACCTGGGGGCGCAGGTCAAGTGTGGGCGCTGGGGAAAAGTCTGGGGGCAAGGTGATGCAGTGGGTCTTGAAGTCTGTTCCTCGTTTGAGCCGGGGGACGAGTAATCCTTCTCGCAGAAACTCCTCGTTGGTGCGGATGGGGATTTCCACTTCTTCGTAGCCACCGGAAGACACCCCCTCCCGCTCCAGGTAGTCCCGGAACTGGCTCATATAGTTGGCGCGCACGCCAAAGATGTTGAGCGTTTCCAGGTATTCAAGGTGCTGAGGGTGCTGGCCGGGCAAGAAGGCACTCCGCTTGAGCGTGCGGCCCTGGCCCAACAGACGCACACCACGGCCAAAGAGTTGGATGATCTGGGTGCCTTCGGCGCGGCCGATGTTAAGCAGGCCCATCGTGGAAACGCGCCAGGAACTCCAACCTTCGATGAATTTCTTGGAGCCGATCAGCACGTTGACGGTTGAACCAGGGCGGTTAATGGCATCAAAGAGCGAATCGCTAAACGAGTCGTCCTCATGGGGCAAAGACGTTTCGGCCTCCGCAAGTTTGAAAAACGCCGACGTATCGCCGATGTTGATCAAGCCAAAACAGTTCTCGGCGTTCCCCGCTTTCAGACCGATCTCGCCTTCTGCGCTCTTGACGTTGATCAAGCGTAGTCCGCCGGTAGCTTGAGTGTGGAAGAACACCCGCAGCATATCGCGGTAGATTCGGTCGGCGCTCAGGCCCGATTCCCGCAGGTAGCCAAACCGTCCTCCAAACAGGTCTCGCCTGTGTTCGCCTTGCAGTTCGGCGCGCCCCGCGAGGATGGCCGCGATGGTGTTGACTGTCCAATTGTCTTGATTGCGCAAGGCACGATCCAGGAACAGGGCCACCCGTAGCACGTCCGACCGCTTTTGCTTGTTGAGGGTGTAGACCGCGTTGACGCTGCTGCCGATGAAAATCCACAGCGGCGGCTCCAGGTTGTAGGGCCTGAGTTGGGCGGCGCGGTCCTGGAACAGACGGGCCTGTTCGTAAAAGGCCAGCAGATTGGCGGTCAGTAGAGTATCGGTCAGGTCGTCGGCCCGGTCTTCGCGCAGGTTGATCACCTGGTATTCTTTGCCGTAACCGTCGCCGTGAAAATACTTGTAGGAATAGTCGAAGATGATGGCCTTGCTGTACTCGGCCAGCAAATCTCGGTCGCGGGCGGTGTTGATGGCCTGACCAAAAGTGGCACTGTATTCAAAGGTGAAGCCATTCACCCCCAGTTTGTCGCGTAACCGTTTCCAGGCCTCTCCACCGCTGCCTTTGTGGCCCTCGTCCACGAAGAGCAGGTTGCGGCCCTCGAATGCCTCTACGTCCACGCTCACCCCCTCCCCGGTCTTTTCCTCGGTGATCTTGGTGATCTCGATCACGCGCAGGGTGTGGGGTTGGCCAATGGGTGGGTCTCCGGCCAGAAAGGGTCGGGCGGGCACGCTACTCAGGCGCAGTTCCTCCAGGTGTTGAGCAGACAGGCCCTCGTTGGGGGTGATGAGCAGCAGGTTGTCGCCGGGGTCACGCTGGTAGCGCAGGAATTGGTGATAGTTGACGTGCAGCAGGAGCGTCTTGCCGGAGCCGGTGGCCATCCAGTAGGCAATTTTGTTGAGGTCATCAGGAGTGAAGCGGGGATATTGGGCAGCATAGGGCAATAGGGCGTTTTGATCGGCGACGAAGCGGTTCAGGTCGCGCACAAAGGCGTTTTGATCGTTCGCCCGCCGGTCGAGGAAGATCTCGGTGTACAGGGCGGCCAGGTATTGAAAGTATTTGAGCTGGATGGGGTGGGGGCGAGTGGCGTTGATGGCGGCCACGTCGTCCCGCAGATTGGCGTCGTAGCGGGCCAGCCTGTCTTCAGGGATGCGGCTGCGGTCTTTGAGCACGTTGAAGAAGTGGCTGCGCCCCTCAGCGTCGTAACCGGTAGGCTGCCCGCGCAGCGCGGCCTGTAGCTCCCTGAAGGTTTCCGCGCCGAACAGGTGGTTGAAGTAGCGAAACAGGATCAGGCGGTCGCCAAGGGGTGTGGGGAGCGGTGGCATGGTTAGCTCCCTCCCCTCCGCACGGTGGCGGCGCCTCGCATGGCGTTCATAAACACCGCCTCAATGGGCTGCGCGTTGGGAACGTGCGAATCGCCGTTGACGTACACCCGATCGGGTTCCCAGACTTCCGAAGTCTGCAGAGACTTCGGAAGTCTTAGTTGGCGAATAAAGGCGGCTTCGGCCTCCAAATCCAACCCGGCGGTATCGCGCCAGATCACGACGACGGATTGATCGCCTGCCGTTCCAAACACAGCCCGGTAGGTGCGCCCCTGGTGCTCGTATGCCCGGCGGGCCTGCACGGCCAGACCAAGCAGGAAGTTGGCCGTCTCCACCAGGTCAACGCCCACGCGGGCTTCCACCCCATCGTGGCGGACGCGCAACTGGTAGTCGAAGGGCGTGGCGAAGGACTCCACGTTCAGGCGGCTCTGGCGGGTCTCGTGGTCCAGGAAGTAGCGCAGCAGGTAATCGTCCCGCTCCGGCGGGAACAACCCGGCGGGGGCGGCCTTCGTATCCAGATCGAGGTTGTCCAGCGTATCCTCGTAACTCTCCAGGCGCAGGTATTGGAAAGCGTGGCTGGAGCCTTCTGAACCCTCCACCGGCTGGCCGTTTTTCCAATCAGCGGCGTAAATCACTTTTTGGATACGGGGCTTGAGCACAGTGTCAAAGTAGCCACCTTGCTCGACCAGTATGTACTTGCGCTCGCCGCCGTCCTCTCGATTGAGATTGATGACAGCGTGGGCGGTGGTGCCGGATCCGGCAAAGAAATCGACTACTAGACCCTGACTTCTATTCTTGAGTGCCGCATCCACACAATCGTGAATAGTGTGGATAGACTTTGGAAAGGTGAAGGGATTTCCAGGTAGTATTTCATTTAGGATCCTGCTTCCGTAGCTGTTTGCCGAATACCTCGTATCAGTCCAGACAGTCTTGTAGTTGAAGTGCCTCTTCGTTCGTATTATGTCCCACTTTCCAGTTAGCTCGTTGAGTCTTGCCTCCAGTTCATCAAGGATCGATTCGACAGTCTGTCTGGCAAAAACCCATTTCCGTTCAACTCCCTGCGGATCGATTGGATAGACCTCGATAATCCCATCTTCTCGTTCTAAGTTCACCCCGGCCGGATGATAGTCATCATCGCATACGTCTCCGAACCCAATTATCTTTCCATCCTTCACATAGATCGGATAAAAGCAGTTCGCCGCGTCAGCACGGAGATGTGCCCCTTTCGATACGTTCCTTAGAGGTCTTACGTCAGGATTGTCTTTGCGGTCCTTCAGGCCAATAAATGAACCTCCGCTTGGGTAAAGGAAATACGCGAATTCGTGGGTATAGGAGAAATTCGCACCTTGCTGCCCTGTAGCGTTATGTACGACAGTAATACAGCTCTTCTCCCTCTCTGGGAACACATGAGTCAGAAGCATTCCCAGCTTCTCCTGCTCTACCTCATCAATAGCGATAATGTATACAGAATTGCTGGCAAGCAAACCCTTTGACAGCGATAATCGATTCTCAATAAGCGAAAGCCAACTGGAGTGTTTGAAGGAATTCTTGTAGAGTATCTCAGACGACTGGGCATTGAAAGGTGGATCAATGTAAACACACTCCACCTTACCCCTATAAGCCGGCTGCAAAAGCGTGAGCGCCTGGAAGTTCTCGCCGTGGATCAACAGGCCATCGCACTGGGCCTCCAGTCCGCCGTCCCGCACGGAAAGCG
>CAYUPJ010000220.1:5164-6769 GCA_964446635.1 uncultured Anaerolineae bacterium
GCCAGTAGCGCGTCCTTGAAGGCTACGTCGTACAGAGCGGTGTTCACTGTCAGCGTGGGGTGCTCAGCCAGGAACGCCAGCCGTTGGGATTCGCCGCCTTCCGGCTTCTGCACACCAAACAGACGCTCCCACTCGGCCCATTGGGCGTCGTTGGCGGCAACTTGCGGCAACAAGTCTTCCGGCGCCCGGTCGAGGGTGACGCACCATTCGGAGGCCAGTACAAACTTGGGCTTTTCAAACAGGGCCTTCTCGAAATCTTCAATCTGGGCCAGGAAGGCGATGATCTTGCGGGCGAGGCGCTTGATGACCACCAGCTTGGTCAGGTACTGCTCAGCGCGGGCGGCGTTCTCGGTGTCCAGGTCGTCCAACCGCATGACCTCGTTTTTGAGGTAGAAGTCCAACTCGCGCTCCAGGAATCCTTGCAGGTCTTTGTGGATGAAGTAGTCGGAGGTGGCTTTGCGCGTCCAACTGGTCAGGTGGAGGTCGAGCAGGGGGACTTCTTTGCCGGCAGGTGGGGTCGCCAGCAGGCCGCGCAGAGTGACATCGGATACGGCGGCCAACAGGCGGCCGCGCTCGGCAGTGATGATCTTTTCCTGAATTCTTGTCTTGCCATAGGTTGCGCTCTCATCGTCGGTCAGGGGGCGGTATTCAAAGAACAGGGTCAGTTCGCGCCCGGCTTCGTCGTATTGAGCTAGACCTCCGAGGTCTCCAAGACCTCGGAGGTCTGACTCTGTGACGGGCAAGAAATAGCGCTGGTCGCCTTTGACGTTGTCTTGCTCGGTGTCGGCGGTGGCCAATTTGAAACGCACCCGGTAGCCGTCGTGGGAAGCGATGACGAAAGCGTAATCGGTGAGGGTGTCGGCGGTCTTGACGTAGTATTGGTCGCAGTTGGCCCAGTGCAGCAGCACTTCCTCGCCGTTGTAGGGGATAGCGTACTTGTGGGTGTGGGAGTAGCGGCGCTTGGTCACGAAGTCGCCCTGGTCGTAGTAGCGGGAAAAGAAAGTGTAGAGAGCGTTGAAAATCTCAGCTTCGGCTTCAGCGGAGACAGTGGCTCGCTTGACCTCGGTCTGAAGGCGCACGTACATCATGGGCAATTCAGCCTGCATGAATTGCTCAGGCAGGGTGAGATTACCCTGCTCGTCAATTATGCCGGGGTGGTACGTGTCGCGTATTCTACGAGCAACGCGGTCCAGTTCTTCGCGTTTTTCTTCGACAACCCCTTCTTGTAGCAGAGCAAACTCCTGGGCCACGGCATCCAGCAGACCCCTTTCGACAAAGTCATCAATCTCCGCCCGCCGCTGGTTCATAATGCGGTAAATGCCAAAGTCCAGGTCGGCAGCGTCGAATTGGAAAAGTTCGCGCAGCAAGGTTTTTAGTTTTGTGCGGTGGTTGGTCATGGTACTCTCTCCTGGTGAGTTTGGGTCAGACTACAAGGTGGCCGACCCCGATTATATCTATATCCCAACGGCGGCGCTGCCGTGGATTTTGTTCAAGTGACAGTCCTGACAAACCAACAACCCGTTTTCAACTTCTGTTTCTCCGCCCATAATGTATAGAATTACCCTACAAGATTTGCGTTATGTGCGAGAATTATGCAGCGGCGTG
>CAYUPJ010000221.1:0-6659 GCA_964446635.1 uncultured Anaerolineae bacterium
GGATGGCGATGAAGAAGGTTGCAGCAGTAGCGTTCATTGCGTTTACCGTCACGTTAGCGGTGATCATCGGCAAGCGGATGTCCACCGATGCCATGGCCGTGGTGATTGGGGTGGCGTGTGGGGTGATGGCTTCGATACCTACCAGTTTGTTGATCCTGGTGGTGAGCAGCAGGCGTGGGGAGCGGGAGGTGCGACCACGAGCGGATTACCCACCGGTGGTCATTGTCAACCCACCCAACAACCAGCCTCGCTACCTGCAGCCGCCTTTTCCCACCCCCATGATTCAGCCACAGGAGCGTCAGTTCAGGGTGATTGGGGATGAGGATGTGGTGCTGGAGGAGGGCTTGCCTGACGGCAGGCAGGGGCGATACTTCTAGGCCGGGTATCGGATATTAGAGATAGCGCCGACGGAATCGTCGGCGCTGTTTATTCCTTGGTCCCTACCAGGTACATGTCCTGCCAGGGCTGATAGCGGCTGAAGAACTTCTCCCTGGAGATCACCTGGTCGCCTTCTTTGATGATGCGGTAAAGAGTGACGTCCACTCCATCGCGGGCCCATTCGACTTGTTTGGTCGTCCCCTTGGGCAGCGTGAGATCATCTTGGTAGATGGGTTCCCCGTGGGGTACTACGTTTTCCTCGATAGGCCCCTCCATTTCCACAGTGCGGCCGGTCTTGGTACTGTAGAAGCGAAAAGCCAGCATCCCTGTTTGTGGATTGGCCTCGGTTTCGATGAGGAGATGGTAGGGGGTATCGTTCAGGAACTTGAAATCAACCGCTGGCGCATAGACGGTAGCATCCAGCCCCACGGGCGGCTCATACCAACTCACTCGGAAACTGTGGGGGGAACGCTCAGGGATAGGGAAGCCACCCCAGAAGGCAGCCCGAAAGGCCGTGGTGGATACCTGGCAGATACCACCGCCGATTCCTTCCGTGGTGCGATTGCCTGAGATAATCAACGATTCCTCGTATCCGGTCTCGGCGCTGACTTCGCCCAGGTGTTCGTTGAATGAGAACGTCTGTCCTGGGGGGATGACCAGGCCGTGGAACTTAGAAGCGGCGAGTTGGATGTTTTGCGCCCGGCCGGCTGACGAACCCTTGAAGTAGGTGACACCCTGGCTCACCAACTCCACGATTCCCAGGTTCGGCCCATCGTCATCCGCCACGTCAGGCCTGACAGGTAAGATGGGCAGAGTGATCTCTCGGTCACTGGTGGTCACCTGAGCGTTGATCAGTCGTTTTGTCTCGGTGACATCTAAGGTCCGGCCTTCGTGGCTGGGGACGATGGGGGTCAGATTGCCAGTAGACTCATCAAAGTCGAAGCGAGCGTTCTCAGGAGACCTCTCAATCTGAGGGACAAGGCCCTCCGCATATCCTCTAAGCTTCTCCTGATCTAGCTCAACCTCCAGCTTGACGCTGCCATCGTCTCCTTTGACCTGGCGGATGATCAACATGTCGGAAATGGTTTCTGATCTCAAAGTCCAGGGTTTTAGATCCTCCACGAACTCACCTTGCCCTTCGAGGTCTGGAGTGAGAACCAAAGAGCTGCCGATCATGGTCTCTACCAGGGCCTGGGCCTCGCTGACATCGGCGATAAGAGGCGGTTTTTCGTGTACAACCAGGGCCACCTCACCCCCTGAGAAGGAGACGATGCGTTCGAGAAGAGGCTGGTACGTGGCTGCCAGGTCCACATCCAGCCCCACCTGGCTCGAAGCAATCTCTATCTTAAGGCCGTGCACGGTCAGATCGGCATTGCGGAGCGGGCGATTCACTTCCTGCGCTACCTGGCTCAGGAAGACGGTAGCTGCACCGGTGTCGAACTTGAGGATAGGTTGCACAACCTGGCCATGTCTCAGGGCTTGAGCTTGTTCCTTCAGGCTCTCCAAGAAGGTGGTTTTGCGTCCCACCGCGTAGGCTGAAACCGCCGTAGCTCCTGCATCCAGGCTCACACCCAAATCTGAGGCCGAGAGTCGCCACGACTGTTGGCCGTAGCGCAAGGTCAACGGCTCCCCTTGGTAGGGATTGAACTGCTGATCCAGGAGCGTCATCGCCGCGTATAGCTCCAGCCCACCTACATTGAGGCCCAGGACCGTGACTCCAGGGTAGATGCGATTCTGATGTCGCCACTCAAAAACCAACACCGCCAGGGATGCCACCAGGACGTTGATGGCCACAACGTAGGCTATAAAAATGACAAGTTGAGTTATCCAGAAAATGGTTCGTCTCAAAGACATGGGTTCATCAAATCAGAAACTGATCTCCTGATAGGATAGAAGTAAATTCCGCTTGCTGCTGCAGACCGTGATGCGTGAAGCGTGAAACGTGAATGGTCTTCACGGGTCACGTTTTCACGTTTCACGCCGTGCTTTTTCATCGGCAGTTTTGGCTTCATGGGGTCCTAAGTCCTTGTTAGCACGTTCAGCATAACCTCGTGGATCAGGCTGTTACTGGCCAGACAGTCCCCGGAATGGAGGTGCCATGATAGTCCATCCAGGTCGCTGATGGTTCCTCCAGCCTCCTGAATTATCAGGCTGGCGGCGGCTGCGTCCCAAGGTTGCAGCGCGAAGTTGAAATAGGCATCTATCCAGCCTGCAGCCACGGAGCACAGGCCCAAGGCTGTGGACCCCGTGGTGCGCAGAGTCCCGACTCTAGGGGCGACTTCAGCTACAAGCTGGGCCATTTGGCAACGCAAATCCTGCTTGCGAGGCCAATCAAGGCCGACCACAGCATCTATCAACCTTTCGACAGCGCGGACGTGGATCCTGTCGTTGTTCAGGTAAGCACCCTGACCGCGCTGAGCCTGGAACAATTGATCGTGGAGTGGATCATAAACGACCCCCAGGATGACCTCCTCCCTATAGCTCAGGCCAATCGAGACCGAAAAGCACGGATAACCACGGGAGTAGTTAGTGGTGCCGTCCAGGGGATCCACGATCCAGCAATAATCGGACACGCCGCCAGGCGTCTGACCCGATTCTTCGCCCCAAATATCGTGGTCGGGGTATCGGGATCGAATGACCTCTACCGCCCTGGCCTGAGCCGCCAAATCAGCCCCAGTGACGATGTCTCGCAGTCCTTTGCTTTTGATCTCCTGAGGCTTTCCGAACTCTCCCAGGAGTACCTGGCCAACTTGGCGAGCGGCCTCGATAGCCGTCTCTAACATGCTAAACCTCCAAACGCCTATTCTCCAACCATCTCGATCTGCATCGGCTCCTCGACGATGATCTCCGGTGCGCCTTCGTATTCTTTGACCAGGCCGGTGACCCGAACCAACTTATCCAGAAACAGCTTCTCCGGCGGCTCAGGGAACTTGTCCCAGTCATCGGGGAAGATGACCGCTTTGAAATGCGAGCGATAATCCTCGTGGAAATTCAAAAAGACCACCTTGCCTGAGTTGTAGGTCGCGACCACCCTACCTTCTACGGTCACGACCTGGCCGTAGTACTGGGCGGCGTCTTGCCAGGACACTACGACCTCCGGCGAGGCAGGTGTAGCCTGGGCAGCCGATGAGGTGGGTGTGGCTGATGGCTGGACGGCAGTAGCTAGCGGTTGGGTAGAACTAGCCACTGGTTGCGTGGGAGTGGCTGGCGCCTGGGTAGGAGCGGCTGCAGACTGGGTGGGCGTAGCCAGAGGTTGGGGAGCGACAGCAGTTGGACAAGCAGGACAGGGCGGACAGGAGGTATCAACTGCCACCTCGATCTGAGTGGGTTCTCTGACGATGATCTCTGGTGCTCCCTCGTACTCCTGAATTACCCCCGTTACCCGCACCATCCGTCCCCGGAATAGGTTCTCTGGTGGTTCGGGAAACTCGTCCCAGTCGTCGGGGAAGATGACCACCTTGAACTGATCCTTAAAATCCTCGTGAAAGTTCAAGAAGACGGCTCCCCCGGAGTTGTAGGTTTTGACCACAGCCCCTTCCACCGTCATCGTCCGCCCGTAGTACTGGTCAGCGTCTTGCCAGGAGATCACGTTATCCTTCCCGCCGCTGGGCCAAAGCGGCCCGCCGGAGGTGGGGACTGGCGTGTAAGTAGGATAGGGAGTGTAAGTAGGGTAAGGAGTGCAGATAGGATAGGTGGCAGAGCCAGCCGATGATCCGCAGCCGGTTATCCCCCACGCTATGGTCAAAGCAATTGCCACGATGGGTAGAGAAACCTTCCGCATTTTCAGTCTACAATAGCTCCAGGAACTCCTCGACATCCAGACGAGCTTGCTTCAGAATATGGGACAGGGTGGACCGTTTGACAGGGCGATGAGCGGGAACAGTCAGCTTCAATACTTCATCTCCCACTCGCTTCTGCAATCTGATATGACTACCTCGCTCTCCCGCACCAACACTCCCTGCTCGACAATCCAGTCATCCTCCACTGGCTCCAAGTAGAGCTCTATAGCCTCTTGGATGTTCGCCAAGGCATCCTCAACAGTATCTCCTTCGCTAATACAGCCAGGAAGCGAAGGCACATAGACAGTGTATCCACCTTCCTCACTGGGTTCAAGCACAATCTGAAATATCATCTTCCCTAATCTCCTTGCGCTGATGTTGGATAAAGTGGAAGTTGCCGCCATTATAGCAGAAAGAACCAGTTTGGTCAAGAACCGAAATAAAAAAAGGCCACGAAAGCATTTCGCGCCTTTCGTGGCCTTTCATGCAGGGTAATTCCGGGACGAGCTAGCCCTCCTCCTTGAACTTGATAGCTTCGAGGTAAGCGGCGATATCGCTCATACCTTTTGTCCTTGCAAGATACCAGGGCGGTTTCGGATTTTGGTAGCCATCTTATACAGCACATTCCAGGGATGGTTCATTTGTTCCGACCATCTCCTGGCAGAGCTGTTTTTGCTCGTCGAGCTGGTCCTGCGGGGCGTGCTGGATCTATCGCCGGTGATCACCCGCACCGTGCCCCTGGACGCCGAGGCCATCAACGCCGCACTGGACGACCTGGAATCCTTTGGCCCCGACATCCGCACCGTCATCACACCCTGACACGCACCACGCTTGACGTTTCACGGAGGTAAGCAATGACAGACCCCAAGACCCAAGTACACGCCCCACAAGAAGTAGACCAAATCATCAAGACCGCCAAAACGCTGGGGATCGAGGTGGACGAGACCGACGTGGCTCAGTGGCTGACGGCCATGGCTGCGTCGGGCGCGATGGAATGGGAGGTGGATGAAGAGGCCGACATCTACGGCCACGAGATCACCCTGCTCGATTTCGACAAGGCCACCCTCGATCGTTACCGTCGTATCGCCGACATCGTCCAACTGCCCGACCTGCCCAACGTCGAGACGGCCATCAGCCTGGCCGGCAGCGCGGCCCAGGGCGTGATCCAACGTTACCCCGGCGACTGCGACTACTTTGAGCGCGTCAACATCAAGGCGGAGACGCGGGAGGAGGCGTGCCGCATCCTGCCGACCTGATGCGCGACAAGGCACTGGACAAGTTCGAGGGCCCCGGCTACCAACTGATCGAGGTCAGGTTCGGCACCTGGAAGGCCGACGTGGTCAAGGGCGGTGAGCGTGTGAAAGCTGATTCCTCCATCACTTGGAGCCCTGACGAGGTGAAGGCGGGCCAGATGCACGCTTTCCGCGCCTCGGGCGAGCCGTGGGAGGTGGAATGGGAGTACGGTTGCCTGGACCCCGGCTGGTGCAAGATGGACTGGGTCATCGCCGAGCCGGAAAGGGGGCGGGTGGTCAACGCCAGCAACATGCTCGATGTGACCTGGGAGGCCCCGGATGGTTCGATCACACCTCTGGACGGCTTCATTGACCCCTACTTCCAGGAAGTCTATCTGGAGGCGGAGTCGGTGCCGGTGTTCACCAAACTGGCTCAGCACGTCTCGCCCCGGGCGCTGGACGAGTACGTGCAGCAACTCAGCGGTGAGGTACACAAATTCACCCACAAGCACATCAACTACGGCAAGGCGGCCAAGCGGTTGTACAACATCTTCCGGCTGACTGGCCGTCACCAGACCGCCGCGCTGATCCGCGAGCTGTTCGACGAGCCTGCCGCCTTGCTCTACCAGGTCTGGGCGCTGCTGGACACGATTGACCGCGCCAGCCAGTCCGGTTCTACCCTCGACCATGAAGCGCTGGTGCAGCAGACCGACGGGCTGATCCGGGACGTGGTCGAGTGCTGCGAGGGGCCGCTGGAGGTAGAGATCGTGATGGCGCTGATCCGACTGCGGGACGACATCACCGGCCGCGTGGAACTGGGCGAGGACTGGAGTATGTTGGTGGCGGATTCGCGAGCCAAAGTGGAGCAGTTGGTAAATGAGTTCTTCAAGGCCAAACTGCTGGGGATCCCAGAGGTACGGGAGTTTCTCGATTCGCTGGCGTGAGACCCTTAGGGTCGGAACGGCATCACTTGACCAGAAATCAAATTGATGATACACTTTCCGCAATTCTAAACTCGAACTCATTGGTTGATCATGGCTGTCTCCAATACTGCTCGAACTGAGGCCGTTCGTAGTGAGAGACTTTCTGTTTGGACGAAGGCCGCCTACGCCATCGGCGATCTGGGCAACTCGGTAGGGCCAGGCACCGTCATCCCCTTCTGGTATCTCTACTTCCTCACCGATGTGGCCAAGCTCAACCCGGCGCTGGCTGGCTTTTCCCTGCTCATCGGCAAGATCTGGGACGCGATCAACGATCCGCTGGTGGGCAT
>CAYUPJ010000222.1:0-6624 GCA_964446635.1 uncultured Anaerolineae bacterium
AACCGTCAACCCCCGCACTGTGGTCTGGTCCAGCTTTTTGATAATGGCCACGACCAGCTTAAGAGCATGGTCATAGTCATCCCTGTGCATGATGCCCACGTGGCTATGGATGTGACGAGTGGGCACGCCGATGACCACTGTGGGCACCCCCTCGGCGTGAATGTGGATCATCGCGCCGTCGGTGGCCCCGCCCTCCATGGCTGAGAACTGCAGGGGGATGTCCAGCTCTTTGGCCGTCTCGATCACCAGGTCTCGCAGCTTGAGATTGGGGATCATGCGAGCATCGTACACCAGCAGGGTAGGCCCTTTGCCCAGCTTGATGGCCGATTCCTCAGGCTCGATTCCCGGCACATCGCTAGCGATGTCCACCTCCAGGATAATGGCCACGTCGGGCGAGACGACGTGGGCGCTGGTCTTAGCTCCCCTGAGACCCACCTCCTCTTGAACGGTGCCCACCCCGTAGACCGTATTGGGGTGGGGCCCCTCGGTCAGGCGCTGGATGGCCTGGATGAAGAGAGCGCAGCCGACCCGATCATCCCAGGCCTTGGCCATGTAGGTCTTGGGGTTAGCCAGGATAGCGAAATCGCTGATGGGGATGATGGGATCGCCGGGGCGAACCCCTCGCTCCTTCACCTCCTCCTCGCTGGTGGCCCCGATGTCAATGTACATGTCCTTTTTCTGGACCATCTTCTTCTGCTCTTCGGGCGGCAGGATGTGAGGCGGTTTGGCCCCGGTGACGCCGAAGACGTCGCCCTGGGTGGTTTTGATGACCACGCGCTGGGCCAGCATCACCTGATCCCACCAGCCACCCAAGGGGACGAACTTGATGAAGCCCTCTTTGGTGATGAGCCTGACCATGAAGCCAATCTCGTCCATGTGTCCGGCCAACATCACCTTGGGCGCGTCGGCCGGCCCCACCTTTTTGCAGATGATGCTCCCCATCCTATCCTGCTCGATGGTGGTGATCACCTCCAGGTAGCGGCGGATCACTGCCCGCACCTCACCCTCGTAGCCAGGCACTCCTGGGGCCTCGGTGATCTCCTTGAGCAAAGCCTCTGTTTGATCCAATTCTGTCTCCTTCGTTCGTTATCAATGTTCGCCAAACCGGGGCATATCATACACCAACTTGCATTTTTTGTCCAGCCCGAACAACGGATTTGAGGATTTAACGGACAACACCGGCAAGCCTGGCTGATTGCTATGGCATAGCCGGTGAGGATTGAAAAGTCCGTTCGATTCCTTAGTCCGTTGTCCCTCTTCGTTGTCACACTCGTATGGGTGTAATCTCTAGGCTGGCCGGATAGAAGTTGGCCAGCAGCCCCAAGTGTAAGTTCAGCAGCTTGAGATAGCGGCGCATGCGTTGGCGATGCACTTCGGTGATTTCCCGAAACGCGACCGCAGCGACGGCGACCTTGTCATCCACGATTAGCAACCGACAAGGAACAGTCTCCAACACTCGGTCACGGAAGCTGATGGTGATCTCCTGCTTGCGTTGCACGGGAATCTTGCGCAGTCGGAGTTCGATTTCTGACGCTCGACGGTACACGTAGTGAATAAAGCCAGGGCCAAGGGTACTGTGCACCTCGAACAAGGCCCCCTGGATCGCATAGGTGAGCTCAGGATACAATAGGTCGTCCCTCACGGGCATCGGCGTCGGCTGTGCAATGGCGGTCCTCTTCCTGAGGAAGTTAGGCACTCGCTCAATCTGAATGTCCTGGCTTCCGAAGTTTACCAGCAGACCCAATTTCAGATCGGTTACCTTCAGATGCGAAAGTACCTGCGCTTTGTTGAGAGGGCACAAAGCATCAATTGCTTTCAGTTCGACCAGAATCTTATCATAAGCGATGAGGTCTGGGTAAAACAATGCCAGGTGGTGGTCCTTGTAGTCAATTTCATACGCTGGTTGTCTCTTGAGTGGAATGCCCTGATCCTGCCACACGGTGCACAGCGCTTCCTCCCAACTGGCCTCACTGATGCCTGTGCCCTTCAACCAACTCGTGGTAAACCTCGAAGAAGGTCCCGCGCAGGATGTAAGTCAGGTCAGCGTAAATGAGTTTGGTCATGGTGTTTCTCCTGAGAGAGGTACAACGGACTTGAGGATTTAGCGGACAACTCTGGACGAGGGGGAAACAATCCTTTCAATCCCTTGAGTCCGATGTTCCTCCCAGAGAGGTACAGCGGACTTGAGGATTCAACGGACAGTTCTGGACGAGTGGGAAACAATCCGTTCAATCCCTTGAGTCCGATGTTCCTTCCAGAGAGGTACAACAGACTTGAGGATTTAGCGGACAACTCTGGACGAGGATTGAATAATCCGTTTAATCCCTGAGTCCGTTGTTCCCTACTTCAATCGTGGCTAAACCAAGCGCCTTCCCCATCTGCCCAACTCTTCCTCGATAAACGCTTTTACCGCCGCAACGTCCGCCTGGCTGGGTGCCCCGCCCTTTCACGCATCCACCACCGTCTCGGCAAAAACGATCGGGGCGTCGGGTGCCCAGTCCTTGAACTCAGACACGGAGTCACTCTCGAAGCGGTAGAGTCCCAGCAGCAATCCCATGCACATCCTGTTCGCCTCGGCGTTCATACCAAGCTTTTGGTACTTGGCGAGTTCTTCAAGAAAAGGTTCCAGCACTTCTTCGATCATCTGGTCGGCGGCTTAGCCTGGCTCGACGTAGCCGTGGCGGGTTTCCCCAGCCCGGTCCCAGACCTCCTCGACCTCAAGGAAGCTCAGTTCGTGGTACAGGATGGTGGCAACCTCCTCCGGGTCTACGCCACTCAAGTAAACAGTCGCAATCTCGGCGATGCGGGCCGCAAGTTGTTCGTCACTACCCGCCAGAATCCTCAAGATGGACAGGGCGTCACTGCCTGAAAGGTGTTCAATGATCTTGTGTGGGTCTTTCATCTTGCTCTCATTTCGTCTGCATAATGTGAAAGGTACAACGGATTTGAGGATTTAACGGACGGCTCTAAACGAGGATTAAACAGTCCGTTCAATTCCCCGAGTCCGTTGTTCCTTCCACAACTGTTCAGGGCCACAAGTCTTCCAGGTGCTTCCGTCCAGCCGCTATCGCCTGACGTTCTAAAAACTGCTTCATGGTTTCCCAGGGCGTACGGTCAATCATCGGGGGCATAGGCAGCGTTTCCGCGTCTTCAAAATAGGCCAGGGCACGCGTGGCGCTGATGACGAAGGTGCGCACGCGGGCGTATTTCACGGCCGCCACCTCAAACAACCGCTCAATCGGCACTTGTTGGAGGATGTAGTACAGATCCACCAGATCTTTGCGAGTACCGCGACCGATGATGGACGCCAACTTCATGGCGCCGATTTCTTCTACAGTGGCCACCGGCACACCCTCTACCAAGACAGGCGGCTGCACCAGAGGGTAAAGGAGCAGACGGAAGAAACTGATGCCCACTCCTCGCCAGGTCGCCACAAACGTCGCATCCTTGTCATGGGTGATGGACAGCGTCGGATCGTCCAGAGTTTCCCGCAGCACGGCACGTACGTCTGGGCCAACGGCGTCTGGAGCTGGCGAGAAAAAGTCCATATCCACCGAGAAGCGATGTCCCAGGTGCAAGGCCAGTCCGGTGCCGCCGGCCAGGTAGAACTGGCTGATAAACGGCAGGCTGGCAGCTTTATAGAATGCCTGCTGTGTTTCGGGGGTGAGTGCTTCCCAATGAGGATTGGTCAGGGTTATCTGTCCCATACCTCCCCCTTTGCTGTAGGGAACGGTGAACGCCGCCATTGGTGTATCTCCAGCAGCTTGCGCCAATAGTTGAACGTGACACGAGATAGCAGGCGTTCGCCCCGCTCTTGCACGAAGGTGCGGATGCGCTGGCCGCCGTAAGTGCGAAACAGCCAGCGCACCTCGTCCCAGGTGCCATATTCTAGCGTGCGCTGAATGATCAGGGTAGCATCGCGGTCAAGGTCCAAGGTTTGAACGTCATACTCTTGGAAGTGCGGCCACAAGCCGCTGGGAATGTCGCTGAGAGTCATGGATGTATGCCTCCCATCCGCGCTTCTACTTTGGTGAAAACATAGACGGCTGCCCTGGCACCTAATCCTCGTGCAGATACCACCTTCGTTCCTCCGGCGTCAGTCCTCGGGTTACCCGCGCGCGGGCCAGTTCCATCAAGTCCTCGATGTGAGCCAGGTAGATGCGGGCCGTGCCATCTTGGCTGGCGGTCACGATGTACCGCCCGTCGGGGCTGAACGTGGCACTATAGATCGAGCCCTTGTGGCCCCGCAGCACGGCCACCTTTCTACCTGTCGCCGCCTCCCACACCCGTACCGTCCGGTCATAGCTAGCCGTCACCACCCACTTCCCGTCGGGACTGAAGACCGCGCTGGTGACACCATCCTCGTGGCCCCGCAGCACGGCCAGTTCCTTCCCAGTGGCCGCCTCCCACACCCGCACCATGGTGTCAGCGCTCGCCGTCACCACCCACTCCCCGTCAGGACTGAAGGCTGCACTGGTGACCTTGTCTTCGTGGCCCCGCATCACGGCCAGTTGCTTCCCAGTAGCCGCCTCCCACACCCGTGCCGTATTGTCCCAACTGGCCGTCACCACCCACTGCCCGTCGGGACTGAAGATCGCGCTGTTGACACCATCCTCGTGGCCCCGCAGCACGGCCAGCTCCCTCCCAATAGCCGCCTCCCACACCCGTGCCGTCATGTCCGTGCTGGCCGTCACCACCCACTGCCCGTCGGGACTGAAGACCGCGCTGTTGACACCATCCTCGTGGCCCCGCAGCACGGCCAGTTCCTTCCCTGTGGCCGCCTCCCACACCCGCGCCGTGTCGTCACCACTGGCCGTCACCACCCACTTCCCGTCGGGACTGAAGACCGCGCTGGTGACTTGCCACTCGTGGCCCCGCAGCACGGCCAGTTCCTTCCCTGTGGCCGCCTCCCACACCCGCACCATGGTGTCAGCGCTCGCCGTTACCACCCGCTCCCCGTCGGGACTGAAGGCGGCACTTATGACCAAAGCCTCGGGATGGCCCCGCAGTACGGCCAACTCCTTCCCAGTGGTCGCCTCCCACACCCGCGCCGTCGTGTCTAAACTAGCCGTCACCACCCGCTCCCCGTCGGGACTGAAGGCTGCGCTAGCGACATCCGACTCGTGACCCCGCAGCACGGTAAGCTCTCTTCCAGTGGCTACCTCCCACACCCCTGCTGTGTTGTCATTGCTAGCCGTCACCACCCACTGCCCGTCGGGACTGAAGACCGCGCTGTTGACATCCCACTCGTGGCCACGCAGCACGGCCAGTTCCTTCCCAGTGGCTGCCTCCCACACCCGCGCCGTCTGGTCACTGCTGGCTGTTACTATCCACTTCCCATCGGGACTGAAGACCGCGCTGGTGACTTGCCACTCATGGCCCCGCAGTACGGCCAGCTCCTTCCCAGTGGCCGCCTCCCACACCCGCGCCGTGGCAGGACAGGGTGAAGATGGAGGGCAACCTCCAGCCGTCACCACCCACTTCCCGTCAGGACTGAAGGCGGCGCCGGTGACATACCACTCGTGACCCCGCAGAACGAGCAACTCTCTCCCCGTGGCCGCCTCCCACACCCGCGCCGTATTGTC
Organism: uncultured Anaerolineae bacterium; assembly: GCA_964446635.1. Taxonomy (GTDB): domain Bacteria; phylum Chloroflexota; class Anaerolineae; order VGOG01; family VGOG01; genus CAYUPJ01. Next base: position 5,586 of record CAYUPJ010000222.1, read on the forward strand.
ACCACTGGCTGTCACCACCCATTTCCCGTCGGGACTGAAGACCGCGCTGTTGACATCCCACTCGTGACCTCGCAGTACGGCCAGCTCCACGCCTGTGGCCGCCTCCCACACCCGCGCCGTGGCAGGACAGGGTGAAGATAGAAAGCAACCTCCAGCAGCCGTCACCACCCACTTTCCGTCAGGACTGAAGACCGCGCTGGTGACCCAGACCTCATGACCCCAGCCCCCATGACCCCGCAGTACGGCCAGTTCCTTCCCTGTGGCCGCCTCCCACACCCGCGCCGTGCCGTCATTGCTGGCCGTCACCACCCATTTCCCGTCGGGGCTGAAGACCGCGCTGGTGACCCAGCCCTCATGACCCCGCAGCACGGCCAGTTCCTTCCCTGTGGCCGCCTCCCACACCCGCGCCGTGTCGTCATCGCTGGCCGTCACCACCCACCGCCCGTCAGGACTGAAGACAGCACTCCTGACGTCGTCCTCGTGGCCCCGCAGCACGACCAGTTCCCTCCCGGTGGCTGCCTCCCACACCCGCGCTGTCTTGTCTTCGCTGGCCGTCACTACCCACCTCCCATCGGGACTGAAGACCGCGCTGTTGACATCCCACTCGTGGCCACGCAGCGTTGCTCGGACGTGGGAAGCCAACAGTGACTGGCGCAAGGCGTCCTCAGCCTCGAAGGTGTAGCTGGCCTGCACCGCCTCCATTGCCAGCAGCAGGCTCAGTTCCGGATCACTGTTCAAATTGTTGAGGGCCATCACGGACAGTTCCCGTGAAGTAGCAATCTTCTGCTTCCGTGAGGCAATCTGGCTCTGACGGAAGGCAAGCAAGGCCAGAACGCTGATGATCACCACGGCCCCCACCAGACCAGCAATAGTGCGCTGCACCCGCTGCCGAGCTACCCAGCGTTCTCGCTCCCGCAAGGCCAGGCTCTCCTGAATGTATCCCTGCTCATCCAGGTTCAGGTCGCCTGCCCGCTCCGCCAGCCATCGTTCTGCCTCGGACAGGGATGCATCGCGTAGGAGCATCCCCTTGCCCTTTTGC
>CAYUPJ010000223.1:0-6511 GCA_964446635.1 uncultured Anaerolineae bacterium
TACCAAAGCTTCATCATTTCTTCATCTAATCTTTGCAAAAGTTTGCTATACTGTAATGGAGTTATGGAGGGAAAGAGCAATGGCTAAGTCACTGATCGAGATATGCGATATCACAAAGATTTACCGCATGGGCGGTAACGTAGAAGTTCATGCTCTGCGAGGGGTCTCCTTGCAGGTGGACGCAGGCGAGTTGCTGTCCATCATGGGGCCGTCCGGCTCCGGCAAATCCACCATGATGAACGTGCTGGGCTGCCTGGATCAGCCGACTTCAGGTGAGTATTACCTGGACGGCGTGGACGTGAAGCGGCTGAACGACAACGCGCTGGCCGAGATCCGCAATCGCAAAATCGGGTTTGTGTTCCAGACCTTCAACCTGCTGCCCCGCACGACGGCGCTCCAGAACGTGGAATTGCCGCTGGTCTATCGGGGCGTCAGTGGGCGAGAGCGACGGCGGCGGGTCACGGAGGCGCTGGAAATGGTGGGGTTGGGGGACCGGATTCACCACCGCCCCAATGAGCTTTCCGGCGGCGAACAGCAGCGGGTGGCCATCGCCCGTGCCCTGGCGACCCAGCCAGACATCATCCTGGCCGACGAGCCGACAGGCAACCTGGACTCCCGCTCTGGGGCCGAGATCGTGGCCATCTTTCAGCGATTGAATCGCGAGATGGGTATCACCGTGGTCTTTGTGACCCACGACTCCGACATTGCGGCGCACACGCGGCGCATCGTACAGTTGCTCGATGGCAGGATCGTGGCTGACGAGCTCGTGGAGAATTCCCTGGACGCGGAAGCAACGCTGGGGGCGGTGTTGGCGGAAGGGGAGGAATTAGACATTAGAAATTAGAGACATTGAAGGAGGAGGAGAAAATGAAGAAGATTTGGATCGGCTTAGCAGTAGCATTACTCGTTGTGGCCGTAGGGGGCGGCGCCTTTTGGGCGGGAATGTCCTACGGCAAGTCTCAGGCCAGGCAGGATGTCGTGGGGCTCATGCAGGAGCGGTTCGGGGCAAGGGGCGGTCAGTTCCTTGGTCCAGGCCAGCTCCCCGAAGGCGGTCAGCTTCCGCAAGGAGGGCAGGGAGACACCACACAGTTCGGTGGTGGCATCAGTGGCACCATCGAGGCCGTCGAGGGCGAGACGCTGGTCATCAACACCGATGAGGGGATCATCCGGGTGCAGACCACCGACACCACGCTCATCGAAAAGAACATGTCCGTAGGTGTGGGGGATCTGGAGGTCGGCGAGATGGTGGTCGTATCAGGCCCTCAAAACGAGGATGGCAGCGTCACCGCCCGTTCCGTCATGTCTGTACGGGCGTTTCGGCTTGATCAGTCACAAGGAGGAGAGTAAGATGCGACGACTAAAGCGTGTGTTAAAGTGGTGGCCTGCCCTTCTGGTACTGATTCTTGTGGCAGCCGCCGGGGTGGTATTCGTACCAAAGTGGCTCTCGACCAGCGCCAGCGAGACTTCCGATTTAACCCAGGTGTTCACGGCGCAACGGGGCAACCTGGTAGCGGCTATCTCTCCCACCGGGGAGGTCTACGCCCCCCGTCAGGCGGATCTGAGCTTCGACGTCTACAAAGTCGAGTTGATCGAATTGAACGTCACCCCAGGGCAGAAAGTGAAGGCCGGAGATGTGCTGGCCCGCATTGATTCCACTGCCCTGGAGCGAGCGGTCATCCAGGCTGAGGCCGATCTCACCGTGGCCCAGGACAACCTGGATAAGGCCCAGAACCCTTACACTGAGCTCGATCTGACCCAGGCCAAAGTGGCCGTGGCCCAGGCGGAGGTAGCCCTGGCCGAGGCCAAGGAATCCCTGGCCAAGGCGCAGGACCCTTACACCGAGCTTGATCTGACCCAGGCCAAGCTGGCCGTGGCCCAGGCCGAATTAGCCCTGGCCGAGGCCCAGGATAACCTGGACAAGGCACAGGATCCTTACACTGAGCTTGATCTGACCCAGGCCGAACTGGCCGTGGCCCAGGCCGAGGCAGACCTGGCGGATGCCAAGGACAACCAGGAAACTCTGCTCACCCCCGACCTCGAGGCAGCCCAGGCCGCTGTCCGCGATGCGACTGCAAACCTGGAAAGTGCCAAAAGCCAATTGATCGTGGTCCAAAATAACCCGGACAACGCGGCCAAACTTCGGACCCTCGAGGCCGAAGCGGACTGGTACCGGAACAACTATGGGGAGGCCCAGCAAAAGTTTGAGAAAGGACAGATCAGCCAGCAAAAGCTTGACCAGGAGTACAGTAACATGTTGGCTGCCGAGGAGAGACTGACATCCGCTCGCGCCCAGGCTGAATCATCCCTCGCCAGTGCTCAGAGCAAGGTCAGCCAGGCTGAGGAGACATTGCAGGACGCCCAGAAAAACCTGGCCGAACTAAAAGGAGGCCCTGATGCTTTGGAGCTGACCAGAGCCGAGACTAAAGTGACCCAGGCCGAGTATAATCTGGCCAAAGCTCAGGATAACCTGGCCAAGATCGAAGCTGGTGCCGACCCTTTGGAGGTGACCAGGGCTGAGACCCAGGTGACCCAGGCCGAGTACAACCTGGCCAAAGCTCAGGATAACCTGGCTGACATCGAAGCTGGTGCCGATCCTTCGGAGGTGACCCGCGCTGAGGCCCAGGTGGCCCAGGCCGAGTACAACCTGGCCAAGGCTCAAGAAGCCCTGGCCGACATCGAGGCCGGCCCAGACCCCAAGGCGGTCGAGGTGGCCCAGGCCAAGGTCGTCAGCGCCCAGGCGAATCTGGAAGAGGCCCAGGCCGCGTTAGAGGCAGCGACGATGGTTGCTCCCTTTGACGGCACAGTGATCTCGGGGGGAGCCGAGAAGGGAGACCTGGTCTCGTCTGGTACCATCGTAGTCACTCTAGCCGACCTCTCGAACCTGCGGGTGTTAGCCATCGTGGACGAGACCGACATCAGCAAGGTGGAGATCGGCCAGCAGGTGGAGGTCACCTTCGACGCCTTTCCCGGCCTCAGCTTCTTGGGCCAGGTACTGGAAGTGCCGTTGCAAGGAAACCTCTCGCAGAACGTCCTGACCTACGAGGTGCCCGTCAGCCTGGAAGGAGCGGAGGACGTGGCTCTCAAGACGGGCATGACCGCTAACCTCAACATCGTGGTGGGGCGGCGCGAGAACGCCCTGTTGGTGCCGGCCATGGCCGTGCAGCAGGGCGAAGAGGGCAACGTGGTGCTGGTACAGGACACGCCGCAGGGAACAGCCGTAGCGACGCGGGTGCAGGTGGGGTTGAACGACGGCACGTACGTCGAAATCGTGTCGGGGTTGATCGAAGGAGATCGCGTGGTGGTCGAGTACCAAGCTACGCAGGAACAATTTCCTGGCTTTGGGGGTGGTGGCATCATCTCCGGCGCCGGGAGAGAGATGAGGGTGGAGATAGGGCCATGAACGTTATAGCAAGCGTACAGGTGGCCTTACGGTCACTGGTTGCCAACAAGCTGCGCTCAGGGCTGACGATGCTGGGCATCATCATCGGCGTGGCGGCGGTCATCGCCCTGGTGGCCGTCGGCGCAGGGGCCCAGGCCCAGGTGGCAGAGCGGTTCGAGAGCCTGGGGGCCAACATGCTGACCATCTCGCCGGGAGCGATGTTCTTCCGGGGCAGATCCTTCGGGGGCGCTAGCGCCGCGAGCCTGACCAACGACGACGTGGAGGCCATCGCTCACCTGGCCAGTGCCGTATCTGCCATCGCGCCTGAGTACTCAGTACGGGGTCAACAAGTGGCCTATAGTGGCGAGAACTATCAGACAACGGTCCTGGGGGTCACCCCACAGTACCTGACGGTGGCCAACTGGCAGATTGACCGGGGACGCTTTATCGAGAGCCAGGATCTTACGAACCAGGCCAAGGTGGTCGTCCTGGGCGCAACGGTGGTGGAGGAGCTTTTTGGAGACCTGGTTGACCCCCTGGGCAAGACGGTTAAGATCAACCGCCAGAACTATCAGGTCGTGGGCATCATGGCTGCCAAGGGAGGCGGTGGTTTCGAGAATGCGGACGACCAGGTGTTCATCCCTTTGACTACGGCGCAGATCAAGTTTGGTGGCGCAGGCAACACACACCTGGGGGCCATCAATGTGCAGGTGGTCTCGACGGACAAGATGGAGCGGGCCCAGGCCGAGTTGACCGCCATCCTGCGGGCCAGCCATGGCCGGACATCAAGTCAAGCCGATGACTTTGCCATCCAGAATGCGACGCAGATGGTGGAGACGGTGCAAGCGACCATGGGGACCTTCACCGTGCTTCTAGGCAGCATCGCCGGGATTTCCCTCTTGGTAGGAGGCATTGGCGTCATGAACATCATGCTGGTTTCAGTGACGGAACGGACGCGGGAGATCGGCATCCGCAAGGCGGTGGGGGCCAAGCGGCGGGACATCATGACTCAATTCCTGGTGGAGGCCATAGTGCTCACTCTTCTAGGAGGGCTTGTCGGCGTCTTGGCGGGCTACGGCGGCGCGCAGGTAGTTACCCCTCTGATGGGCGGCACTCGCGCCCTGGTCACTCCCAACAGCGTGATCATGGCCTTGAGCGTGTCTGTCGCCGTGGGCCTCTTCTTCGGCCTCTATCCCGCCAGCCGCGCCGCTGCGCTGAATCCGATTGATGCTTTGCGGCACGAGTAAACATCCAAACAACTTCACAGGACAGTTGTTTCGACAGGCTCAACACAAGAAAACAAGAAATGGAGGCAACAACATGAAACAAAAGATAGTAACTTTAGGACTGGGCCTGTTGGCCCTGACCCTGCTGATTTGGACCTTGATGGTTCAATGGCCGGTGGTGAGCCTTGGCGAGGCCGCGGCTGCGTTCCCGGCCGAGAAAATAGAAACGCCCACCCCTTCGCTCGATGGTCCCCTGGCGTTAGCCTATGCCGAGGAGCAACTGTTCACCGAGCTCTACCAGCGCGTAAGCCCTTCGGTGGTGTACATCGAGGTCACCACCCGCAGCAATCAGACGGGCGGCGGATCCGGCTTCGTGTGGGACACCGAGGGACGCATCGTGACCAACAACCACGTCGTCGAGAGCGCGAGACGCATCGAGGTGACCTTTGCCGACGAGACCACCGCCGAGGCCGAACTGGTGGGCGCCGGCGCTGACAGTGATCTGGCAGTGATCAAAGTGGACGTACCTGCCAGCCGCTTGCATCCGGCGGAGCTGGGTGACTCGGACGCGCTGCGCGTGGGCCAGCGAGCTATTGCCATTGGCAATCCCTTCGGTTTCGAGCAGACCATGACCACGGGCATCGTCAGCGGCCTGGGGCGGGTGGTGAGACAGGAGACCGGCTTCTCCCTACCGCAACTCATCCAGACCGATGCGGCCATCAATCCCGGCAACTCTGGCGGCCCGCTGCTGGATTCCCGTGGCCGGGTCATCGGCGTGACGACCTTGATCTTCTCTAACAGTGGCACCAACGCTGGCGTGGGCTTTGCCGTGCCGGTAAACACCGTCAAACGAGTGGTGCCGTCCATCATCGCCACCGGCCGCTACGCCGATGCGTGGTTGGGCATCCAAGGGATGAGCATTACTTCCCTGCTTGCCGAGGAGTTGGACTTGCCGGTGGAGCAAGGGGTGTTGGTGCAGACGGTGGTTCAAGGTGGGCCGGCGGCCAAAGCCGGGCTACGGGGCGGCAACCGGCAGGTGAGTTTCGAGGGCACATTCCTGACCACCGGCGGCGACATCATCGTAGCTATAGATGGTACGGCAGTGCAGGATATGGACAACCTCATCGTCTACCTGACTGACAAGACGGTGGGGCAGAAGGTGGCGCTGACCGTCTTGCGCAACGGTGTCAAGCGAACGGTAGAGGTGGCGCTGGTAGAGCGTCCAGCATCATAGAGGGACGTCGAATCTATCGGCCCTATAGCAAAAGCGGGAGGCGTTGTACACCTCCCGCTTTACTTTTAGCCCCCGTTTCAGCGAGGCCCAAATTGGACCTGCTCTATTTGTGCCCGGTTGATGGCTCGGCCTCATTGCCGCGGCCGCTGCCTCTTTAGCGGGCTGGGCCGGCCAGCGGCTACACCGCGAACACCTTGAGCACTTCATCGCCATAGTGGTTGATCACCTTGACGGCGATCTTGCCCGTCGCCGGCCGGGCGAACGGGCGGCTCACGGTGCTGTAAAGGCTCGACCAGGCCACCTCATCAATCTCGGCCCGCAGCGCCCGCTGGAGTTTGGCGTAAGGCTCATCCGCGCCGGTAAAGTAGGCGTGGCGCACGAAAAAGCTCTCGCCGTCATAGTCGGTGTCAATGAACCAGCAGGCAATGTCGTCGGTGGACGACGAGCGAATCTCACCGGTGGTCGGGTCGTAGACGTCCACGCCCTTGATTTCGACGCTGACCTGGCCGTCTGGCTGCTGCTTGATCTCTACGTCCGGCTCGCCAAAGACCATAAACAGGTTGCCCACGCCGGTTTTCTTCAACAGTTCGTCGCCCATCGCCAGATCGGGGTTCATCTTGGCGGGCAGCACCATCAGCTTGCCGTAGCGTTTGGCTTCTTCGGAGACGTGCG
>CAYUPJ010000224.1:0-6510 GCA_964446635.1 uncultured Anaerolineae bacterium
GGGACAAGAGCAATCGGATCGTGGTTGATTTGCCCGCCCCGTTCGGCCCGATGAAACCAAAAATCTCCGCCTCATCCACGTGAAATGAGACATCAATGATGCCCCGGGCTTTGCCATAGTACTTTGTCAGATGGTTGACTTCGATGACACTCATGGCGACACTCCTTTTGGTTGGCTTCCTTTCGCATGAAGTTGTTTTTCAATCGTTCGACCCCGGGTAGTCCCCCTGGCAAGTGTTGTTGGTCACTGCTTCCTCAATATGATAGCGAATCGGGAGAATCAACCGAATCTATCGCAGCGAAGTTCGATAAATCCCGTTGATTTTCGGGCCGCCCCGGGGACGGGGCTCAGAGCTTAAGTTTACGCTGATGGCTCAATATTATACAGCAGAAGCCCTTGCAGGTCAACCACCAGTACGATGTCCAGCCCGAAAAACAAAAGCGGGAGGCGATTCAGACCTCCCGCTCTTGCTCTTGATTATGCCAGTGACTACAACCTGCCCTCTGTCCTGAAGTACCGTTTCGAGAGAATGATCAAGCTTAGAGTGAGGAGAAGCGGTATTCCGATGAACGCTGCCATAAGCCAACCTTGAAATGGCAATCCTCGTAAAGCCTCCATTTCCGTTGGCGCAAACTTCATCCTGGACAAGATGTCGGAAAGACTGGACCTACAAAGGGTTAGAATCGAGGAGGATGTGATCAAGCCGAAATAGATCACAGAACCCCACCAGGCCCAGGTTCGCAACCTGAATGTGCCCCAGATGAGACAGGCCAAACAGGCTATCAAGATGTCGAGTAGAAAAATCCCCTGAATGTCAACTAGCAAGACGCCAAAAAGCGGGAAGATGCCGTTGAAGAAGATGAGGATGTGCAGCACGATGATGTAGAGTGAATAAAGAGAACACAGTACCAGTACTGGTATCGGGAATCGCTCTATCCAATAGGACTTCGGGTCTTTGGTCTCAAAGGTCAACCTGACGTTTCGGCTGCGGTAAAACCAGATGAGCAATCCTGGGACTACCAGATAGGACAACGCCAGAGCGACAAGCATGATCAGGGCTGTCGCTAGAGACAGGTCCTTGGAAGTAACTGCCACAAACAAGAACACGACGATCAAAGGCACACCGACCACGAGCCAGAATCCGATCAAGGTCAAAGCAAGTGTCCTGGCCCAACGACGTACTTTCAGGTGTCCGTAACCCAGAGGAATGAGCACGATGGCGATAAGATAATAGCCCATGATTTGACTGGCAATGTTGCCAAACATGAAAGAGCCAAATCCAAAACCTTCATAGTAAAAACGACCACCCTCAGAGAAGAGATAGAAGCAATACATTTCAACTGGCCCCAACAAAGCGGCAGCTATACCAATGAGTAGTAGAAGACCTCCGATGACAGCAAGAATCGGACGGCGATCTCGATAAACCGCATCGTTTATAGCTTCTTTCATTGCTCTGGCTTCTTTCGTATTCGCTACGCCGCCCGCGGCCGCAGCCTTTGGGCCGCCAGCCCAACCGCCGGGCCGAAGGCCAGTATGGCCAAGCCGACCACCAGCAGGATCAAGGGCTGTCCGGTCGGGCCGTGGCTCACCCGCCACTGCCAGAAGACACCGTACTCGACGCCCCACATCGTCCCCAGGCAGAGGAGCCCACCAACGGCCAGCAACGCCGCCCGCCGCACTGGCGGCCCGGTCACAAAGCCATATATCAACCCGCCGTAGACCAGACCCAGCGGCCCGACCAACAGTCCGACGTCCAAACGGTTGAAGGGAGGATTTGAGGCCCAGGAGACCACCACCAGGCTGAGGATCATGGTCGTGCTCAGGCCGGCCAGTCCGCCCAGCAGCGTCCCCCGCCAGCCGACTGCCCCCAGCGCCGCCCCTAACAGCAACAACAGGGCCATCATGATCAGCACGTCAATCACCGGGGACACGAGGTACGGCAGGTCGTCAGCGGCAACCATTAGCGCAAACACGACGACCATGACCGTGGTTCCGACCCAGGTGGTTCCCCAAAGCGGCAGCCGCCGCGCCACGGCGACCACGCCGCCGATCACCAAGATCAGCGCGGCCAGCGCCATCGCGCCGATGCCGACTACCATCCCTCCCGTAATGATGCCTGGGCTATAGTGGACGGGCGTCGGGCCACCGATCACCAACCGGCTCAGAGGCGCTCTAAGCAGTAAGGAAATGGCGATGCTCAGGCCGAGGAGCACCGGCGGCAATGCTGCCAGCAATGCGTCTCGCCTCGTCGCCCCTCCATGCACCTGCTTCAACCCCCGGCCCACCTCGGCCGGATCACCAAACGCTTCCATTGCCTTTTCCATGCTTGCTTCCTCTGAGAGCCCACGCAGCATCAGCCGGCGAGCTTTGTCTTCAAGGTGGCCGCTGATCTCGGCCACGATCTCCCGTCGCCGGGCCTCGTCGAGCGGGCCCAGCGCAGCTTCTATTGTCGTTAGATAACCTCGCTTCAAATCCATTCCCAAACCCACCTGGCGATGTTCACACCTACGGCTGCGGCGGCGGACCAGCGTCTTCGGGGATGGGCGGGCCGTCGGGCAGACTGCGCAGGTAGTCGCAGGTGACGGATTTCAGGTCCTCCCACACGTATCCCTGGGCCTCGAAGGTAGGAATGTCCTTGATCCAGCGTTTCTGGCTGTTCTCCAGGGCGTAGACGTGAGGGCTGCCCTCGCACTTAAGGAGCACGTGGATGGGGCGGCCTTTCTCGAATTTCTCCAGGAAGCGGTCATCAACGACGTGGACCTGCTCCCAGCGGTAATTGAAGAACTCGAACGCCTCCAGGCTGCTGATCCAACGCAGCTTGTTGTCCTCCAGGACGTATATATCCGAGCCGCTGCCCTTGAGCACCAGGCCGTCGCGGATGACCAGAGCGGCGGTGTCGGGCATGAGGCGGGCCAGGCTGGTGCCGTAGCGGGTAATGGGGACGTTGATCAGCACCACCAGCACGACCAGGACGAGCAGCAGACGGCTCAGGGTACGTCCCAGGTTGATGCCGGGCAACGGTGGCGGTGGTGCCCAGCCCTCCTCGCCGGGCTCAGGTTCTCGTGTTGGTTTGGCAGCGGCAATTGGCTCCGGCGCAGATGAGTCCTCCGTTGGCTGCGGGGCCGGGGAAGGCGGCGTCACTTGATCCAGACCGGGCTCCTCTTGAGCCTGACGAACGGCCTGCCGCTCCAGTAAAGCCTCCAACAGCAGGTCCAGAATCTGCTCTGTGGCGGAAGGCTCCGGGTTCACTGATTCGCTGACTCGCTGATTCGCTGATTCGCTGATTCGCTGATTCACTGCTTCCCTCATGAACTGCCTCCTATTTCACCACCACGAAGCCCAGGATCTCAGCGATGCTGACCAGCACGTTGGCGTAGAAGTTGCCGCCGAGCTGGCGGAATAGCTCGAACTGCATGCTGGGGGCGCCGATAAAAGGCCGCAGCGTCCAGGCCATCTGACTGCCCACAAAACCGTAGATCAGGATCCAGACACGGAGCACCCACCGACGCGCACTGACTCCCTCCTTGCCCGAGGCCGAGACCACCCGCATCCCCTGACTGAGGAAGAACACCCCCATGCTGCCAGCGATGGTGAAGATGGCCACGTTGAGCAGCTTGAAAAACTGGTAGTGGCTGGTGGTCAACAGAAAGAAGAGGGTGATGGGAGCGAAGCTGAGCAACAGTACCGCTGTGACAGTGATGGCCGTCAGGATGAGAGCGATGTTCTGGGTCAGACTCTGTTTGGAGCCGAAGAGGACGTTGAAGAAATACAGCGTGGGAGAGCAGACGATGAGCGTGGCCAGGAAGAGAACGGGCAGCTTGACGGCCGAGCTGAGGGCCTGCCACAGACTGTGGGTGGACCCCATCACCGCTCCGTAGACGGCCAGAAAGGCAATGCTAGAGACCAGCATGGCCCGCATTTTCTCCGGCAGGCCAATGCCCTCGCGTATCTCGCTGAAAAAGTGATGCCGGTTGCGAAGGACGGTTTCGATGATAGCCAGGTCTTTCATACAGTACCTCCAGAAGTGTACTTACCAGCGCAGGGCAGGCCAGGTAGAGAAGACGATCGTGATGGCCCAGAAGAAGACCCAGGTCATCAGGGCGTAGCGCCAACGGCCAAACTTGAGCAGGGGCACCAGCAGGGCCGCGGCCGCGATCACCCAGAAGGTCGGGCGGGTGAGCAACTGCGGCCAGCCCAAGGCGGTGCCGTCGGGGGCGAAGACCAGCCAGCGCAGCACCAGGGCGCACACCACCGGTAGCCCAGCGGCGATGACGGCGTCGGCGGTGCCCCAGCCAACGTGAACCTGTTGTAGCTCAACACCCACTTCTTCCATGCCGAAGCGGGCCGCCGCCTCCGCCAGCGCTGCCTGTTCGTCCAGTCCCCGTGCCTGGGCTGCTGCCACTGCCTCCTCCAGGTGGGAGCGGATCTCCTCCAGCACCTCGTGTTCGGTCTCGCTGTCCAGGTCCATCTGGGCCCGAATGTGGACCAATACTTGCCCTATCTCCCCAACAGTCATGTTTCCCTCTAGCCAGGCATGGATTGGGGCTCCATATGGCCATGTCGCCCCAGCACTTCCATCAACTTCTCGGTGAACGTCGTCCACTCCGCCACTGACCTGGCCAACACTTTGCGGCCTTCGTCGGTGATGGATCGGGGATGATGTGGTCAATTTGCATTCTCATCCCGGTAATCGACTGCGGGGTCAGGCAATAGCCGCACCGATGCCGCGCCGTTTGCTCGACCTTGCGCCGCAGGTGAGCTGGGATTCTGGCTTTGGCATTTCGCATCCCCGCCCCTACAGGCTTGTCAACCTGGGCACCTCGTGTCCGCGCCACTTGAGGAGCACATAGACGTAAGACTTACGCAGCATCAGCCGGTTTGCTTCAGCGTGCAACTGATCGAGCGATCGTTGTTCGGCCTCGCTCAAGCCCTCTGCTTGGTTCTTCCGTAGAAGGTAGTCCAACTGGCGCTGTTGGGCAGCCGGCATCTCGCTCCGCGCCATCTCCCAGAGTTCTTTGTCGCTCATGGCTTCCAGGGCTTCAAGCTCTGACCGGTACTCTGGGGGTACCTTCGCCAAGGACGGCAAACCGGCCTCCACGATCTTGACCAGGGCCTGTTGGACTGGCTGCTTTAGCCCTTTCGCTGTGCGTTTCACGCGCTCAAAAATGCTTTCCGGTAGCTCGACCACTACAGGATACATGCTCATGATCTCTACCTCCTGACCTGATTCCACCAGGGCATCTCATTTGCTTCGCTGGTGTCTAATTGCAAGCTCCAGCCATGGCAGGCATCAAGCTTAGGGCTATTTGGTACCGCCGGGCGGTGTCTGAAAGCGCGCCAGGAAAGCGGCGTGCTCTGGCGAGGCCAAGCCCTCCTGTAACACCGCCAGCATCGTCGCCAGATCGCCCGACCAGAGGGCGGCTGGTTGCAGCCACAGCCCTGGGAACACCTCGCTGCGCAACACGCCGTCGGTGTCAGGCGTCAGTGTCTCATAAACCCCCTCGCGCAGGATGAACCAGTCCACCCGCTGCTCGTACATCTGCACGGCCAGGTATTCCTGCACCCCGGCGCGGGCATAGACGCGACGCTTGACGTGCAAGTCGTAAGCGGCGCTACTGGCAGCGATTTCTACGATCAACTCCGGTGGGCCTTCCAAATAGTCATCCTCTGTAACATGCGAGCGGCCCCCGTGCTCAGGTTCCAGGCGCAACAGCGCATCTGGTTGCACCTCGTTTTCAAAGTCGAGCCGGATGGTTGCATTGTCACCACCCAATACATCAGGTGTAGCGGCGCAGTACACACCCAGCCAGGCCACCACATCACTATGGGGTCGTCCATGCTGCTCGAAGTGAACTGCTGTTTGCACGTAAACTATGCCTTCAACAAGTTCGGCTTTCTTGATCTCCGGGTGGGCCTGATATCGCCGCTCAAACTCTGCGCGGGACAGGTGATCACCGTCATTGAGCGGGGGTACCATGGACAGCACAGGCCGGGGGCAAGCCGGCTGTTTGGGCTTGCTGACGATTTGGACGCTCATCTCAAGACTCTCCGACTTGGGTGGGACAAAACCTTGATCATCCCTGGGGCCTTGGCCGCTATTAAGCGAAGGCAGGCTCAATGTTCAGACGGGGGACGAAAATGGTGCGCAGTTGGGGCACCATCTCAATGCGAATATAGGTGACGGTAGCCCCCTCGCGTTCTCGTTCAGCGCCAAGTGCCAGGTTAGCCTCCCGAAGCGCTGGATCGCTGTCGGGGAGGAAAATGATGTCAGCACCATCTGGAATATGGTCCAGTAGTTCTGGATCGTCCAGCACCTGTTGTATGAACATCTCGAACAGGTCATGGTTTCTACGGAACTGTTCATCTCTATCCATGCTTCCACCTCTCATACCGTTCTCGATAGAACTGCCAGCGGGTCTTAACGTGATTGATAGCATAGCTCAAGGCCGTGTTGTAATCATTAGTGTCAACTTAAGGAGGTCTGGCAACAGGTTCACCAGCAGATAACCA